>DFYP01000150.1 GCA_002382645.1 Desulfovibrio sp. UBA4079 | reverse complement strand
AATGGTCCGTCCGCGCAGGAGCAGGCGGCGGGCCAGGGCCGCGGCCAGGCCCAGGACCAGGAGCGCGGCCAGGGCGGCCACGGTGGTGGTCAGCAGGCCCTGCCCGAAGACCAGGGGGGCCCGGCCCACCGGGGCCAGCTGGGCGGCGGCGGGCCAGATTCCGGCCAGGAGCAGGGGCGCGGCCCCCGCGGCCAGGAGGCAGAGGCAGGCCGGGGCGAGACCTGGAAGGTCAGGCCAAAGGCCCGGACCATGGCGAAGGCCGCCAGCCCGCCGGTGAGGGCCAGGCCGACCACCGCGGTCCAGAGCAGGGCGGCCTGGGCCGGACCCAGGTCCCGGGCCCAGCCCGCGGCGGCCACGTAGAGCAGCAGCTCGCTCAAAAATCCGTTGCCCGGGGGCAGGCCGCAGATGGCCAAGGCGCCCAGGCAGAACAGCGTGCCGGTGACGGGCATGCGCTGGAGCAGGCCGCCCAGCAGGGTCATGCGCACGGTGCCCGCGCCGTGGAGCACCGAGCCCGCGGACAGGAACAGCAGGCCCTTCATCAGGCAGTGGTTGAGCATGTGCAGCAGGGCCCCGGCAAAGCCCAGCCCGGCCACCAGGGGCGCGTCGTAGGCCAGGCCGATGAGCCCCAGGCCCACGCCCAGGAGCATGATGCCCATGTTCTCCACGCTGGAGTAGGCCAGCAGGCGCTTCAGGTCGCGCTGGCCCAGGGCCAGGAGGATGCCCAGCAGGGCCCCGGCCAGGCCCAGGCCCAGGCAGAGGGTCCCCCACCAGGCCTGCGGCGGGCCGAGAAAGGTGAGCACGCGCAAAAAGCCATAGAGCCCGGCCTTGATGAGCGCGCCCGAGAGATAGGCCGAGACGTGGCTCGGCGCGGCCGGATGGGCCTCGGGCAGCCAGACGTGCATGGGGAAGAACCCGGCCTTGGAGCCGAACCCGGCCAGGGCCAGGAGGAACACGGCCGTGGGCAGCCAGCCCTGGAGCGAAAGCCCGGTGAAGGCCGCGAAGTCCGGCGAGCCCGCGGCCGAGCCCAGGAGCAGGAACAGGGCGATGAGGGCCGCGGCCCCCAGGTGCGCGGCCGCGAAGTAGAGCCAGCCCGCCGAGCGTACCCGCTCCTCGCGGTCGTTCAGGGTGATGCAGAAGAAGGAGGCCACGGACATGACCTCCCAGGCCAGCAGGAAGAGCAGGGAGTCGCGGGCCGCCAGGACCACGGCCGAGGCCGCAAGCGTCAGGTTGAAGAAGCCCCAGTGCGGGCCCAGGGGGCCGTCGTGGTGTTGGAGCGCGGCGCGTCCGGCCAGGGCCGAGGCCACACCCAGGATGCCGCCGGGCAGGAGGAACAGGCCGGAGAGGGGGTCCAGGGCCAGGCGCAGGGAGGCCCCGGGCATGGCCCAGGCCAGGGTCAGGCTCCAACCCTGGTCGGTCAGGGCCAGGATCCCGGCCGCCAGACAGAGGGCCGAGCCCGCGGCCGCGGCCGCGGGTCCCAGGGCGTTGGCCGCCCGGTTGCGGCCCGCCAGGAGGAAGGCGCAGAAGGCCCCCGCCAGGAGCACCGCAAGCCCGGAACAGAACAGAACCATGGACCCTCCCCGTTGGGAAAAACGCCTGTCAATTATACCCCACCTCCGAGGGAGTCAAGGGGTCTTGGTTCAGGCGCGGGGCGGTTCCTGGCCCGCAATGCGGGCCTCGCGCAGGGGCTGGAACAGGAGCAGCAGCCCGCCCAGGAGCATGAGTCCCAGGCCGGGCTCGTAGAGCGCCGGGAACACGGTCCGCAGGCCCATGAGCAGGGCCGCGGCCGCGGTCAGGACCAGGCCCGCGGTCTCCAGGCGGCCCTGGTACAGGCCCAGGCAGCGGGGGCAGTCCTCGGTCTCGGGGGGCGGGTAGGCGAACCAGATGCGGTTCCAGAGCAGGGCCGCCAGCACGGCGATGACCGCGCCCCAGGCCATGTGCAGGGGCAGGAGCAGGGGCGCCACGGGCAGGGGCAGGATGGCCGGGATGGCCGCCGTGGCCGCGGCCGGGGGATGGTCGGCGTCGAAGATCTGCATGAACAGGGCGGCCAGACCCACGGCCAGGCCCAGCTTGAAGGCCACGAGCGCGCCGCCCAGCAGGCCGTCCAGGGCCTCGCCCACGGCCACGGCCAGGACCCCGGCCGCGCTGGACACGAGATGGCCCACGATGACCGGCCGGGGGCGGGCCACCCGCAGGTGCGGGCAGGCGGCGTTGATGAAGCAGGTGGCTGCCAGGGGCGGATAGAGCACGCCCACCCCGCAGGCCCGGGAGAGCAGGGCGATGGCCGCCAGGGCCAGGCCCCCGCCCAGGGAGCCCCAGACCAGACGGGTCAGGGAAATGACCCCCGGCCGGTACACGTCCTTCTGGAATTCCCGCGCGCACGGGGCCCGCAGCCGAATCTGGATCATGCGCCCTCCGGCGGTCCGGCCTCGGCCGGGCGGCTCCCTGGCGGGGCCGCCCGGCCCGGATTCCGGCCTCAGCTCTTGACGTAGATGATGGACTGGGCGCTGCGCTTCTTGATCACCTTCTTGCCCGCGGCCTCGGCGCGCATGAGCAGGATCTCCTTCTCACCGAAGCTCAGCGCGTCGGCGAGGCAGACCTCCACGCACACGGGCTCCTGGCCGTGGATGACCCGGCCGTAGCAGAGGTCGCACTTGTGGGCGAACTTCCGGGCCGCGTCGAACTGGATCACGTCGTAGGGGCACTTCGCGACGCATTTCTTGGCCCCGGTGCACTTGTCCTTGTCGATGAACACGATGCCGGTCTGCGCGTCCTTGCGGATGGCCCCGGATTCGCAGGCCTTGACGCAGGGCGGCTTCTTGCAGTGCTGGCACATGACCACCCAGTAGTCCTCTTCGAGGTCCGGATAGGTCCCGCGCAGTTCGGTCTCCACCCGCAGATAGTGGCTCATCTCGCCGGGCATGGCCTTCTCGTGGTCCACCAGGCCGTGGTGGTTGCGGCAGGCCACGATGCAGGTCTTGCAGCCGATGCAGCGGTCGAGGTCCACCATGATGCTCAGTTGTTTCATTTCGCCCCTCCTTTACTTGGAGATCCGGACCCGGGTGGAGACGTGGGCCTCGCCGCCGCGGAGATCCTGTTCGTCCAGGTGCGAGCCCGCGTCGGCGATGAGTTCGTTGTCGCCGATCCAGGCGCCGCGCGCCGCCACCTTGCCCATGGTCTGGCCGAAGCCGTGGATGACTCCCGCGCAGCCGGGCTTGATCTTCTCAGTGAACATCACCGGCAGGCGCACCCGGCCCGTGCTCGATTCCACGGTCACGGTGGAGCCGTCCTTGAGGCCCAGCCTGGCCCCGTCGATGGGGTTGAGCAGCAGCGGGTTGGCGTCCAGGCCCGAGACCTTGTCCCGGAGCTGGGCGTTGTTCTGCGACCAGGCCCCGGTGTTGTTCAGGAAGATGGTCCGGAAGTTCACCAGGATGAAGGGGTACTTCTTCTCGTCCCGGCGGAACTCCAGGGGCAGCTCGGGGCTGGGCCACTCCCGGCCGATGTCCTTGTACATCTGCCATTCCAGCTCGATCTTGCCGCTGGGGGTGTTGAACTTGCCGGCGTCCTCGTACTTGCGGAAGCCCACCGTGCCCGGGGACCAGAGCGCGCCGCCGTCGAGCATCTTCTGCATGGTCATGCCCACGCCGGAGAGCTCGATGTCGTAGTACTCCACGTCGTCCTTGAAGGCGAAGTACTGCGGGAACATGCGCTTGCCGAGATCGATCATGACCCGGTTGGCGTGGCGCGACTCGCCCACGGGCTTGACCACGGGCTGGCAGATCGCGGCGGTGTGCCCGAAGTTGTACCACCAGGGCATGTACAGGAGCTCCCAGCGCTCGAAGTTGGTCTGGTCCGGGAGCACCAGGTCGGCCCACTTCATGGTCTCCGAAGGCAGGATCTCGGTGACCACGAACAGCTCCAGGGCGTAGTTGCCGTTCTTGTCCTTCATGGTCACGGCCTTGCGCCACTCGCCCGAGCCCATCTCGGACAGGGCCGGGTTGCACTCCGAGGCGAAGAAGACCTTGAGGGTGCCGTCCTTGATGGCCTGGGCCGCGTACCAGGTGGGCTCCAGGATGAAGGTGTAGTGGTCGAACTTGTCGCGGTTGGGCCCGGTGCGGTGGTAGCCCAGCTCCTTGAGGTTCGGCGCGGGCGGCACCGGCTTGACCGGGGCCATGGGCGCGATCTCCGGCATGGGCTGGCCGCCGGGGTTGTCCAGGTTGCCGGTGATGACCAGGAAGATGGACCAGGCCTGGCCCCAGTCCATGGCGTTGCCGTACATGATGGACTTGAAGGCGTCCACGCTGACGCTGGGGGCCTTGGCGCACATCTCGGCCAGCTTGACGATGTCCTTGGCCGGGACCTCGCAGATCTTGCTCATGGCTTCCGGGGTCTTGTCCTTGAGGAAGGCCTTGAGCTTGGCCATGTCGCCCTCGCGCACCCACTTGTCGCAGAAATCCTTGGCGTACAGGTTCTTCTTGATCAGGTGGTGGCACATGCCCAGGAACAGGGCCGCGTCGCCGCCGGGCTTGATCGGGATCCACCAGTCGGCCTTGGCCGCCTCGGTGCGGAAGATGGGGTCGATGACGATGAGCTTGGCTCCGCGCTCCTTGGCGCCCAGGATGTCCCGGGGCACGCAGGCGTCGTCCAGGCAGCCGAAGGGGTGGCGGCCGGAGAGGATCATGATCCCGCCCTTGGGCACGGTGTAGTACATGGGCGCGATGTGGTGGTTCGGGAAGCAGCCGAAGGTGTGCAGGTGGGCCATGATCTTGGCCGAGTCGCAGTGGGGCAGGCCGGTGCTGATGAAGCCGCCCACGGCGTTGACGAAGCGCCACTTCGGGTCCGTGGTGGAGTGCGGGAACATGGAATAGGTGAACTTGTGGCCCTCGCCGCGGGCCATGAGGTCACGGAGCTTCTTCTCCATGATGTTCATGGCCTCGTCCCAGCTGATGCGCTCGAACTTGCCGTCCCCGCGCTCGCCCACGCGCTTCATGGGGTACTTGAGCCGTTCCTGGGAGTAGAGCGTGGTGATGCCGGCCATGCCCTTGACGCACATCTTGCCGCGCGCCCGGGGATTGCCCTTGACCTCCTTGACCACGCCGTCCTCCACGCGGGCCAGGATGGCGCATTCCGCCTTGCATTGGTAGCAAACCGTGGGAATCCATTTGCTCTCGTGCATCGTGCTGCCCTCCATTCAAGGTGTGGACCGCGGGCGGGGCCGTGGCCGCCCGTGCGGATGTCCTTAAAAGATGGAGAGCGCGGCGGGAGGAAAAGAGTTCCCCGGATGGGCACGAAATCGCAAAAAATCGTGCTTCAGGCCGAGGCCTGGAGGGCGAAATCCTTGCAGACGAAGCCCTCCGGCACCCCGGGATCGGGCAGGACCCCGGCGGCGTGGGCCAGGCGGGTGAAGGAGGCCATGCGCCCGGTGTCCGGCTCCAGGTCCTCGAAGCTGACGGTCCGCTCCTCCAGGACCAGCCGGGCGATGTCCCGGTCGATGCCCGTGCGGGCGGACTGCACCCCGGCGGCAAAGGCCGGGTCGCGGCGCACCCGGTCCCGGGCCGAGAGCAGCAGGCGCACGTAGTCGGCCACCACCTGGCCCCGGCGCTGGGCGAACTCCCGGCGCACCGCCAGGATGCAGCAGAGGTGCCCGGGCAGGATGTCCCGGGAGAGCAGGACCCGGTCGGTCAGGCCCTCGCACCGGCACTTGGCGCTCCAGGGTTCGGCGCAGAAGAACGAGCCGATCTCGTTCTGCCGCAGGGACCCGGCCACGGCCGAGGGATTGACCACCACGGTGGGCAGAAGGGGCAGCTCGGGCCGTTCCTGGAGCAGGTGGTGGAGCAGGACGCTGTGGGTCGAGGTCTGGCCGGGCAGGCCCATGCGCCAGGGCCGGTCCTCGCTGCGGGCCACGGAGATGGCGCTGCCGTCGTGGTGGCCGTCCAGGACGTACAGGAGCGGGGTGCCCCGGCCGTGCAGGTCCAGGGCCAGAGGGGTCATGATGAAGGCCGCGTCCAGCCTGCCGCGCTCCAGGTCCCGGGTCAGCGCGGCCCAGGAGAGATAGCGCCGGGAGAGCAGGGGCAGGGCGCGGGCCTGGTTCAGGTGGTCCGCGCACATGGCCAGGAGGTGGTCGCTCACGGGCA
The DNA here is from genome assembly GCA_002382645.1 of Desulfovibrio sp. UBA4079. Classification (GTDB taxonomy): domain Bacteria; phylum Desulfobacterota; class Desulfovibrionia; order Desulfovibrionales; family Desulfovibrionaceae; genus Aminidesulfovibrio. Next base: position 30,789 of record DFYP01000150.1, on the reverse strand, counting down.
TGTAGCCCACCCGGAACAGGTCCTCGCAGCGGAACCGGGCCAGGCGCTCCTGGAGCAGGGGCCGGGCCGTGAACAGCCGCTTCTTCACCGTGCCCTCGGGCAGGGCGCAGGCCTGGGCCACCTCGGGCACGGACAGGCCGCGCCGGAAGTGCAGGCGGCAGACGTCGCGCAGGCGGCCGGGCAGGTCCTCCAGGGCGGCGTCAAAGGCCGCGAGCATCTCCCGGGTGCACAGGGCGGTTTCCGGATCGGTCACGCCCCTGGCCGGGAGCAGGCCGCGCACCTCGGCCTCGTCCAGGGAGAGTTCCGGCCGGCGGGCGTTCATCAGGCGCAGGCACTGGGAATTGACGATCGCCGCCAGCCAGGAGGGAAAGGCCTGGTCCTCGCGCAGGTCGCCGAGCTTGGAGCAGGCGATGAGCAGGGCTTCCTGCACCGCGTCCTCGGCCGGCAGGCCGGGGGGCAGGCGGCGCCGCGCCTGGCGCAGGGCCCAGGGCCGGAAGCGTTCCACGAGCCCCTGCCAGGCGGTGGCATCGCCTGCGCGGGCCTTGTCCAGAAGCGCGGCCAGGGGGGGGCGCGTGGTCATGCCGGCGGCACCTCCGCTTCCTACATTGTTATATTATGTAATAATAAGCACTTGATATAGCAAGTCAATATATTAAAAAAAGCATAAGTGCGGAAAACGATGTTCTGGAGAAAATCTGGACTGTAGCAATGTCTCTACAGGACAGCTGTATCAGGCCAAGACCATGATACAAATCAATGCACTGTTGTTTTGTTGGGGATATGCGTCTTCTTGTAGTGCGTGGAACAGGGCTCCCCGCCGTTGTTGCAGGGAGCCTGGTGCCGGTTCGCGGGAAAGGCGGGTCTAGTCCAGTCCGAACTTCTTGGCCTTGCGCCAGAGCGAGGCCCGGTCGATGCCCAGGATCTTGGCCGCCTGGGTCCGGTTGCCCGCGGTCTGCTCCAGGACCCAGGAGATGTAGCGGCGCTCGTTCTCCTCCAGGGTCACGGGCTCGCTGAACCCGGGCCGGGCCACGCGCACGTCGGCGTCGTGGAGGTCCTGGGGCAGGTGCCGGGGCTCCACCACCCCGTCCTCGGCCAGGACCGCGGCCCGCTCCATGATGTTCTCCAGCTCCCGGACATTGCCCGGGAAGGCGTAGCGCGAGAGGATCTCGGGCACCTCCGGGGACAGGGTCAGTTGGGGCTTGTCCAGGAGGCGCGAGGCCTTGGCCAGGAAGAACTGGCAGAGCAGGGGGATGTCCCCGGGCCGCTCGGACAGGGGCGGCACGTTCAGGGTGATGACGTTGAGCCGGTAGTAGAGGTCCTGGCGGAAGCGCCCGGCCTCCACCTCGCGCTTGAGGTCGCGGTTGGTGGCGGCCACGATGCGCACGTCCACGGGCACGTCCTCGGTGCCGCCCACCCGGCGGATGATCCGCTCCTGGATGGCCCGCAGGAGTTTCACCTGCATGGGCTGGGACATCTCGCCCATCTCGTCCAGGAACAGCGTGCCCCCGGGCGCGGACTCGAACAGGCCCTTCTTCATCCGGGTGGCCCCGGAAAAGGCCCCGGCCTCGTGGCCGAACAGCTCGTTCTCCAGGAGGTCCTCGTTGAAGGCCCCGCAGTTGATGGCCAGGAAGCGGGCCTCGGCCCGGCGGCTCAACAGGTGCAGTGTGCGGGCCACCAGCTCCTTGCCCGTGCCGGTCTCGCCCAGGATGAGCACCGTGGAGTCCGTGGGCGCCACCTGGGCGATGGCCTGCTTGAGCCGGCGCACCGGCGGGGAGTCGCCGATGATCGGCAGGGGCTCGGAGCGCTCGCGCATGCGCTCGCGCAGCTCGCGGACCTCCAGGCGCAGCCGCCGCTTCTCCAGGGCCTTCTGGACCAGCAGGCGGGCCTCCTCGATCTGGTAGGGCTTGGCCAGGTAGTCGTAGGCCCCCCGGCGCATGGCCTCCACGGCGGTCTCCACCGTGGGGTAGCCGGTGACCATGAGGATCTCGGTGTCGGGCCAGAGCTCCTTGGTGCGCTTGAGCACCTCCAGGCCGTCCACGCCCTCCATCATGAGGTCCGTGACCACCAGGTCGAATTCGCTCTTGGCCAGCTCGGTCAGGGCCTGGCGTCCGTCGGCGGCCTGGGTCACCTGGCAGCCCTGGCGGCCGAGCACGTGGGCCAGGTTCTTGCGGGCGATGGGCTCGTCGTCCACCACCAGGACCAGGGCGGGCAGGTCGCTCACGGGCGGGCCTCCTGCTCCGGCCGCTCCAGGGGCAGGCGGATGGTGAACACCGCGCCCGGGCCGTCCTGGCGGTTCTCGGCCACGATGGTCCCGCCGTGCTTCTTGATGATCCCGAAGACGATGGACAGGCCCAGGCCCGTGCCCTTGCCCACCTCCTTCAAGGTGTAGAAGGGGTCGAAGATGCGGCCCAGGTGCTCGGGCTTGATGCCCGTGCCGCTGTCGGCCACCCGGATCACGGCCTGGCCGCGGGCGGCGTCGGCCTCGGCCCGCACGCTGATCCGGCCCGGCGGGGTGATGGCCTGCATGGCGTTGATGAACAGGTTCAGGAAGACCTCCTGCATGCGCTGGGCGTCCATGGGCACGAGGAGGTCCGCCGGGATGTCCCGCTCGGTCTCCACGCCTGCGGGGAGCTGGCTGGCCACCAGGCGCATGGAGCGCTCCACCACGGCGTCCAGGGACACGGGCTTGAGCGAGAAGTCCGTGACCCGCGAGAACTCCAGGAGTCCCTTGACGATATCCCGCGAGCGCAGGACCTCGTGGTAGATGTTGTCCAGCAGCTCCCGGGTGAACTCGTCCTCCTGGATCACGCCTTCCTCGCGCAGGATCTGGCAGGAGGTGGAGATGTTGTTGAGCGGGTTGTTCAGCTGGTGGGCGATGCCCGAGGTGAGCACGCCCAGGGAGGCCAGCTTCTTTTCCTGGACCAGCTGGTTCTGGCGCTTCTCCAGCTCCACGATCATGCGGTTGAAGGCCTCGGCCACGTTGCGGGTCTCGTCGTGGCTGTCGGGCACGGGCAGGGGCGTGAAGTCGCCCTGGGCGATCTGGGCCGTGGAGCGGTTGATCAGTCGCAGGGCCTGGATGATGTTTCGGCCCACGAACCAGGCGAAGGCCAGGCCCAGGCCCAGGGCCGCGCCGATGGACAGGAGCAGCTGCTGCTTGAGGCTGTTGACAATGCGCAGGATGCCCTCGCGCTGGTCGGCCACGAAGCGCTGGGAGGTCTCCACCAGGGCCTTGCCGTGCTCGCGCAGGTCGTTGCGCGCGGCCTCCAGCTCGGCGGCCTTGGCTCCTTGGCTCCCGGCCAGCTTGAGCACCCCCTCCTTGTAGCGCAACAGCAGGATGCGCAGGCGGGCGAAGCCGTCGGCCCCGGCCGCGGAGGTCCGCACCGCGGTCTCATCCCGGGCGATGCGCTCGATGCTCGCGAGGCCCAGGTCGGCGTAGCGCAGGCTCTCCTGGAAGTCCTCCTCCAGGGAATAGAGCAGGTAGTTCTTCTCGTACCGGCGCACTTCCAGGATGTCGTTGGCCAGATCGTCCACCACCTCGGCCAGGCGCAGGGCCTCCTCGATCTGGGCCAGGTGGTGGTAGGACACGGCCCCCAGCAGGCCCAGGGCGAGCATGGCGGCCACGATGCCCAGGGCCACCTTGTGGCGGATGGGCAGGTGCAGGCGCGCGGTCATGGCTTTGCTCCCTCCAGGGCCGCGGCCAGGGCCGCGTCGATGTCCCGGGCCAGGAGCGTCTCCGGCAGGCCCGGGGAGGCCCGGCGCAGGGTTTCCACGTCGGCGGCGTTCTCCTCGGGCAGGACCACCCGGCGCACCCCGCCGCGCACGGCGGCCAGGAGCTTTTCACGGATGCCCGCCACCCGCAGCACGCGGCCGGACAGGGAGATCTCGCCGGACAGGGCCACGTCCCCGCGCACCGGCTGCCCGGTGAGCAGGGAGACCAGGGCCACGGCGATGGTCAGCCCGGCCGAGGGCCCGTCCTTGCTCACCCCGCCGGCCGGGATGTGGATGTGGATGTCCTGGCCGGAGAAGAACCCGGGGTCCACGCCCAGGCGCTGGGCGTTGCCGCGGATGTGGCTGAGCGCGATCTGGGCCGACTCCTTGAGCACCTCGCCCAGGGAGCCGGTGAGCAGGAGCTGCCCCGTGCCGGGCATGCGCGAGGCCTCCACCGAGACGAGCTCGCCCCCGGCCTCGGACCAGACCAGGCCCGTGGCCGCGCCCACCCGCGGGGCCGCGGCCGCGGCCTCGTGGCTGAAGCGCGCCGGGCCCAGGAGCGAGGCCACCAGGTCCGGGCCGATCTCGCCCTCGAAGCCGGGCTTGCCCTGTTCCAGGCAGGCCCGGGCCAGCTTGCGGCAGACCCGGCCGATCTCGCGGTCCAGGTTGCGCACCCCGGCCTCGTTGGTCTGCTCGCGGATGATCAGGGACAGGCCCGCGTCGCTGAACACCGGGAAGGGCTGGGTCAGACCGTGCTCGCGCAGCTGGCGGGGCACCAGGAAGCGCCGGGCGATCTCCAGCTTCTCGGCCTCGGAATAGCCCGAGAAGGTGACCACCTCCATGCGGTCCAGCACCGGGCCGGCCAGCCGGGCCGTGCCGTTGGCCGTGGCGATGAACAGCACCGAGGAGAGGTCGAAGGGCACGTCCAGGTAGCGGTCCAGGAAGCGGTCGTTCTGCTCCGGATCGAGGATTTCCAGGAGCACCGAGGCCGGGTCGCCCTTCACGTCCTGGGCGATCTTGTCCATCTCGTCGAGCATGAACACGGGATTCTTCACGCCCACGGCGCGGATGGCCTGGACGATGCGGCCGGGCAGGGCGCCCACGTAGGTCCGGCGGTGGCCCCGCAGCTCGGCCTCGTCGCGCAGGTCGGCCAGGGACAGGCGGCAGAACTTGCGGCCCAGGGCCTCGGCCACGGCCATGCCCACCGAGGTCTTGCCCACGCCGGGCGGGCCCGCGAAGCACAGGATGGGCGAGCGCGAGCCGTAGTGCCGGGCGCTGTTCTTGAGGATCTCGCGCACCGCGTTGCGCAGCTCGTCCAGCTCGATGGGCTTGGAGAGGTAGTGCACGGCCCCGGTCTTCATGGCCTGCACGGCCGTGTCCACGGTGGCGTAGCCGGTGACGATCATGATCTTGGTGTTGGGCGAGACCTTCTTGGCCTCCTCCAGCAGGGTCATGCCGTCCATGCGGTCCATCTTGAGGTCCGTGACGATGAGGTCGAACTCCCAGCGCCGGACCTTGTCCATGGCCTCCTCGCCGTTGGCCGCGGCCTCCACCTGGTAGCCCTCGCGGGAGAGGATGTGGCGGAGGTTGTTGCGGGCGATGGACTCGTCGTCCACCACCAGGATGGAGGCGGCCCGGCGCGCGGCCATGGTCCGCTGGGCCAGGTATTCCAGGACCCGGTCCTTGACCTGGCCGAGCCCGGCGTGGCTGCCGTCGAGCACGGCCTCGGCGCGCTTGAGGTCCAGGTTGTCCTGGGTCAGGCGGTTCCAGGGCAGGTCCAGGAGACATTCAATATAGTTGGCCCCGATGGCGTACTCGGCCACGGCCGGGTCGGTCTTGGCCAGGCGCTCCAGCTCGGTGTCCACGGCCCGGCGGGTGGCCTCGGGAAGGTCCGCGGCCTGGGCCTTGGCCTTGAGCCCGTCCAACCCTTCCTGCTGCTCGGGACTGGGTTCCTCGGGTTTGCGGAAAAAGATCATGCGCCCCTCCTCGGGTGCGTGTTGCGGAAGCGAACACGCGTTGCAATATCGAACGCCAGCGCCATTTGGTCAATCACTGATATTTCAATACGATAGTTCAAATCCTACCCCCTTTTGTTCGCTTTTGCAACAAGCCCGCGGCCCACGGGTCAGTCCTTTTTTAAAATTTATACAATTAAATAAGTAAGTTAAAACAAAAAATCCGACTGGCACGATGTTTGTTATGGCTCTGCCGATTGCAACAATCAAACCGGGAGAATCGGTATGGCGACCATCAGACAGCAGGTTGAAGACGTGTACGCGGCTGTGGCTTTCGCCGAGCGCGGCAGCAAGGAAGAGGCCGTGCAGCTGGCCAAGAGCGCTGAGACCAAGCAGGCCGACCGCAAGGAAGAGACCCGCAAGGACAAGCGGCCCCGCGCCAGCCTGAGGGCGGAGTAACTCCATGCCCAAGGATTTCGCCAGGCGCATCTGGGCCGGGATCTCCCGGCCCAGGGGCATCCGGGTCCGGCAGGGCGGCTCCGGCCGCGAACTGCTGGACGACTACGCCGAGGCTCTGGCCCTGGCCGAGGCCGGTGAGCAGGCCCTGGCCGGCGGAGTGATCCGCCGGGCCGGTTCAGGCCGCAAGCGCATCCTCGTGCTCGGGCATGGCCCGTCCTTTTCGCCGCGTCTGGCGGAATACGCCTTGGGGCTGGCCCAGCGTCTGGGCTACGGCCTGGTCTTCCTGAACGTGGGCACGGGTTCCCGCGCCGGAGGCTCCCAGATGGACGCCTACCTGCGCGAGAGCTTTGTCCGCCGCGCCGGCGAAGAGGCCCGTCCCTGGCTGCTTCTGGCCGCGGACCGGGGCCTGGAGGCCGGACACGTGGTGCGCTTCGGCGACACCCTGGCCGAGGTCGAGGGCCTGTGCCGCGACCTGCACCGCGTGGAGTTGATTCTGAGCGATCCGGGGGAGGGGGCGCGGCTGGAAGGCCGGGCTCCTTCGGCCCTGTTCACCGTGGATTGAGAGAAACCGATCCGCCTCGAAGGGGCGGAAGACACATCCAACTGGAGGTTCCACATGGCACAGTCGTCCGGGGGCAAGAAGCCCATCCTCAAGACCATCGTATTCGGCCTGTTTTCCGTCGCCCTGTATGCGGCGGCGTTCTCATACGGCGACACGCTGACCGCGCTGTTCTCGCGCGGCTCCTTCTGGGCCGCCGGCCCCATCGCCACGGTCTTCGCGTTCTCCTATGCCCACGGCGCATTCGCCTCGAACCTCTGGACCTGTCTGGGCATCGAAGCCAGCCGCGCCCGCGCCACGAAGCGCCCCGAGGTCCGTCCGCAGCCCCGCGCCACCCTCAACGCCTAACGCCGGAAAGAGGACAGCACCATGGAAACCTTGCTTCTTGATTCCAGTAAGTTCATCGAGCTGAACTTCCAGGCGGTGGGCTTCTTGTTCATCGTGGGCTTCATCGGAGGCCTGGTCAGCGGCTTCATCGGATCGGGCGGCGCCTTCGTGCTGACCCCGGGCATGATGAGCCTGGGCGTGCCCGGCACCGTGGCCGTGGCCAGCAACATGTGCCACAAGTTCCCCAAGGCCCTGGTGGGCGCCATCAAGCGCTTCCGCTACGGCCAGGTGGACATCAAGCTGGGCCTGATCATGGCCGCCTCGGCCGGGGTCGGCGTGCAGCTCGGCATCATGATCCAGCAGGCCGTCCTCGGCCGCTGGGGCCAGGCCGGGTCGAACCTCTACGTGAGCCTGTCCTTCGTGGCCGTGCTGGTCATCGTGGGCGGCTACGTCATGATGGACGCCGTGAAGTGCAGCCGCTGCGGCGGGGAAGAGAAGACCAGCAACCTGGCCAAGCGGCTCCAGAAGATCGAACTCTGGCCCATGATCACCTTCAAGGTTTCGGGGCTGCGCATCTCCCTGTGGTTCACCGTGCCCGTCGGCCTGGCCACCGGCCTGCTGGCCGCGACCATCGCCGTGGGCGGGTTCATCGGCGTGCCCGGCATGATCTACGTCATCGGCGCCTCCAGCCTGGTGGCCTCGGCCTCCGAGCTGGTGGTGGCCTTCGCCATGGGCCTGGGCGGCTCGGTCAACTGGGCCCTGCATGGCATGGTGGACATCCGCCTGGTGCTCATCATCCTGGCCGGCTCGCTCCTGGGCGTGCAGCTCGGCGCCATCGGCACCACCTACGTGCGCGAGAACATGATCAAGGCCGTCATGGCCACGATCATGCTCATCGTGGCCGTGAGCCGGGCCATCGCCGTGCCCCAGTACCTGGTGCAGCTGGGCCTCATGGATGTCTCCGAGGGTTCGCTCGGCATCATGAGCAACGTCAGCTTCGCTTTCATGTGCCTGGCCCTGCTGGTGGGTTCGGTGATCATCCTGGGGGCCATGTGGAAGGCCCGCCGGGCCGAGGCCGCAGCCTACGCCAAGGCCTAGAAACAGCCATCTCCCTCGCTTCCGCCCCGGACAGGCCCCGCCTGTCCGGGGCCTTGTTTTTCGGGGGTCCGCGCGGGCCGGGAGCGGCATCAATCGCTGGACAGCGACTCCACGAGACTGCTCAACGTGCTCTCCAGGTTGGTGTAGTAGGAGAGGGTCTCGTCCAGGGTGGCGTACTTCGAGGTCAGGTAGGTCTCCAGGGCGTCCAGCCGCGCGGTCTCGCTGTAGATCCTGTCCTCGAGGTCGTCGATGCCCTGCTCGTAGCTGTCGATGAGGATGGCCAGGGTGCCGGTCTCGTCCGCGGTCATCGCGGAGATGGCCTCGGAGAGCTCGGCGATCTTGCCCTGCTTCACGCGCACGCTGCCGGAATGATCCCCATCGGTCTGGTCCACGACCTGGAGGTACAGGCCGGTGGAGTCGTCGTCGGTTCCCAGGATGGTCCAGCCGCTGACCTGGGCCTCCTCGCCGTTGATGGTGGCCGAGGTGAGCACGCCGTTCTCCACCGTGTAGCGCACATCATACTCGCCGGGCTCGGTCACCGTATTGATCAGGGAGATGACCTGCAGGGAATCGCTGTCCGATTCCGCCACGTCGTTGACCGAGAACAGGGCGGCCACCCCCGCAGGATCCTCGTCCAGGGCCTCGTCCAGGGTGTCCTCGTCGAGCTGGAGCTGGCCGAAGGTGTCGGAGCCCTCCTCCGTGTCCGTGTAGATGCCCAGCTGGGACAGGGTGCTGAACAGGTCCCCGGAGTCGGCGTCCGCGTCGTAGGCGCTGAACCCGAGGCCCGAGGTGGAGAGGATGCTCTTGATCTGGTTGTACATCAGGTCCAGCGTGGAGCTGTTGATGGTGATGTCCTCGTCTTCCTCGTCTTCCTCGTCGTCGGTGTCCGTGTCCACGGCGTCCCCGTTTTCGTAGTTCTGGTTCAGCCGGCCGGTGATGGTCTGGATCTCGAGGATGATCTGGTTGACCTCGGAGAGAAAGGTCTCGATGTTCTCCTTCAGGGCATCGGTGTCGTAGTTGACGGTCAGGGTCTCCCCGTCGCTGTCCGTGGTGTCCGTGAAGGTCAGGGTCACGCCGCTGATCACGTCGTCGACCACGTTGGTGTCGCGGGCGATCCAGTCGTCGGCCCCGGAGGGGAAGCCGTCCACCTTGAACAGGCAGTCCTGGGCGGTCATGGTGTTGGTGAAGTTGGACACCGACAGGCCGGTCAGGGTGCCGGAGTCCTTGATGGAGATGGCGTTGTCCGCGCCGGTGTCGTCCCCGCTCAGGGTGAAGTAGTAGGACTCGCCGTCGTAGACCAGGCTGGCCGTGACCTTGCCGGTGGTGGCCGAGGAGGTGTTGATGGCCGAGACCAGGCCCTCGATGGTGGTGCCCGCGGCGATGTCCAGGGTGATGCTCGTCCCGGCGTAGGTGAAGGAGAAGGCCGTGGCCGAGGAGGCCACCACCGCGTCCTCCGAGGAGAAGCCGTAGGCCGTGTCCACCCAGACGTCGGCCTGGGCCAGCTGGTCCACGATGATGGTGTGGGTGCCCGGGGTGGCGTCGCCGTCGGCCTCGGCGCTGAAGGCGTCCTCGGTGGTGGTGCTCATGGCCAGGAACTCGTCGATCTCGTCCAGCTCTTCCAGGGTGCTGTTGAGATCGTCCAGCAGATCGCTCAGGCTCTCCAGGATCTCGACGATGGCCTCCTTCTCCTCCTGGTCCTCCTCGTAGGAGTCGAGCTTGTAGCTCTCGGCCTCCACGGTGGCGTCGATGATCTCGCTGAAGTCCGTGCCGTTGCCCAGGCCGGAGAAGGTGATGGCCCCGGAAGTGGAGATGGACGTGTAGGTCGTTACGTCGCTGGAAAGAGAGGAGACGTAGGACATGGCGGTCCTCCTTATAGATAATCCAGGAGACTCATCTGCATGATGTCCGAGGTGGAGGAGAGCACGGCCTCGTAGATGTAGTTGGCCTGTTCCAGTTCGATGAGGATCTGCGTGGCGTCGGCGTCCTCCAGGGAGCTGATGCTGTTGTCGGTGACTTCCGAGATGACGCCCAGGCTCTCTTCCATGGTCGACACCTTGGTTTCCCGGGCGCCCACGCTGGAGGCCCCGGCAAGCAGTTGCTCCTGTCCCGCGCGGAGGCTCTCCAGGCAGGAGGCCACGCCCTCGTAGTCGCCGGCTTCCATATAGGCCAGGCAGGAGGCCACGGCCTCCAGGAGATTGGAGCCGGAATAGGCGGTGCCCGTGGAATCCAGGCCGCCGAATATCTCGCTGCCCACGCTGGTCATGTCCACGTCGATCCCGTCGGAGACGGTCACGGACATGGCTTCGCCGCTGCCCTCGTAGTACACGGCGTCGCGCACCAGGAATTCGGTGCCCTCCTCGTCGTCGCTGGCGGCGTTCACCGTGATCCCGGAGACCAGCTCCACCTGGCAGTCGCCCAGGTCCAGGGTCGAGGCGCCGGAGGCCAGGACCCCCTCGGTCCAGGTCTCGCCCCCGTCCAGGGAGTACTCGTAGTCCAGCGCGTCCGCGCCCACCGTGCCGTCCTCGGTGAAACGGACCGCGATGGCGGAGTCGATGGAGCCGCTGACCGAGAGGAAGGACGCCGAGCTGGCCAGGCCGTCGCCGGTCACGGTGATGCCCAGGCCCATGGTGAAGGCGCTGGAATCGGTGTCGTCGCCCCCGAAGATGTAGTCATCGCCGAAAGTCGAGTTCGCCAGGGCCATAAGGCTCTCCAGGTAGCCTTCCATCTCCTCGGCCATCATCCGGAGTTCTTCGGTGGTGTAGGTTTCCGTGGAGCCCTGCTCGGCCAGTTCCATGATGGAGGTGACGACCTCGCTGGCCTGGCTCAGGACCGAGTCGGCCTCGCTGAGGTAGTTGCCGGCGGTGCTGCAGTTGTCGGTGTAGCGGCTGAGCGCCGAGGAGTAATCCCGCAGGTTGATCACCGCGGCCATGCCCGAGGGGTCGTCGGACGGCGTGTTGATCTTCTTCTGGCTCGAGGTCATGAGATTCAACCGGGTCACGTCGTAGAGCGCCGAGTTGATCTGGCTCAGCGAGGCTGAGAATATCTGGGAGGTGCTGACGCGCATGGGGGCCTCCAGCTGCTAGATCAGGTCCAGCACGGTTTCCATCATCGTTCTGCTCACTTCGATCATCTTGGCCGCGGCCTGGTAGGCTTGCTGGTACTTGGTCAGGTTCACCAGTTCCTCGTCCACGTTCACCTCGCAGGTCGAGGCCTGCTCGTCGTAGTAGTACTGGGCGCAGACTTCGGCGGTCTCCGCCAGGGTTTCGTAGGAACTGGCCGCGGAGCCGATGGAGGAGACCATGGTGGCCAGGTAGTTGCCCAGGGTGGACGTGGCGGCCGACTCGCCGCTGCCGATGCGCACCTTGGTGTCGGCGAGGGCGACGATGTCCGAGGCGATGTCGTTGTTGCCCGAGGCAAGCAGGTAGTCGTCGCCCAGGACGCCGGCGTTGATGGTTGAGGAGTCCGCGGCTACGGAGTCGCAGACGGAGATGGTGTCGGCGTCCGTGCCGTCGAAGAAGGTGTTCACCCCCAGGGCGGCCAGGATGTTGGAGGTGTCCGAGACGATCTCGAAGGTCGTGTCGTCCGCGGCGTCCAGCACGAGCTGGCCGTCGGCGTTGATGGAGGCGGTGAGCCCGCCGCCCAGGGCCGCGTTGGAGTTGATGGCGTCCACCACGTCCTGCAGGGAATCCGAGGGGTCGATGTCGACAATGCCCGTGGTGGTGACGTTGCCGTCGGCGTCGTAGAGGACCAGCTCCAGGCTTCCGGCCACGATCTCGTCCCCGTAGGTCAGGCCGCAGTTGGAGAGCGCCGTTGTGGCGTCCTCCACGGAATAGGTGCCCACCAGAGAGGTGTTGGCCTCCGGGCCGGCTCCCTGGGAATGCAGGGAGTTGACTTCCCAGATCATGGCTTCGGCCAAGTCGTTCAGGGAATCCAGGGTCGGAACCACCACGTCGTCGCGCACCAAGAACAGCCCGGCCAGGCTCCCGCCCGAGGTCCGGCCCGCCACGTCGTCACCGCTGGCGTCGGTCATGGGCGTGATGTTCACCAGGGAACCGTCGCCGCTTTCCCAGTACAGGCCGGACTTGGCCACCACGGTGTAGCGGTCGCCCACCGCGTGCTCGCCCGAGGTGCTCTCGAACCAGATGGTCACCCCCTCGATCTCCACGGAGTTGTCCTCTCCGTCCGCGGTGTACAGCAGGGTGTCGCCGTCGTCGTCCGTGAGCCAGGTCTCGCCGCCGTCCAGGGAGACCTTGAACTGGGCCGCGCCGTCCGCGCCCTCGGTGACGAACTCGATGAGTATCTCCTCGCTGGAGCTGCCGGAGTACTGGATATCCCCCTCGTAGGTGGAGTCGCGCAGCAGGGACTCGGTGGACCGGGACTCGGCGTAGACGAGGTGGTGGGCGGAGGTCCCGTCCACCAGGGTGTAGCCCTCCTCGGTGAGAACGGTGACGGTGCCGTCCTTCTGTTCGATGGTGTCCACGCCGATGAGTGCGTTGAGGTCCCGGATCAGCTGGTCGCGGTCCGAGATGGCCTGGGTGTCGTCGGGATTGGCCGCGATGTAGGCATTGGCCTCGGCAATGGAGTCGATGAGGCCGTTGGCGTCGTCCACCTCGCTGGCGATTTCCGTCTCGATGGTCTGGACCATGGTTTCCAGCTCCGCGGCGGTTTCGTTGATCGAGTAGGCCAGGGTTTCCGCAGCCCCCAGGAGCGCCTCGCGGGCCGAGGTGGAGGTGGGGTCCGTGGCCAGGTCGTTCCAGGCGTCCCAGAAGGCGTTCAGCGTGACGGCCAGGCCCGAATCCTCGTCCTGGTCGAGCAGGGAATCGAGCTGGGAGGCATACCCCAGCGCGGCGTTCTGGCGGTTGAGCTCGGCGGAGGAGTCCAGGTACTGGGCCTCCACGTATTCGTCCCACGCCGAAGTGATGGATTCGACGCTGGCGCCTGTGCCCACGGTGAGGCCGTAGACGGTGATGGAGGAGTTGGTCGCGTAGTTGGTCGTGGTGCGCTGGTAGCCCTCGGTGTCCGCGTTGGCGACGTTGTTGGACACGTTGGTCAGGGAGACCTGCGCGTTCTGCAGCGCGCTCAGGGCTATGCTGTAGATGGTGTTGATCATGGCCGCCTCCCTCCGTCACCGTTCCCGTCGTCCCTAGCTCTTCATGCTGATGGCGGTCTGCAGCAGGGTGTTGGCCGTGGTGATGACCTTGCTGTTGGCCTGGTAGGCGGCCTGCAGGATGATCAGGTTGGTCAGCTCGGTGGCCGTGTCCACGTTGGACTGCTCCAGGCAGCTGGAGGCGATGTCGCCGAAGGTCCCGGTTCCGGCCGTGCCGATCATGGCCTGCCCGGACTCGGCCGTGGCCTTGTAGAGGTTGCTGCCTATGGCCTCCAGCCCCTGGTCGTTGGCGAAGTCGGCCAGGGCCAGGGTGTACAGCGCGATGCTCTGCCCGTTGGTGTAGGAGGCCCAGAGCACGCCCTCGTCGTCGAAGTAGACCTCGCTGAGGGTGCCCGAGGCGTAGCCGTCCTGGGTCAGGGTGTAGGTGGCCGAGCTGGAGTTGTAGCTCGTGGTGTAGCTGCTCTCCAGCCGGATGGTGTTGAATTCCGGCAGATCGTCGGGCGACACCGTGGCGTTGAGGTCGGCCAGGGAGGTGATGCCGTTGTCGTCCCAGCCCGTGCCGGAATCCGCGTCGGTGTTGTACAGGCCGAAGTCGATGCCGATGACCTGGTTTTCGTCCGAGCCCGTGAAGTTGGCCTCCAGAGCCACATAGCCGCTGCCGTCGAAACCCGACAGGGTCCAGTTCGAGGCGTCCAGGAGTCCGGAACCCGAGGAGGCCACGGCGTCCTCGTCCAGGGTGAAGGCGGTCATGGAATTCAGCTTGCCCGAGGTGCTGAAGGTCATGGTGCCGACCATGAGCAGGCCCGCGGCGCTGGTTTCGCCCACGTCGGTGGAGTTGACCGTGCGCTCGTCGTCGTCGGCGTCGCTGCAGATGATGTATTCGTAGACGATGGAACCGTCGTCGTTGGTGGTGACGTAGTCCAGATAGACGGTCAGGTCGTGGGCCTCGCCGTTCTCGTCGTAGATGGTGAGGGTGGTGGAATAGGAGTACGCCGAGTCGTCGATGGGCGGTTCCTGGGTCCCGTCATAGACGTTGTACAGGGACGTGTAGCTGCTGGACGAGGCGTTGTCCGTGGCGTCGGAGTCCAGGTTCATGATTATGGTCACTTCCGAGGTGGCCGAGGGCGGGGACTGGGAGTCCTCCAGCAGGATGTCCGTGAGTCCGCCGGTGATGGAGCCCTCTTCCATGGCCCAGCCCTGGATGCGGTTGCCGCTGGAGTCCACCAGATAGCCTTCGCTGTCGAAACTGAAGCTGCCGTCGCGGGTGTAGTACGTGTCGCCGGTCACCGGGTCCTCCACGACGAAGAAGCCGTTGCCGGTGAGGGCCACGTCCGTGGCCGAGTTGGTGGACTCGTAGGAACCCTGGGAATAGTCCGTGTAGACGGCCGAGACGGTGACGCCGTTGCCCACCTGGGAGACGGAGCCGCCCGTGCTCACGGTGCTGTAGAAGACGTCCTCGAAGGTGATGGAGGAACTCTTGTAGGCCGTGGTCGTGGAGTTGGCCAGGTTGTTGCTCACCACGGAAATGGCCTCGCTCTGGGCCTGCAGCCCGGAGATGCCGGTGTACATCGATCCCGTGACGCTCATCGCTTTGCTCCTTGTATGGGGAAGGTGTCGCCTTCAGGTTCAGGACGTGACCGAGGTCACGTCCTCCATGTTCACCGTGCGGCCGTCCTCCAGGACCAGAACCACCCCGTCGGAGGTGATCTGCAGGCCGGTCACCGTGCCGGACGTGGTCGTGGTCACGCTCACGCTGTCTCCGTCGCTGTCCAGGGCGGACATGGCGACGTAGTAGGTGCCGTCGTCCGCGGTGTTGCCGTCCGCGTCCGTGCCGTCCCAGTCGAAGGCGTAGGAGCCTTCGTCCAGGCCGCCCAGGCTCACCGTGTTCACGATGTTCCCGTCGGCGTCATAGATGTTGATGGTCACGCTGGCGGCGTCGCCGGCCAGGGTGAAGCTCATGGAGGAGATGTCGTCCTCGGACTTGACCAGGCTGCTGCCCTCGGCCTCCACGCTCTTGCCGATGTAGTCGAGGCCGCTGGCGGCGGAGGAGGAGGACACCGCGTCCGCAATGCTCTCCATCTGGTCGCTGATGTTGGTGAGCTCCTCCAACTGGGAATAGCCGGTGAGCTGGCTGACCATTTCGGCGTTGTCCAGGGGCTCGGTGGGGTCCTGGTGCTCGATCTCCGCCAGGAGCAGGGTCAGGAAGTCCTCGGCGCTGAGGTCGGTTGCCGAACTGGAGTCGGTCACCGTCGCCGTGCTCGAGGACGAGGACGCCAGCAGGGAGGTGTAGTAGCTGGTCACTTCGGTGGTGCTCATGATGCTCTCTCCTTGTGTTCGGCCGTTTCCTGGGCGATGCCGTAATGTTTCCGCAGTTTTTCGATGGCCTGGAACTTGGTGCTGCGCACCGTCTCCCGGGTCACGTTCAGCTTCTTGGCGATGTCTCCGGCCTCCCATCCGTCCCTGAGGGAAAGGGTCAGGATCTCCTCCTGTCTGCCGGTGAGCACGCCGCGTGGCAGCGTGAATCCGCTCATGGTCTCGTGTTCTTCCGAGATCCCTTCGTGTCCGTCGAGGTCTTCCGCGTGCATCATAAGAAAATTCTTTCTATAATAGTCAATTGTAACTGTTCTTGTTATGGTCTTTACCCATGTTGTGAGAGAGCTTTTGCTGTCATCGAATCTTTCAAGATATCTATATTTTACCATCTTCAATGCTACTTCCTGAAATATGTCGTCGATTTCATCCTTGCTTATCGCTATATTATTCCTTCTTATGAACATCATAATGCACATATATATTTTAGAAGAGTATTTCTTGAACAGATCAGTGTACGAAATATTAGTTGTATTGGTTGTTGAAGTTTCCATGCTTCGATTCAGCAATTTAAATTCCAGACAATATTTAGTTTATGTTTTCTGTAATATAATTATATAATGAAAAATTTGCTGAAAGTTATTTCATGTATGGCGAATGACAAGAAACGTAATGAGGAATGAATGAAGCGAATGTAGATTAATGAAGAGCGTTGCCGGCTGGAGCGGAACATCCTGCCGGAATGAACGTGTGAGGAAAAAACTGCCCGGCGCGGGAGGGTGAAACGCCCGGCCCGGAAAAAATGACCCTGCCGCGGAAAACAAAAAGGCCCGGGCTGGGCCCGGGCCTTGCGTCCGTATGGCGTTGGGAGCGTGATCAGCCGGTGATGAGCGACAGGGCCATCTGCGGCAGGGAGTTGGCCTGGGCCAGCATGGCCACGGCCGACTGGGTGATGATCTGCTGCTTGGAGTACTCGGTCATCTCCGTGGCCACGTCCACGTCCGAGATGCGCGATTCGGCGGACTGGAGGTTCTCGGCCTGGATCTCCAGGTTGGAGATGGTGGCGTCCAGGCGGTTTTCCATGGCGCCCAGGTTGGCGCGGATGGTGTCCTTGCTCTTGACCGCGAGGTCCAGGGCGTCCAGGGCGGACTGGGCCAGGGCCTGGGTGGAGACGCAGTAGCCCGCGCTGGTCGTGGCGGCTCCGTGGCCGAGGCCCAGGGCGGAGGCGGTACAGGCGCCGATGACCACGTCGTACTTGTCTTCCGACGAGTCGTTGCCGGTGCCGAAGTGGATGGTCAGGCCGGCGGCCGAGAGGTTGCCGTTGAGCAGATAGATGCCGTTGAAGTCCGTGGCGTTGGCGATACGCGTGATTTCCGAGGCCATGGACTGGTACTCGGAGTCGATGAGCAGGCGCTGGTCCGAGGTGTAGGTGCCCGTGGCCGCCTGTTCGGCCAGCTCCTTCATGCGGATGAGCTTTTCGTCGATGACCGAGAGCGCGCCGTCGGCGGTCTGGATCATGGAGATGCCGTCGTTGGCGTTGCGGGTGCCCTGGTTCAGGGTGGCGATGTCCGTGCGCATGAGCTCGCGCACGGCCAGGCCGGCGGCGTCGTCCGAAGAGGAGTTGACCCGCAGGCCCGAGGACAGCTTCTCGGTGGAAGAAGCCAGGGCGCTGTAAGCCTCGTTCAGGTAACGCGCCGCCGAATTCGCCATGAGGTTGTTGTTGACTACGAGCGACATAATTCCTCCTTGAAGTTTTGTGCATCCATGCAGCGCCCGCTCAACCGGAGAACGGAACGCGATTCATACATCCCTATACGGAGGAACCTGGGGCGGCCGTTTAGCGGGAGTAGATTTCTTAATGTTTCGGGTGTATTTCGTGGGCCCGAGGGCGTTCGCGGGTTTATGTTCGTTATGAATTATTAAGAAATCTTGATGTTAAAATTATTCCTGCCTCTTAAGTAAAGATTTATTTTGCGGCTCAAAAGGAAGCGAACATGACCACTGCGCTGCTCATCGACGACGATCCGGAACTGGGAGAACTTCTTTCCAAATACCTCGGCGCGGAGGGCATCGCGCTGCACATCGCCCGCTCCGCCGAGGAGGGATTCCAGCAGTTCCGGACCGGCGCCCATGATCTGATCATCCTGGACATCATGCTCCCGGACACCAGCGGCTTCGAGGTGCTCGGCAGGCTCCGGGCGGAGTCCAACATTCCGATCATCATGCTCACCGGCCGGGGGGAAGAGGTCGACCGGGTGGTGGGGCTGGAAAAGGGCGCGGACGACTATATTCCCAAGCCCTTCCCGCTGCGGGAGCTGCTGGCCAGGATGCGGGCCGTGTTGCGCCGCTATTCGAACACCGCGGCCGCGGCGGCCGGTGCCCAGTCGCGGCAGGGGCGGGTGGTGCGCATCGGGGAACTGAGCATCGATCCCGGGGCCCGGCTCGCCACCCTGGGGGGGACGCCCCTGCACCTGACCGCCACGGAGTTCAGCATCCTGGATCTCCTGGGTTCCAACCCGGGGAACATAGTGGAGCGCGAGGCCCTCATGGAAAACGCCCTGGGCAAGGGCGAGGACTTCGACGACTACGTGCTCAACGTGCACATGAGCAATCTGCGGAAGAAGCTCGCCGGCCGGGTGAGCATCAAGACCATCCGGGGGCGCGGCTACCTCATGGCCGTGGCCCAGTCCCAGGAGACGTGATGCCGCTTCCGCGCAACGTCGCCGCCTTCCTTTTCTGCGCCATTTTCTTCTTTTTCATCTGCCCGCTCGGCCGGGCCCAGGAGGAGGCCTCGGACCTCTCCGGCATGGAGATCGAGGACCTCATGGCGGTCCAGGTCGTGACCCCTTCCCGGCGTCTGGAACCCCTCGCCCAGGTGGCCGGGGCCGTGACGGTCCTTGATGAGGAGGACATCCGGAGGTCCGGCGCCACCAACATCCCCGAGGCCCTCAAGCTGGTCCCCGGGGTGCACGTGGCCCAGATCGACACCGAGAAGTGGGGCGTCGGCATCCGCGGCTTCAACGGCATGTTCGACAACAAGCATCTTGTGCTCCTCGACGGCCGGCCCATCACCTCCACGGCCCGCACCAATGTGGCCTGGAGCAACGAGAGCATCCCCCTGGAGACGGTCAAGCGCATCGAGGTGGTCCGCGGCGCCTGGACCAGCCTCTGGGGCGCGGACTCGTTCACCGGGGTCATCAACATCATCACCAAGCGGGCGGCCGAGACCCAGGGCTGGCAGAGCGTCAGCCTGGTGGGCACCGACGGCGTCGAGCAGACCCTGCGCAACGGCGGTTCGGCCGGCGGGGACGCGTACTACCGGGTCTACGCCAAGGGGGGCTACCAGGACGGCAGGCAGATGGAGGACCACACCCGGCAGGCCACCAGCACCAAGGACTGGGCCCAGGGGCGCACCGGAGCCCGCTTCGACTGGACCAACGCCTACACCGACGAGCTCTCCATGCAGGGTGAGCTCGTCCAGTCGCAGTTCAACGAGGGCGCGGGCTCCATGCCGCACATGGCCCCCTCCCGGGAAAAGGAGAACTACAACGGCTACTGGCAGCTCTCCTGGGACCGGGCCACCGGCCTGGACTCGGGGCTGCACTTCCGGACCTCGTACACCCGCGACACCGACACCGACGGCGGCCTGGAGGGCACCAGCAACGTCTGGGACGCCGAGCTCCAGCACGCGCTGGAACTGGGGGACCGCAACCTCCTGAGCTATGGCCTGGGCACCCGCTACTATTGGGACAGCTTCGAGAACAAGCCGGACTCCCACATGGAGGATCAGCACTTCTACCGCCTGGAGACCAGCGCCTTTCTCCAGGACAAGATGACGCTGGTGCCCGAGAGCCTCTACCTCATCCTGGGCCTGAAATTCGATTATCTGGGCAGCGGGACCCTGGAGGCCCAGCCCACCATCCGCCTGCTCCAGACCCTGGAGGACCAGGAATACTGGCTGGCCGTTTCGCGTGCCGTGCGCCCGGCCAACCGCTGGCAGGACAACGGGTTCTACAGGGTCCGCTACCGCGGCGTGGAATACGACATCCACCCCACCGACTCCCTGGCCAGCGAGGAACTCGTCGCCTACGAGGCCGGCTATCGCCGCCATCTCTCCAAGCTTCTGTCCATGGAGATATCCCTGTTCGCCAACGACTACGACCGGCTCACCAAACTCCAGTTGAACAGCGCCACCCATACCGGCGAGCTGACCAACGGCCTGAGCGGCACGTCCTACGGCGTGGAGAGTCTGCTCGAATGGCAGGCCCGCCAGTGGCTCACGCTGCGCCCATCGGTGAGCTTCATCCGCCAGGATTTCGAGCAATTCAGCTGGGACGACCATGGGGATTCCATGCCCAAGCCCACCGACGTGGTGGAGACGAAGCTCATGGCCATGACCGACCTGGGGCGGGGCGTCGGGCTGGACCTGGATTTCGCCTACCTGGACAGCCCCACCGAGGAGCGCCTGGACAGCTACTGCACCATGGACGCCCACCTCTCCTGGAAGGCCCGGGACGGGTTGCTGCTGGAACTCATCGGCCAGAATCTTCTCGGCGCCCGCCAGGAATTTTCCCTTCTCGAAGTGGACACCAGCCTGGCCCTGAGAGTGACATGGGATTTCTAAGCAGGCTGCGCACCAGCCTCCTGCCGGCGGTGCTTCTGCTGGCGTTGCTCTGCGTCCCCCAGCCGGTCCGGGGGGAGGAGGCGGCCGTCGTCGCCTCCGGAGACCAGCTCTGCGCGCTCATCGTGCAGCGGCTCGTGAAGTATGTCTTCTGGCCCGCGGCCGAGGCCCCGGAGAAGATCGGCCCGTTCCTCCTGGCGGCCACCAACGCCCGCGAGATCCGCCCCTATTTTGCCGATCCGGCGACCGCTTCCGGGATGCTCCTGAGCCAGTGGCCCGTGGCCTCCTGCCACATCCTCCTGCTCAACGGCACGGCCCCGCGCGAGGCCGCGGCCCTTGTCGCCCGGCTGGCGGACCAGCCGGTCCTGACCGTGGGCTACAAGCTGGAGACTCCCCCGCCGGGGCTCATCGTCAACATCGTGGAACGGGACGGCAGATTGAAGCTGCAGATCGACATGCAGGCGGCCCGCAAGGCGGGCCTGGTCATCAGTTCCAGGCTCCTGCAACTGGCCCAGGTCCATGACGGAGTCTCCCGTGACTGAGCGGAAGAGATTCATCCCCCTGGGGCGGAAGTTCAACGCGGCCATCCTTGGCGTCACCACCTTGGCGCTGGTGCTGAGCCTGGCCCTGAGCGTTTTCCCCATGTTCCATTTCTACCGCCAGGACGCCCAGGACAAGGCCCAGGCCCTGGCTGGGCTCATGGCCGCCTCCTCTGCGGCCGCCCTGGATTTCGAAGACCCCGAGGCGGCTGCGGAGAACCTGGGCATGCTGCGCCGCGTGCCGAGCGTCACGGGGGCCGCCGTGTTCACGGCCGAAGGACGGCTCTTCGCCGCCTACCGGCAGGCCCCGGCATTCTTTGCGGTCCAAGAGCCGCAGGCGCTCATGGAACTCAACGCCCTGACCGTGGCCCAGCCCATGACCACGGGGGCGCGGCCCGGCGTCCTGATCCTGCGGATATCCCTGGATGGGCAGTGGGAGGCGCTGGCCGGGAAGCTGGCCGGGGCCCTGGTCCTCCTGCTCGTGGTCTTCGCCGTGGCCGTGAGCGTGACGCGCTTCTACCGCCGCCGGCTCACCGACCCCCTCCTCCGGATTCAGGAGGTGGTGGAGGACATCGCCCGGAACAAGAATTACGCCCAGCGGGTGGCCTATGCGAGCAACGACGAGATCGGCATGCTGGTGGCCGAGTTCAACGCCATGCTCGACAAGATCGAACAGCACGACCAGTGGCTGAACCGGCAGCAGGAATACCTGGAGGGGCTCGTGGAGCAGCGGACCAGCCAGCTGCTCAGCAACCAGGAGGAGCTGGAGCGCAAGAACCGCCAGCTCCAGATCGAGATCCGGGAGCGCGAACGCTCGGAGATGATCCGCAGCGAGGTGGAGCGCATCAACCGCCACGACCTGAAGTCCACGCTCAACCTCGTCATCGGCTATCCCGAGCTGCTCCTGCGGGAGGGCGGCCTGACCGGCGAGCAGGAGGACCACATCCGGCGCATCCGCTCCGCGGGCTACCGGATGCTGGACATGATCCGCAACCATCTGGACATGTTCAAGATGGAGAAGGGCATCTATTCCCTGCGCAAGGGGCCGGTGGACCTGGTGGAGATCCTCTGCAGCCTGGAGGAGGAGTTCACGCCGCTGTTGCGGGGGCAGGGCGTGACCTTGAGCATTCTGCTGGACGGCAAGGAGATCGAGGGCAGCGAGACCTTCGTGGTCTCGGGCGAGTCGGCCCTGCTCCGGGCCATGCTGCGCAACCTCATGCAGAACGCCATCGAGGCCTCGGACCGGGGCGGGGCCGTGCGGATCAGCCTGGAGCGCGGGGCCCTGCGGCGCGTCTCCATCCACAACGGCCGCGCCGTGCCCGCCGAGATCCGCAGGCGCATCTTCGAGAAGTACGTGACCCACGGCAAGGAGGGCGGCACGGGGCTCGGCACCTATTTCGCCGCCCTGGTGGCCCAGACCCATGGGGCGCACATCGTCTGCAAGACCGACGAGCGCAGCGGCACGACCATGACCGTGTCCTTCCGGGACGACGGCCAGCCGGTCTCCGGGCCCGAGGCCTGATCAGCTGTCGGCCTGAAGAACCTTTTTCCCGAACACCGCGGCCACCGCCAGGATGGCCCCGCCGCAGAGGCCCACGGTGAGCGGCGCCCCGAGCCAGTGGGCCAGGGCCCCGGAGAGCAGCGCGCCGAACGGGGTCATGCCCATGATCATCATGGAGAAGAAGGACATGATCCGGCCGCGCAGTTCGTCCGGGACGCGCAGCTGGAGCAGGGTGTTGGTCCCGGCCATGAACACGATCATGCAGTAGCCCGTGGGCACGAGGATGGCGGCCGAGAGGCGGAAGTCGCGGGACAGGGGGAAGAGCGCCAGGCAGGCGCCGAAGCCCAGGGCCGCGCCCAGGACCAGCCGGGGCAGGCCCGCGGCCTCCCGGCGGGCGGCCAGTGTCAGGGCTCCGGCCAGGGAACCCACCCCGGCGGCGGACAGGAGCAGGCCCAGGCCGCGGGCCCCGGCGTTCAGGATCTCGCCGGCGAAGACCGGCATGAGGACCATGTAGGAGGCGCCCAGCAGCCCGCCCGCGCCCAGCAGGAGCAGGGTGGCGCGCACAAAGGGCGTGGTCCAGGCGAAGCGGAAGCCCTCGGCCAGGTGGGCCAGGATCGAGGCCTGGGCCTTTATCGGGGCGCGGGGCACGAGGCGCATGGCCAGGAGCCCGGCGATCACCGCCAGGAAGCTCGCGGCGTTGACCAGGAAGCACCAGCCCTCGCCGATGGCCGCCACCAGGATTCCGGCCACTGAGGGGCCGACCACGCGGGCGGCGTTGAACATGGAGGAGTTGAGGCCGATGGCGTTGTGCAGGTCCTTTTTGTCCACCAGCTCGACCACGAAGGACTGGCGCACCGGGACGTCCACGGCGTTGATCAGGCCCAGCAGGGAGGCCAGGACGTAGAGGTGCCAGGTGGCCACGTGGCCGGAGAGGGTCAGCCCGGCCAGGATCGAGGCCTGGATCAGGGAGGCCACCTGGGTGCCCACCAGCAGGCGGTGGCGGTTCAGGCGGTCGGCCAGGACCCCGCCGGCCAGGGAGAAGAGGAAGACCGGCAGCTGGGAGCAGAAGCCCAGCAGGCCCAGCTCCAGGCTGGAGCCGGTGAGCCGGTAGAGCAGCCAGGACAGGGCCACGCTCTGCATCCAGGTGCCCACCAGGGAGATGGCCTGGCCGAAGAAGAACAGCCGGTAGTTGCGGTGCCGGAAGGAGCGGCTCAGCGTGGCCAGACGGCCCAGGGTTTCCGGAGGCGGGAGCAGGGAATCGGGCATGACGGCGTGCGGGACAGCGTCCCTGGGACAGGCTACTGGTTCACGGCCAAGGCGCGGCCCTGGCCGTCTTCCGGCCGGACCAGAGGCGGGAGGCAGGCCAGGCAGCCGTCCACCTGGAACATGTGCGGCAGGGGGCCCTGTTGGGCCTTTTTGCGCTGGGACAGGCGGCGGGCGGCCTCCAGGTTGCGGCTGCCGATGGGGTCCAGGGCCAGGGCCGGCGAGGCCTTGGGAAAGGTGAAGAAGTCGGCCACCACCCGCAGGGACAGGTCCAGCATGTCGGCCAGGTAGGTCGAGGAATCGGCCCAGGTCAGGTTGCGGCCGATGAGGTCCAGGGAGGCGCCGAAGGTCTTGCGGCCGAAGACCCGCAGGCTGCCGAGATAGACCTGTTTTTTCAGCAGGAAGGGCAGGCGGTTCTTGTGCAGGGTGGCCAGCAGGATGTGGTCGGCCTCGCCCACGGAGCCGGAGAACAGGCGGCGGGCGCTGCGCGGATTCCAGTCCACGGCGCGATCGGCCTGCATTTCCAGGAAGACGTGGCCCAGCTTGCCCCGGTGGGGCGCGGCGGCCAGTATGTTCGGGATGTAGTAGTTGTGGGCCACGGTGTCGGCGGCCAGGTGCGAGAGGTAGCCGTAGGCGTAGGCCCGCAGCCCCGGGTCCTTGGCCGACTCCAGCAGGCTGAAGCCGGTGGTCCAGTTGTGGCTGTGGCTGTCGTGAATGCGCGAGCCCTTGCCGATGAAGATGTCCGCGCTGATGCAGCCGTAGAGGAAGAGGTCGCGGTAGCGGGCCAGGAGGTCGGCGATGAACGGCGAAACCTGGTCCAGATTGGCCAGGATGGCTCCTCCGGCGGCCAGGTGCACGCCGGGACCCCAGGCCAGGGCTTCCCCGGGCAGGGTCAGGAGCAGTATGGCGAGGCCGCATGCGGCCAGGATGAACTTCAGCATCGTATGGGCGGGCGCGGCCCGCATCTCTAAGACTAAACCTTCCCTGGCCGCTGTCAATGGCCCGCCCTCGCCTAGAGGTAGGGCGAGAAGAGCCAGCAGACCGCGTCCCGCAGGCGCACCGGCAGGGGGCGCTCCCGGATCTCCTCCAGGGTCAGTTCGCGGGACACATGGCGGATTTTTTCGAAGTGGGCAATGAGAATTTTGGTCAGGTCCGGGTCGAAGACCTCCAGGCCCAGCTCGAAGTTGAGCCGCAGGCTGCGCGGGTCCAGGTTGGCCGAGCCGAGGATGGCGTAGCTCCGGTCCACCATGAGGTGCTTGGTGTGAGCGAACGGCGGGGGCTGGAAATAGACCCGGACCCCCAGTTCGAGGATCTCCGGGAGCATGTGCTGGGCGGCCCAGTGGACCACGGCCTGGTCGTTGGTGGCGGGCAGGATGATCGTGATCTTGACCCCGCGCTTCACGGCCAGGTGGAAGGCGGCGATGAGCTCCCGGGGCGGCAGGAAATAGGGGGTCATGACCCGGATTTCCTCGCGGGCCGAGAGGATGGCCGCGCCATAGACCTCCACCAGCCGGTCCAGGTCCTCGCTGGGCCCGTCCACCACGGTGCGGCAGACCGAGTTCCCGGCCGGGGCCGGGGGCGGTCCCGAGGGCGGGGCGGTGTCCTGGTTCGTGGCAAAGCCCCAGTCCCAGAGGAAGACCTCCTCCATCTGGGCCACGATGGGCCCGCGCAGCTGGAAATGGGTGTCCGTGACCCGGGTCTTGAGCCATTTGCGGCCCGCCAGGTAGCGGTCCCCGATGTTCATGCCGCCGGTGAAGCCCACCTGGCCGTCGGCCACCAGGATCTTGCGGTGGCAGCGCAGGTTCAGGTGCACGGCCGGGGGAAACAGCCGCGGCGGCAGGAACCGGGCCAGGGGCACACCCCGGCGCTTGAGCAGGGTCCCGGCCAGGGGCAGCTGGGTCCACTCGCCCACGCCGTCCAGGAGCACGCGCACGTCCACGCCCCGCTCCCGGGCCGCGGCCAGGGCCTCGATGAACCGGCGGCCCACGGCGTTGGCCTCGAAAATGTAGGTGGAGAGATAGACCCGCTCCTTGGCTGCGGCGATGGCGGCCAGCATCCGGGGATAGGTCTGTTCGCCGTTCTCCAGGAATTCAAGGCTGTTGCCTGAAACCAGGGAGCGGCCGGTGAGGGCGAAGGTCAGGGCCGCCAGTTCGCCCAAATGGTTTTCCGGGAGCACGGCCGGGGCGCCTTGCGTGAGCCGCCCGTGCCGGTCCTGGATGTCGAAGGGCGAGCGGCGGCGGAGCTTGCGGCCCCGGGCCGCGATGCGGTTGATGCCCAGGAGGAAGTAGAGCACCGGGCCCAGGCCGGGCAGGAGCAGGGTGGCCGCGATCCAGCCCCAGGCCACGCGCGGGTCGCGCTGGGTCAGCAGGGCGTGGCCCGCGGCCCAGATGTCCGCGGCCGTGGCCAGGGTCAGGAACAGCCAGTGCAGGGAGGTCACGCCGGGGCCGTTTCGGTTTCCAGGCGGTCGCGGCCCTTGGCCTTGGCCTGTTCCAGGGCCTCGGCCGCGCGCAGCAGCAGGGATTCGCGGCCGTCGCCCTGGCGGAAGGAGGCCAGGCCCAGGCTCAGGGTCAGGGGCTGGGAGCCGAACAGGAAGCCTTTGGTCAGGCGGCGCAGCTTGTCGCCCAGGGCCACGGCCCCCTCCAGGGGGGTCTGGATGGCCAGCACGGCGAAGGCCTCGCCGTCGAAGCGGAAGGCGCGGTCCGTGATCCGCAGGTTGTTCTTGATGAGCAGGGCCAGCTCCACCAGGAGCCGGTCGCCGGTCTCCAGGCCGTAGGCCGAGTTGATCCGGCTGAAGTGGTCCAGGTCCAGGAGCAGGAGCGAGAGGGGGTTGCCGTAGCGCTGGGCCGCGGACACCTCGCGGTCCAGGACCTCGTTGAGCTTGGCCCGGTTGTACAGGGAGGTGAGGCTGTCCGTGGAGGCGGCGTCCTCCATCTTGCGGGCCATTTCCTTGAGATTGCTGCGGGCCGTGGCCATGTTCCGGAGCATGGGCCGGAAGACCAGGGTGATCTCGCCCAGGAGCAGGCCGAGGGTCAGGGTCAGGATGCCCAGGCCCATCAGGCGCAGGGTGTCGGCCCGCGTCCGGGCCTCGTCGCGATACAGCCGGGCGGCCTGGCGCAGGGCCTCGGGCAGCCGCTCCATGGCCGCGAAGAGCAGGGCGTCGCGGAGCGCGGCCCGGCGGGCCGGGTCAGGCTCGGCCAGGAGGTCCTGGGCGGTCTGGAGGTAGGCGCGGACCTGCTGGTCCAGGAGCAGGGGCGGATTGAAGTACAGCGCGCGCAAGGCCCCGGAATAGCGGTAGTAGCCCGGCAGGGGCGCGGCCTCGCCGGTGAGCAGGAGGTGGCTGTTGCGGATCTGCGCGGCGATCTGCCGGGCGGTGTCGGCGATCCGGGTCCGCTCCGCCGGGTCCGAGGCCAAGTTCAGGCGCACGGACTCCGCGGCCAGGCGCTGGGCCAGGCCGGTCTGGCTGGCGGCCAAGTCGAGGAAGTAGGCCGACTCCTGGTGCAGGGCCGAGAGGCTGTGGATGTTCCAGAAGGCCAGCCCGGCCAGCAGGGCCACGAAACCCAGGGTGGCCGAGTAGCGCAGGGTCAGCGATCTCTCCATGTGTCCTTCCGGGGGAACGGTCTTTGCGGGTATTCTTAATAGAGGGAACGGCCGGGCGCAAGGAACCTGTTTTCAGGCTTGGCCCCTGGCCGAGGAAAGGATAGAATGTTTTTCGGCCGGACGCGCCGGCCCTGGAACGAACGGAGGAGTGCGATGGTCCGGTTTGTGTCTTGCCTGATCCTGGCCGCGGTTCTGCTGGGCGGCTGCGCGGCCAAGTCCCCGCAGTCCCGCGAGGCCCTGCGCGAGGAACTCCGCGAGGCCCTGCGCGAGAATCCCGACCTTGTGCTGGAGGTGCTCCAGGAGAACAAGGTGGCCGTGCTTCAGACCGTGGAGGAGGGCGCGCGGGAGCGCCGGGCCCAGGAGCAGGCCGAGCGCCTCAAGCAGGCCCTGGCCAACCCCCTCAAGCCGGAGATCGCCGCGGACCGGCCCATGCTCGGCACGCCGGACGCCCCGGTGACCATCGTGGCCTACTCCGACTTCCTCTGCCCCTATTGCGGCCGGGCCGCGCTCAACGTGCACCGCCTCCTGGACCGCCATCCCGGGGAGGTGCGCTTCTTCTTCAAGCACCTGCCCCTGCACCCCGAGTCCATGGAGCTGGCCGAGATATTCGAGGCCCTGGCCCTGAAGAGCGACGCCCTGGCCTGGAAGTTCCACGATCTGGCCTTCTCCAGCCGCGACCGCCTGGAATCCGGCGGCGAGGAGGCGATCAGGGCCATGCTCAAGGAGATCGGCGCGGACCCCGCCCGGGTGGCCCGGGACCGCAAGGACCCGCGGGTGGCCGCGCGCATCGCCCGGGACGTGGAGGAGGCCGCCGCCTTCAATGTGGACGGCACCCCGACCTTTTTGATCAACGGCGTGCTGGTGGCCGGAGCCGTGCCCCTGGAGGACATGGAATCGTTCATGGCCGCGGCCCAGGCCGCCAATCCCTCCGGGACCATCTGCAAGGACTGCGCGAAGAAGAAGTCCGGGAAGAAGTAGCGGAGGACCAGAGGCAACGCAAAGGCCGGTCCCGCGCAGACTGCGCGGAACCGGCCTTTTTGCGGCGCAGGGAACGGGGATGTCCGCCGCGGTCTTGCTCCTCTGGAAGGCGGCTCGCCGGCAGTCTGTTTTGTCGTGACGATCCTCCAATCATTCCCATAAGAATCGTGTTCTGGTATGGGGCATGAAAGGACCTGTTCCAATGGCGCAGACGAACTATCCCGGATTCTGGAGCCGCGTGATCGCGCGGGGGCTGGCGTACCTGGCCCTCATGCTCGGCGCGTCGGCCTTGGCCTACCTGGCGGCTGGGACTTGGCCCCGGCCCGTTTCCCTGCTGGTGGTCTGCGCCGGTTCGGCCAGTGCGGCGTTCCTCCTGGCCGTGGCCGTGCAGCGCCAACGGGAGGCGGAGCACTCCCTGGCGCAGCGGGCCGTGACCCTGGAAAGCGTCCTGAACCAGCTCCAGGGCGAGCTGGAGGAACACGCGCAGGACCGGGCCGCACTGGCCCGGGCCAATGCCAACCTCCAGGGCGTCCTGGACGCCGCCACCCAGATCGCCATCATCGCCACGGATCTTCGCGGCACGATCACGCTCTTCAGCCGGGGGGCCGAGAAAATGCTCGGCTACAAGGCCGAGGACGTGATCGGCAGGCTGACGCCCGAAATCTTCCATCTCGCCACGGAGGTTCAGGCCCGCGCCGAAGTCCTCAACCGGGAGCTGGGCATCAAGGCGCAGGGATTCCAGGTCTTTGCCGCCCTGATCCGGCTGGAGCAGCACGAGACCCGGGAATGGACCATGGTGCGCCGGGACGGGCAACACATCCAGGTGGAACTGTCGGTTACGGGCAAGTGTGACGACCAGGGCGACATCACGGGTTTCCTCGGGGTGGCCGTGGACATCACGGCCCGCAAGGCCGCCGAGGCCAATCTGCTCCGCAGCGAAGCCCGGCTGGCTGCCGTTCTGAACACGGCGGTGGACGGCATCTTCACCGTAGACAGCCGGGGCGTCATTCTCTCGGCCAATCTCGCCGCGGCCCGCATCTTCGGCTACAATCCCGGCGAGCTGGAAGGCCGGCCGATCACGGACATCATGCCCGAGCCGTACCGGACGCGGCACCCGCAGTTCATCGCCAATTATCTCACCCTGGGCGTGGCGCGGATCATCGGCAAGGGAGGGCGGGAGGTGCCCGGGGTGCGCAAGGACGGCTCCGCCCTCTTCCTGGAGCTGGCCGTCAGTGTAATCCGGAACGACGAGGAGATTCTTTTCACCGGCATCCTGCGCGACATCAGCCAGCGCAAGGCCGATCGGGAAGCCCTGGAGTCCGCGCACCAGAAGCTCGCCCGGCGGCAACAGGAAGTGGATCGCGACCTGGCCATGGCCGCCGCCATCCAAAAGACCATGTTGCCGCAAAGCGACGTCTGCTTTCCCGGATTGGACTCGGCCTGGTCCTACCGGCCCAGCCAGATCGTGGGCGGGGACTGGTTTTCCCTCTTCGCGCTGGACGGCGACCGTGTCGCCGCCTGCTTGGTGGACGTCAGCGGCCACGGCGTGGCCCCCGCGCTGATCGCCACCTCTCTGGCCAATGCCTTGCGCTCGGGCGGGGCCATCTGGGAGTCCCCGGACCCGGGAGAGCCGTTCGCCACGCCGGAGCAGGTCTTGGCCCGCTTGGAGAACGACTATCCCCTGGAACGGTTCAACATGTTCTTCACCATCATCTGCCTGGTGCTGCACCTGCCCTCGGGCCGTCTGCTCTATGCCAACGCAGGCCATCCGCCGCCGCTGCTCCTGCGCGCCGACGGCGCCATGGAACGCCTGGAGGCCGGCGGACCGATGATCGGCATCGGGCTGCCGCAGGAGGGCGCGCAGATTTCCCTGAACGAGGGCGATGCGCTGCTCCTGTTCACGGACGGTTGCATCGAACATCATGACGAGCAGGGTGTTCAGTTCGGCATGGAGGGCATGGAGAAGGCGCTGGCGGCCTCCGGCGGCTCCGGGGCCCAGGCCGTGGTCACGCGCCTGGAGGAGGCCCTGCAGGCCCACGGGGCGGAATGGGAGCCGGAGGACGACCTGACCCTGATCTGCCTGCGCTATCAACCCGAAACCTACTGCTGAGAGGTGCCCATGGCGTTGCAGTCACGGATTGAAAACGGCGTGCTTGTGGTCCATCCCCAGGGGCCGCGGTTGGATGCGGCCTCCGCCCAGGGCTTCAAGGGAGCCATGGTGGACTTCATCCATGCGGGCCATCGCCGCGTGGTGCTGGAGTTGTCGGCCGTGGAGTTCATGGACTCCACGGGCCTGGCCGCCCTGCTTTCGACCATGAAGACGCTGGACGGCTCGGGGGAGCTCGCCCTGACGGGGCTCTCGGAAAAGGTCCGCAAGCTCTTCGCCATCACCCGTCTGGACCGCGGCGTGTTCCGGCTGTTCCAGGACGAAAAGGAAGCGGTGAACGCGCTGCAGGGCTGAGTATGGAAGAAGGCGTGGCACAGTCTCTGGATCTGCGCATCCCTAGCCGCCTGGAGGAGGTCGCCGGCGTGGGCCGGGCCGTATGGGAGTTCGCCGTGCGCAACGGCTCCTCCAGGGATGCGGCGGACGCCCTGGAGCTGGCCGTGTGCGAGGCCGTGAACAACGCCATTCAGCACGCCTATGAGGGCCGCCCCGGCGAATTCGTGGAGATCGCGGCCGGGTTCGACGCCGGGGCCGCCACGGTGGCCGTGCGGGACCGGGGCCGCGCGCTGACCCGCCCCCTGCCCGCCAAGGGAACTCTTTCCC
>DFYP01000033.1 GCA_002382645.1 Desulfovibrio sp. UBA4079 | reverse complement strand
CACTGGGGCGGGCTCGCCGCCGGTCATGAGCCGGGCCAGGTCCGCGGGGTCCAGGTCCGAGGCGGGCGCCAGGCCCCGGGCCACCACCCGGCCCCGCCGGAGTACCGTGACCTCGTCGGCGCTGCGGCCGATCTCCTCCAGTTTATGGCTGATGAAGACCACGGCCCGGCCGTCCCGGGCCAGGACCCGCAGCAGGGCGTAGAGTTCGCGAGCCTCCTCGGGCGCGAGCACCGAGGCGGGCTCGTCCAGGATGAGCACCATTGCGTCCCGGGCCAGGAGTTTCAATATTTCCACGCGCTGGCGCTCGCCCATGGACAGGTCCTCCACCCGGCGGACGGGGTCCACGGCCACGCCGAAGCGCCGGGACAGGTCCCGGACCTCGGCGGCCGAGACCAGGCGTCCCAGGCCCAGGGAGAGGTTCTCGGCCACGGTGAGCGGCTCCACCANNCGCTGGTGGACCATGCCGATGCCCCGGCGCAGGGACTGGGCCGGGGAGGCGAAGCGCACGGGTTGCCCCTGGAGCAGGATGCTCCCGGCGTCGGGCCGGTAGCGGCCCGAGAGCATGTGCATGAGGGTGCTCTTGCCCGCGCCGTTCTCGCCCAGGAGGGCGTGCACCCGTCCGGCGAACAGGTCCAGGTCCACGGCCGCGTTGGCGGTGAACGGGCCGAAGCGCTTGGTCAGGCCCCGGCAGGCCAAAAGCGGCGTGGTCTGGGTCATGGCGAAAAAAGGAGGGGCCGAGGCCCCTCCGGATTGCCTAGTCCGGCAGCTTGCCGTTCACGCCCTTGACGAGCCACTGCATGGTCAAAAGGTCCTTGTCCGAGGCCTTCTGGCCCTGGGCGATGCGCACGGTCCCGGCCTGGTCCAGGATGGGCCCGGCAAAGGAGGTGTCGTTGCCCTTCTCCATCTCGGCCATGGCGGCCAGGACCTTGTCCTGCACGGCCTGGGGCACGGCCTTGCCAAAGGGCGAGAGGCCCACGCCGTGGCTCTCGAACCCGCCGAAGTACTCCTCGGGCTTCCAGGTGCCGTCCAGGACCTTCCGCACCTGGTCGGTGTACACGTTGCCCCAGTTGAAGATGGTCGAGACCAGGACGCAGGAGGCCCCGTACTTGGCCGCGTCCATGCAGTAGCCGATGGCCGGGACGCCCTTGGCGCAGGCGGCCTTGGCGCTGTCCGGGGTGTCGGCCATCTGGCGGATGAGGTCGTGCTTGCGGCCCGCCAGGGTCTCGGCCAGGGTGGTCTCGTTCACCGGGTCGCGCCAGGCCTTGAGCCAGACCACGGTGTTCAGCTTGTCCGCGTCGAACTTGGCCTTGGTCTCGTTCAGGCCGCGGGTCAGGCCCAGGGTGAAGGCGTTGATGCCGCGGACCACCTCGGGAATGGGCTGGGTGGCCACGGTGCCCACGTTCTTGAAGCCCATGAGCCCGGCCAGGTAGCCGGCCAGGTACTCGCCCTGCTCGATGCGCACCATGTAGGTGCCCATGTTGGGCCGGGTCTTGTAGCCCGAGCAGTGCATGAACTTCACGTTGGGGAACTCCCCGGACACCTTGTACATGGCGTCCATGTGCGTGAAGGTGGTGGCGAAGATGATGTCGAAGCCCTGCTGGGCGTAGGTCCGGATGACCCGCTCGGAGTCGGCCGGGTTCATGACGTTCTCGGTGTAGGAGACCTCCACCTGGTCGCCCAGGGCCTTCTTCATGGCCTGGATGCCGTTGTAGTGGGCCGTGGTCCAGCCCTGGTCGTTGATGGTCTCCAGCAGCACGAAGGCGGCCCGGACCTTCTTGGCCGCGGCCTGGGCGTTCGGTGCGGCGGCCAAAAGCAGCGCGGCGGCCAGCAGCGCCGCCAGAACCTTTTTCATACGCCTCGCTCCTTGGTTGTCATGCAGCACGCTCGGCGCCGGGGGTGGAGGCCCTTCCCGCGCACCCTCGGCAGACACAGCGTGTCATTGTCTATGAACACAATCCAGGAGGGAAGTGCAAGACCGTGTTCCGGCCAAGCCGTGATTTCGGGTGGAGAGGGACCGATTGAAAAAAGCGGAAACAGGGCGTTGCAATCGCCCGCAGCCCTCACATCCGCAAGGCGCTCATCAGGGCCTGCAGGGCGTCCCTGGTGTCGGGCCGCTCCCGCCCCGCGCCCTTGGAGGCGAATTTCTTCCAGTACCGCGTGTGCGCGGCCGGGCCGCGCGCCCAGATCCGCTTGAGCCAGCCCCAGGCACCGCCGGAACCGGGCCGCAGGGACAGATGCACGGGCACGTCCCTGACACCCTCCCCGAAAGCCGGACACACCGGTCCTCCGATGATGTCCCCGAGCACGCCCCAGCGATAGGGAAAATAGATGTTCGTCCAGCGGGTGCAGGCGAACAGCGCACCGCTGTTGAGGATGTTCTGGCTGACCGGGGCTTGGCCAGGGCCTGTCCGCGCCCGCTGGGTGTAATACACGTCCTCGTGGTCGCGGCGCGGCGGACACAGGGGGAACTCTCGTTCGCGACGACGCGCCTCGAACTCCTCCACGGAGTCGGCCATGAGAAAGCTTCCGTAAGTCAGGGGCGAGCCGAGGGTGATGAAGTCCGTCACCAGCCAGGGAGCGTTGTAGCCGGGCTGCCGCAGTTCGCTCCAGACCCGCTGCTGCTTGTCCTGGATCGCCTCGATGCGGCCGCCCTCCGTGCCCTGGGCCGCGAAAATGCGCCGCATGTCCTGTTCAAAGGATTTGAGTTCCGGCATCTTCACGCGCTCCGCATCCAGGGGGCGGCGCAGGTCGTTCCAGGCGAAACGGAGAAGGTCATAGCCGATGACCGAACCCAGGCTGTGGCCCACCAGGACTATCCGCCAATAGTTCCCGGACTCGTGCAGTCGGCGCAGCAGGGCGATGCCCTCGGCCCGGATGGTGTTGCGGGTGGCGATGTTTTCCGGACGAGGCACGAGATAGCGCTCGGCATACGCCAGGAAACGCACCGCCCAGGTTGCCACGGCGCTGGCCACAAGGACGGCGCCGGCGGCAGTCGCGCCGAACCATTTGTAGATGTTGGCCGGCGTCAAAAAACGAAGCGAAGCCGGTCCCCAGACGATGAAAGCATACCCTCCCGCCACCATGAGAATGCCGCCGACCGCCCACAGCAGACAATACACCGGCCGGAGTTGCGCGGGGACGCTGCCGGGCCTGCGCCACAGCAGCGAAAGGAGCCACCAGAAGACCTGCTTTGTCTTGGACTCTTTCAAATGGTGGGCCCAATAGAATTCGTAGAAGTCGGTGGTGGGGCGGGACGAGGTCTGGAGCGCCCGGAGCACCCGCAGCTCGTAGGATTCCTCGCCCCCAAGGGGCCGGTTCATGAACTTGGGGTAGTTGGGCTTTTTCGGCTTCGGCAACACGGCATCCACGAAGCCGCGAATGGTTTTCATGGGCCGTTGCCGGCCGATGCCGTGGATCAGCACCACTGCCTGTTTCATGCCGAGCCCGCCGCGTT
Source organism: Desulfovibrio sp. UBA4079 (assembly GCA_002382645.1). Classification (GTDB taxonomy): domain Bacteria; phylum Desulfobacterota; class Desulfovibrionia; order Desulfovibrionales; family Desulfovibrionaceae; genus Aminidesulfovibrio. The sequence goes on along the minus strand of DFYP01000033.1, from coordinate 29,459 downwards.
GTGAAAGCTGTGTATAGGTGGAACGATATTATTGCATGTGCGCTTCTTGCGCAAGCGTCCCCTCCCGCAACAACGCCTCCCCTTCCCGAAACTGGGGCCCGATGCGCGGAAAAGCCCAAAAGAAGCGCCTGCCCGCCAGGAAAAAGTTGTGTATCGGCCGCCTGTTCCTGTAGAGAGGGAACGAAGCCCGCGCGCCTGGGTGGCCATCCCGGCCTCCTGTCGCGGCCAAGGAGCGCCCATGGGATTCAGCATCAAGGACATCCTCCACGGCAACGCCCGCCAGCTCCTCCACCTGGAAACCGACCCCGGCCTGGGCTGCACCGAGCCCGCGGCCATCGGCCTGGCCGCCGCCGAGGCCGCGGCCCTGCTCGGGGGCGCGCCCGTGGACTCCATCACCGTGGAAACCGACCCGAACATCTACAAGAACGCCATGGGCGTGACCATCCCCAACTCCGGCTCCCGGGCGGGCATCGCCCTGGCCGCGGCCATGGGCGCCATGGCCGGGGACCCGGCCATGAAGCTCCAGGTCTTCGCCACGGTGGCCCCCGAGGCCCTGGAAAAGGCCCGCGGCCTGCTCTCCCTGGGCAAGGTCAGCGCGGGCATCGCCCCGGAAACCCACGGGCTCCACGTCCAGGTCACGGTGACCGGCGGCGGCCGCACGGCAAAAGCCGTCATCACGGGCCGCCACGACAACGTGGTTTCCCGGGTCCTGGACGGGCAGGAAATGGGCGGCGGCAGCGCGGCCGCCGCGGGCGGCGCGGACTCCGGCCTGGAGGCCCTGGAAAAGTGGCTCCTGGCCATGAACCTGGCCGATCTCGTGGACCTGGTGGACGACATGGACGCAAGCGACCTGGGCTACGTGCGCGAGGGCCTGGCCCTGAACACGGCCCTGGTGGACTACGGCCTGGCCCACGGTCCGGGCATCGGCGTGGGCCGCACCCAGCTCGGGCTCATGCGCCAGGGCCTGCTCAAGAAGGACATGGTCCTCTGGGCCGGCATCCGCACGGCCTCGGGCATCGATTCGCGCATGGGCGGGGTGCCCCTGCCGGCCATGACCCTGGCCGGGTCCGGCAACCAGTGCATCGCCGCGGGCATCCCGGTGGTCTCGGCCGCGGAGTTCGCGGCCCAGGAGAACGAGACCCTGGTGCTCAAGGCGGTCATGCTGAGCTATCTGGTGACCTGCTCGATCAAGGCCGGGGTGGGGCGGCTTTCGGCGCTCTGCGGCAGCGGCCTGGCGGGCGGCGCGGGCGTGGCCGCGGCCACGGCCTACCTCTTCGGCGGCACGGCCGAGAAGATCGGCGGCGCCATCAAGAACCACCTGGGCAGCTTTGCTCCCGTGTGCTGCGACGGGGCCAAGACGAGCTGCGCGCTCAAGGTCGGCGAGATGGCCGCCTCGGCCGTGAAGAGCGGGCTTCTGGCGCTCAACGGCTGCATCATCCGGAGCACCGACGGCATCGTGGACGAGTCCGCGGAACAGACCATGCGCAACCTGGCCGTGCTCTCGCGCCAGGGGCTCACCGGCCTGGACCCGGCCATCCTGGACATCATGCTGCACAAGCAGGCGTAGGAGCATTCCATGGCCGCCGCCAAGAGCGCCCCGGTCTTCACCATGTCCCTGATGGTCACGGGCAACCTGCTGGGCGCGGGCATCCTGGCCCTGCCCGTGAACCTCGGCCCCGCGGGCATGATCCCGGCGGCCGCGGGCATCGTCCTGGTCTGGGCCATCATGCTGGCCAGCGCCTGGATCCTGGCCGGACAGGACGACCTGATCCAGGGCGAGTCCGGCGGCCTGCCCACCTTCTTCGGCTCCAAGATGGGCCCGGCGGCCAAGTGGCTGGCCGTGGTGGCGGACCTCATCGTGTTCTACGGCGTGCTCACGGCCTATCTCACGGGCACCACCACCATCCTCACCAACCTGTTCATCCTGCCCGTGTCCAAGCCCGTGGCCACCCTGGCCTACTTCGTCATCGTGGCCGGGCTCACCGGCTTCGGCATGAGCCTGTTGCGGCGCTGCAACACGGCCATCCTCCTGTGCATGGGCCTGACCTTCTCGGCCCTGGTGGTCATGACCCTGGGCCACGTGGAACCGGCCCGGGCCCTGCCCATGCGCTGGGGCTTCCTGCCCGCGGCCATGCCTGTGGCCCTCACGGCCTTCCTGTTCCACAACCTCATCCCGACCCTTTGCCGGGAGATGGGCGACCGGGCCGCGGCCCGCCGGGCCATCCTCTACGGCTCGCTCATCGGCCTGGCCATGAACCTGGCCTGGACCGCGGCGGTGTTCTGCTCCCTGCCCATGGAGGGCCCGGAGAGCACCTCCCTGCTCTGGGCCTACAAGGCCAACCTCCCGGCCACGGTGCCCCTGTCCCTGCTGCTCAACTCCAAGACCTTCACGGACATCGGCCTGGTCTTCGCCATCCTGTCCATGAGCGCGGCCTTCCTGGCCAACGGCACGGCCCTGCAGGACTTCCTCCTGGACCTGACCAGCACCTACCTGCACACGCGCAGCAAGGTCCTCATCTGGGTCCTGGCCTTCCTGCCGCCGCTCTTGGTCTCGATCTTCTATCCGGGGATATTCCTGGTGGCCATGAACGTGGTGGGCGGGGTGGGCATCTGTCTGCTCTTCGGCGTGCTGCCGAGCGTCCTGCTCCTGCGCCAGGCCCGGGGGGCCAAGCGGCTCCTGGCCGTGGTCCTGCTGGGTCTGTTCGGGGCCGTGCTGGTCTTCGAGGTGGCCCAGCAGCTGGGGCTCACCCACATCAGCCCGGATCTCAAGTACTGGGCCCAGTACACCGGGGTCTAGGAGCCGGGCCCCGGGGCCCGGACGCGCTCGAAATCCTCGCGCACCACGCGACGCACGGCCTCGGCTTCCGGGCCGCAGACCTGGATGGCGTCCCAGTCCGGCTCCCGGGAAACCTTCTGCAGGAGCAGACCGTCCGGCCCGAACCAGTGCGGCAGCAGGCCCCCGAAAAAATATCCCCTGTCCCGCAGCACGTCCACGGCCCGGGGCGCTGCGGCCTCGCCCAGGTTCAGGAAGACCTGGACCAGGCCCTGGCCCGCCTCGGCTTCGGCCGCGGCGACCACCCCGGCGAAATCCTTGCCCGGGCGGTGCACGGTGAGGCGCAGCAGGCCGCTCTCCGGAAGGAAAAACCGGTCCGCCAGGGTTTCTCCCGACAGCGGCGCGGGGGGGAGGATGCTCCGGGGCGTCCCCAGTTTCGCGTACACCCCCTCGCAGAACTCCCGATACGCCTCGGGCAGATGCACGGCGCCGGAGGCCTTTTCAAACACCTTGAACATCAAAAAAAGCGAGACGTTGCGCGACCCGCCGCCCTCCTTGGCATAGGCGAGGGAGGGCATGCATTCCACCTCAAGTCCGGTGAACACCAGGCCCTCGGAATGGGCCAGATGTTGGGAAGCCGTGTGGTTGCCGGTGGCCTCGAGAAAAAGAACAGGCAGTCCGAGCCGCCGGAGCAGGTTGTCGAACACCTCCCGGTGCAAGGAGGTCGCCACCTTTCCTCGCCGGTAGCCGGGGAGGACCATGAGCTGCCCGGCCTCGTAAAGCCCGGGATTGGGGGCGTGGCGAAAGAGCCCCGCGAGCCCCACCACCTCGCCTCGGGGGGTCCGGGCGACCACGGTGTGTTGGTCCTCGGTGGCGTTGCGGCGGAGGATCTCCTCCGGATCATAGACGTGCTCCAGCGGGAAGGAACCGCCATAGATCTCGTAATAGGCCAGGGCCACTCCCAGGGCGTCTTCGGGACGGAACGGCCCTACAGTCACGTCCTGACCGGGCTCGATCTCCTGCCGCGCCTCCTGGAGCCTGCGGATCAGTTCCTCACGGCCCATGCCCGCCTCCCTCGGAACAGCCTGCGGTCAGCGGCCCACATGGCCCGCCACCAGTTTCTGGTCCAGGAAGTCCAGCGCAATGAAGCGCGGGGCAAAGACCGGTTCGCGGTCCACCAGGCCGGTGCCCCGCAGCAGGCAGACCAGGACCTCGCAGGCCAGGAGGGTGTTGGCCGCCAGCCCGCCGATGGCCGTGGTGGGCAGGACGCCGGAGGCCAGACCCCGCTCCAGGCGCTCCCTGACCGGCCGGTTGAAGAACTCCCCGAGAAACGAGGGCAACAGGCCGCCGCCGTCGGATTGTTCCTGCACGCGCCGCCAGAACTCCCCCGGCATCATACCGCCCGGCTCGTGGCCCACCAGCAGGGCGCCGAAGCCGATGGCCCCGCAGGTGAGCATGGGCAGGCGATGTTTTTCGAGCAGGGCCGGGGTCAGGGCCTTGACCTCGGCCCCCTTCTCCACGTCGATGACGCCCACGTAGAGGTCGGCCCCGGCCAGGAAGCGCTCCAGGTTGTGCGCGTGGATTCCTTCCGGAAAAAGCTCCAGCTCCACTTCGGGATTGATGGACCGGGCCAGCTCCACATAGACCTCGAGCTTGGGGCGGCCCATGGTCTGGCCAAAGGCCCCAGCCTGGCGGTTCATGTCCGGCGGGTCGAAAACCCCGTTCTCCGCCAGCCGGAAGCGGGCCACCCCGCAGCGGACCAGGGCCAGGAACGCGCCCCCGCCCACGCCGCCCAGTCCGGCGAAGGCCACGACTTTGTTCCGCAGGACCGCCAACCCGTCCTCGGTGAAGACGGGCACGGCCCGGTTCAGGAATTCGCCGGTCACGCGCAGCCTCCGCAGCCTGCGCCGCCGTCGCACAGGGAGTAGCGGGTTTCGCCATGGCTCCTGCGGTCGTCCTCGCCGATGCCCAGGTCCCGGAGCAGCCCGGCCAGGGCCTCGGGCTCGCGGTGATAGCCGAGTTCCTCCACCTCCCGCAGGCCCTCCTCGCGGGAGATGAGTCCGAAATAGACCCCGGCGCTCACCTCCACGATGGATTGCGGGAAGGAGGTGGTGCGCATGTTCTTGAAGCGCATATACTGGCAGTAGTCCTTGACCTTCTCGATGCGGCAGCTGGTGTGCAGCAGCCCCTTCTGGCCCGGCGGCATCTTCCAGTCCATCTCCCTTTTCATGAGCTCCGCCACCTGGCTCCAGGAGCCGTACAGCTCGTTGGTCTTCAGGCGGAGGAACTGCGGCAGGAAGACGGATTCATCCTTCCTGGCCCGCTCCAGGAGACGGTCCAGGGGCCCGTAGAGCGGGTCGAGAATCCTGCGTACGGACCGCTGGTAGCGGATGAACTCCGCCACCAGGGAAAAGGGGTCCGCGGGTTCGGGCGCATGAGCCGCCAGCTCCAGGAACTGGAGCGTCTGCTCGCGCTGGGACGGCGGCGCGGTCCGGGACTGCCCCTGGCCGGACTGCAGGCTGCGCATGACGTAGCTCATGACCGCCAGCTGGACCTCCTCCACCCCCTGCATGACCACCGGAATCCGCTCCTCCGCGGCCAGCGGGAAAAACAGCGCATGGGCCACCACCGGGCAGAGGCAAGGCAGCCCGACATTGCCGAACTGGGCGCGCATGGCGGCGCGAACGTCGTTCCAGGACAGGGTCCGCTCCACCAGCTCCACGTTCGGCAGGAGCTCCAGGGAGCGGCGGACGTTCCCCCGGCAGGTCTCGTTGGTGTAGGGCATGTTCCAGGACGCGGCCAGGACCCGCAGCCCCAGCCGCTTGGCCAGGTACCAGAGGAGGTAGGTGGAATCCTTGCCGCCGGTGCACAGGACCATGACGTCGAAGCGGGAGTCCGTGTTGGCCGCGGCGATCGACAGCAGCGCGGCGTCGTCCACCGCGTTGCGCGGCCCGGCGGCCCCGCCCTCCTGCCCGGCCCGCTCATAGCACTGGCAGAAGGCGCAGACCCCGCGCTCGTCGAACTCCAGGCCCGGCAGCAGGTGGTCGTCGGCCACGCAGCGGACGCAGGACTGCTTCTGCCGGGCCGTGGCGGGCGTGCGCCGGTCTTGCCGGTCCACCACGATCCCCTGCTCCACCAGCCGGAGGAATTCCGTGTCCCGGCGCACGGCCTCGGGCAGGCCGTCCAGGGCGGTTGAGCCGTCCAGGGAGGCCAGGACCCCGGCCAGCTCGCCGGACACGGGCAGGACCGCCTCCTGGTGATGCGGCGGGTTGCGCAGCCCGTAATAGACAAGGACCTTTCCCGCTCCGCTGTCGCGCACAGCCCAACGGTGCTGGAGCACGGGATGCCCGGGAACGTTCATGGCAGCCTCGTTTCGACCCGCCGGGCCGGTCAGCCCTGGTCCAGGACGGCGCGGAAGGCCCGGACAAAGGCCTCCATGGCCTCGTCCTGGGCCAGGGAAATGCGGATCCAGTTGGGAAAGCGGAAAGCCGTCATGGTCCGCACCATGACCCCCTGACGCATGAGCTGCCGGTACAGCAGGGTGTCCGGGATCGCGGTCCGGACCATGATGAAGTTGCCGATCCCGCCGACGTGCTCCAGGCCCAGGGAGTCGAACGCGTCGCGCAGAAAGTCCCGGGCCCCGGCCACCATGGCGCGTGTGGCGGCGATGTGCCCGGCGTCGTCGGCCAGCGCCGCCTCGGCCGCCATCTGCCCGGCCACGTTCACGGAATAGACGATGTGGCAGCGCCGCACCACGTCCACCAGCTCCTGCCCGCCGCAGAGATAGCCGACCCGCAGTCCGGCCAGGCCGTACATCTTGGAGAAGGTGCGGAAGACCAGGACATTGGGGTGGCGCTCCATGACCTCCATGCCGTCCGGAAAGCGTGAATCCTCCGTGAACTCCCGATAGGCCTCGTCCAGGACCACGACCACGTCGGCGGGCAGGCTCTCCAGGAACGCCTCCAGGGTGTCCCGGTTCCACCAGGAGCCGGTGGGGTTGTTGGGGTTGCACAGGAACACGATCTTGGTCCGCTCGTTGACGGCCTCGAGGAGGGCTCCGGGGTCCAGGGCGTGGTTCCGCAGCGGCACCAGCCGCGTCTCCAGACCCGAGAAGCGTCCGACCCACTCGTAGACCGCGAAGGTCTGGTCCGCGGTGACCAGGGCGTCCCCCGGCCCGCAGAAGGACTTGATGACCGCGGCGATGATCTCCGTGGAGCCGTTGCCCACCAGGAACTGTTCAGGCGACTTGCCGAAGCGCGCGGCCAGGGCCTGGCGCAGGTTGTAGCTGTCCCCGCTGGGGTACTGCGCCGTCCGGCCGGACTCCAGGGCGGCCAGGGCCTCCCGGGCCAGGGGGGGCGGCCCCAGGGCGTTTTCGTTGTTGTTCAGGCGGTACAGGTGCGAGAGCCCGTACTGGCGCATGAGCACCGGATCGGGCCGGCTGGGCACGTAGCATTCGAACGCCCGGACATAGGCCGGGATTCTGTCGAGCAGTCTGCTCGTGCTCCACGCGGCCGGATCAGTGTGCGGCGTCGCCATGCTCGAAGACCACCATGTCGGACGTGGCTCCGTGGGGCAGGAGCAGGCGGGGCGTGAAGCCCGCGGCCAGAAGCGCCGGGCTCATGGCCGCCTGCCAGGCCTGGCCCAGGTCCAGGTGCAGGAAGATGTCCGGCGCGCCCTCGCGGCCCAGGGCCTCCACGTGCCGGGCCAGGTTCGCGGCCAGGTCGCGGCCGTCCAACAGGGGCCGCAGCACGGCCATGCCGCGCCGCAGGTCCAGGTCCGTGGCCAGCAGGGAGTGGGGCTGGCCGCCGTCGGCCTCCACGGGCAGGATCTCGCGCACAAAGGCCAGGCGCTCATACTCCCGCCGCAGGAAGGGCTCCAGGTCCGGATGGGCCCAGACCGAGGCGCCCTCGTCCTCGCGCAGGGAGCGGTAGAAGGCCTGCTGCTCGACCCGCTCCCCGCCCTGGGTGCAGCCCACCGAGCCCAGGGGCTCGAAGAATTCCGCGGGCAGGTCCCCGGTGGGCCGCTCGCTCACGGCGCAGATCGCCGGGGTCCGGGCCACCCGGGCCAGGAAGCCCTCGGTCAGGGCCCGGGCGATGGCCGGATCGCGGGCCTCGTCCAGAACGTAGGGCCCGGAGAAGAACACGCTCAGGCTCCCGGCCGGGGAGCGCCAGAGCATGATCCCGGCCGGGCGGCCGGCCTTGTCGGCCAGAACCAGGACCTCGTAGAGTCCGGCCGCGACCATGTCCAGGAGGCGGCCCGGCTCGAAGAAGCCGTGGGGGCAGAGCCGGGCCGGATAGCGGCCCGCGGCCAGCATGGCGGCGTGGCGCAGGGCGTCGCCGGAGGGCTGGTCCAGGGGCGCGTAGGGAGGCTGGAGCCGGGGATGCTGGGTCAGGGGCTCGGCCTGGGGATAGTCGCGGTCCACCTCGGCCGAGAGCACGAAGCTGTCCCCGCCGGGCCGTTCCAGGCGGCAGCGGTCGGTGAAGCGCGCGGCCAGGAGCAGGCCCATTTCCCGGCCGTCCTCGGGCGCGACCCCGGCGGCGAAATTGAGCGCCCGCAGGTCCAGGCTCCTGGCCCGGAAGCGGAACTCGGCGCGCAGGGCCGGGCCCCGGCGGCGCAGGGAAAGCTTCAGGGTGTCGCCGGGCGGGATGTTGCCGCGCAGGTACTCGAAGAACTCCTCCACGGCCAGGACCAGGCGGGGTGTGCGGCCCGGGCCCAGGTCCCAGGCCTTGCCCGCGGTCTCGGCGGCGGACACGGCCAGGGACAAGAAGGCGGCCTCGGGCGGCAGCTCCAGGAACACGGCCTGTTCGGCGTTCACGCGCATGGGCACCTCGCCGGAAAGGGTTCAGCCGAAGCCCAGGACCAGCACGTTGGCCCCGTCGCGGCGTTCGTAGCGGGCGTGGCTGGTGACGGTCTTGATGAAGAACACGCCGAGCCCGCCAAGGCTGCGCTCGTCCAGTCCGGCGGTCAGGTCCGGGGCCGCGGTCTGGCTCAGGGGGTCGTAGGGGCCGCCCCAGTCCATGATGCTCAGGGCGAAGACGCCCGGCTCTCCGGGCAGGGGGCAGGCCACTTCCACGTCACCCGCGCCCGCAGGATACGCGTATCCGAAGACGTTGACCAGGGCCTCCTCCAGGGCCAGCTCCACCTTGGGCAGCAGGGCCGGGTCCAGGACCTTGGCCGCCTCGGCGTCCACGAACAGGCGCAGGGGCTCCAGGCTCTCCAGCCGGGCGGGCAGGCGCAGGCTGCGGGTGGCGGAGGCCGCGCCGGTCTCGCCCAGGAAGCGCAGGGCCAGCATGGTGATGTCGTCGGACTGCTCGGCCCCGCCGGTGAACGCGGCGATGCCCTGGCCCACGGAGTCGATCATCTCCCGGGCCGTGACCTCGGCGGGCAGGGCCTGGAGCCCGTCCGTGAGCCGCTCCTCGCCGAACAGCTCGCCGCCGGCGTTCATGGCCTCGGTGACCCCGTCGGTGTAGAGGAACAGGCTGTCGCCCGGGGCCATGACAAAGCGCTCGGTGGTGTAGGTCATGCCCGGCATGGCCCCGGCCACGGGCTCGCGGTGCGTGGGCAGGAACGCGGGCGGCTCGCCCGTGCGCAGGAGCACCGGCGGGTTGTGCCCGGCCGAGGCCCAGGAGACCTGGCCGCTGGCCAGGTCCAGGATGGCGCAGAACACGGTGACGAACATGCAGGAGTCGTTCTCCGCGGCCAGGTCCTCGTTGACCTTGGCCAGGAGCTCGCCGGGCTCCAGGCCCTGCCCGGCCACGGCCTTGAGCAGGGTCTTGGCCACGGCCATGAAGAAGGCCGCGGGCACGCCCTTGCCCGAGACATCGCCGATGAGGAAGCAGAAACGCTCGTCGCAGAGCAGGGAGAAGTCATAGAAGTCGCCGCCCACCTCGCGGGCCGGCACGATGCTGGCGTAGAGGTCGAACTGGGAGTGGTCCGGGAAGGGCGGGAAGATCTTGGGCAGGATGCCCATCTGGATGTCGTGGGCGATGCGCAGCTCGCTCTCGATGCGCTCCTTGGCCGCGGTGGTGCTGGTGAGGTCGCGGATGTAGTCCTTGAGCGAGGCGGTCATGTGCCCGAAGGCCAGGGTCAGGTCGCGGACCTCGTCGTCGCTCTTCACCTCGGGCAGGGCCGCGTCCAGGCGTCCGGCGGCGATCTCCCCGGCGGCCACCGAAAGCCGCCGCAGGGGCCTGGCGATGGACCGGCCGATGGCCGCGGCCAGGCCCGCCAGCACGAGAAATCCGGCCAGGCCGATGCCGCCGGTGACCAGGGTCATGCGCCGCACGTCGGCCAGCAGCTCGTCGCGGGGATAGAACACGCCCAGGGACCAGCCGTTGCTCGGCAGGGGCGCGTAGAACAGGAATCCGTGCCGGCCCGTGGACGGCTCGGTGACCTCCACGAAGCGCGTGCCGCCCCGGATCATGTCCCGGCCGATCTCGCGGATCTGCCGGTCGCCCACGCTCTCGGCCTGGGTGAAGATGGTCTCGTTGAGCACCAGGCTCATGTCCGGGTGGGTCACGTACACGCCGCTGCCCGAGACCAGGAAGGCGAACCCGGTCTCAAGCACGCGCACCTCGGAGATCATGCGCCGCAGCCACTCCAGGGACACGTCCACGGTGACCACCCCGGCGAACCGGCGCTCGCCGTGCTCCTCGCGGAAGAACGGCACGGAGAAGGTGGTCATGAGGATGTTGCCGCCGCCCTCGTCGAAGTAGGGCTCGGTCCAGACCGGTTTGCCCAGCTCCCGGGGCAGCTGGTACCAGTCCTGGTAGAAGTAGCGGTAGTTGGCCCCGCCGAGCATGGTTTCGCGGATCTCGTCGCCGTGGCGGTAGAAATAGGGCGAGTAGTAGAGCTGCTTGGGGTCGAAGGAATAGGGCTCAAAGGCCACGGCCGTGCCGAAGACCTCGGGCGTGTCCGCCAGCAGGCGGCGGGAGAGCCTGCGGATCTCGGCCGGGGTGAGCGGGGCGTTCTCCAGGGCGTAGGCCGCGCTCCAGGGGACCTTCTGCAGGGTGGAGAGCACGGACTCGATGCGGTTCACCGTGGCCAGGGCCTGGTTGCGGGCGCTCTCCTCGACCTTTTCCAGAAGGATGTTCCGGGACACCAGGTAGCCGTAGGTGGAGACCCCGCCGAGCACGGCCGCCGCGCCCAGGAGCACGAGCAGGGTCAGGCGCAGGAACACGCCGCGCAACCGTCTCATGGCGCGGCCTCCCGGGTGAAGCGTTCATAGGTGGGGGCGAACGGGATGAGCCCGCGTTCCAGGAGTACCGAGGCCGTGCGCTGGTAGTCCAGGCGGTCCAGGCGGCCCAGGCGGTCCTCCCGGCCCAGGGGCAGGATGATGTCGCGCATCCGCGCGAGCATCCATTTCTGGTGGGCGCGGTTGGCCGGGACCCGGGCCTCGCGCATGTGCGTGAGCACGATCTCCAGGGCCTCGTCCGGGTGCTCGAAGGCGTAGCGCCAGCCGCGCAGGGTGCCGGCCACCACGGCCCGGCACAGCTCCGGGTCCTGGTCCCAGGTGCGTCCCAGGCAGTAGATCCCGTCCTCCGGGAAGTTCAGGCCCATGTCCGCGAAGAAGAACACGGTGAGTTCGTCGGCGTTGAGCCCCGAGGCCAGCAGGGTGTGGTACTCGTTGTACCACATGGCCGAGACCGCGGCTACGCCGCCGTGCAGAAAGAGGCTCAGGGAGGAACCCTGGGGCACCACGTCCGGAACGATGCCCAGGCGCTGGAACAGGGCCTGGGGCTGGAGCTGGAACTCGTTGTCCCAGAGGCTCACCCGGCGGCCGTCCAGGTCCTTGGGCTCGCGCACGCCGGAATCGCTCCGGGCCACGAGCATGAGGGCCGAGCGCTGGACCAGCTGGGCCAGGTGCACCAGGGGCATGCCCTCGGACTGGCGCTGGATGCCCGTGGCCAGGAACATGGTGGCGAATTCCACGGCCCCGCGGGCCAGCTCGCGGGAAGCCAGGATGTCCGGGCCCCCGGCGCGGACCGTCAGGTCCACCCCGGCCTCGCGGTAGAAGCCCTTGTCCTGGGCCACGTAGAATCCGGCGAACTGGGACTGGGGCAGCCATTGCAGCAGGAGCACGGCCTGCTTTTCGGCCCGGCCGGAGGCCGGGAGCAGGACCAGGGTCAGGAAGAGGCACAAGGCCAGGGGCGTTCGCGGCATCGGTCCACCTGCTGCTGGGGCTGATTCGGGGCCGAAGGTACACGCATCGAACCCCGCCTGTCCACCGCGGCCGGGTCCGGGCGGCTCCCTTTTCAGCCCGGCAGGGGCCGGGGCTTGCCGTCCACGGTGCCGCCCAGGCCCTCGGGGGCGCAGCGCAGGGCCAGCTCCTGGAGCTGCTCCAGGTAGGGGCGGGAATAGTCCAGGTAGAAGGCCAGGGCCTTGGAAAAATCCTTGCCCACCAGGCCGTCCAGGAAGAGCTGGCTGATCTCCTTGGCCTCCAGCAGCACATACTGGGAGAGCAGGAAGACCTTGCGCTCCTCCTGGGTCATCTCGCGCAGGCAGCGCCGCAGCACGCTCTTGGCCCGCGGCTGGTACCACCAGAAATAGAGCAGGTCCAGGGCGTTGACCGCCACGATCTTGTCGAAATCGCGGCCCTCGGAGGCGATGGTCGAGAGGAACTCCTTGGGCGACTCGAGCATGCGCAGCACGTCCTGGCGCGGGAAGAGCAGCTCCAGCTTGGCGTAGACCCGGAAGATCTGCTCGATCTTGCCCATGTAGTCCCACTGGCGCATGCGCACGTTCTGGTCGCGGTCGGCCAGGCCCTCGATGACCGCGGCCACGGTGTCCGAGGCGGCCTTGGAGATGATCGCGGCCCACTTCTGCAGGACCCCGGCGGCCTCGGCCGGGTCCATGCCGGCCTCCAGCAGGAACTCCCCGGCCAGCCAGTTCAGGCCCACGGCCAGGGGGATGGAGAGCACCGAGCGGAACAGGTTGGCGAAGGCCGCGGTCCGCGGCAGGCCCCGGAACAGGTTGTGGCTCATGAGGTACAGGCCGTTGGCCAGGGCCATGAAGGCGTACAGCTCCGTCGGGCTGGTGGAGGTGTTGATGCCCAGGCTCTGGTCCAGGATCAGGGTCTTCACCAGCCAGTCCAGCAGGGGCACGGAAAAGCCGGTGTACAGCAGGGAGTCGGCCACCCGCTCCCAGCTCACGTAGTCCTTCCAGCGCACCAACGGCGAGCGGTGCAGGCCGCCCGAGCCGAGCACGGACTGGATGATGTTGCGCACCCCGGTGATGGCGAACCAGATGAACGCCCCGCCCCAGGCCAGGACCCACCAGTCCTTGGTCCAGAAGAAGGTCAGGAAGGCGGGCACGAAGCCGAGCAGGATCTTGAGCGCGTTCTTGAGCCAGCTGTTCAGGTACTTGAGCGAGAGCGGCTGCTCGGACTCGGGCAGGGCGCAGGGGGCGAAGACGTGCGGGGCCTCCTTCTGGATGCCGCCCAGGGTGTAGATGTTGCTCTCCTCGGGCGGGGACGCGACGTAGTCCGGGATGACCCAGTCGCGGCTGCGCTCGCCGAAGAGAAAGCTCCCGCCGGGCAGGCGCTGGAGCAGGCGCAGGAGGGGCCGGGTCAGGGCGCTGGCGCCCTCGGCCGGGCGCCGGGTCTCGCGCAGATAGGCCGTGGCCCGCACCGGGATGCGCCGCCGCGTGGAGCGGGGGTCGTCCAGGGCCCGCTGGGCCCCCGGCGGCAGGGTCTCGCGGATGACCAGGCCCATGCCGTGAAGCCGGTGGGACTGGCCCGTGGAGTCCGTGCCCACCCGGGAGCGCAGGGGCGTGTGCTTGTAGTAGGCCAGGAACCCCGGGATGTCGCAGAGGATGCGCTCCAGGGTGCGCCGGCGCTCGGCCGCGTCCGGGGCCGTGGAGTCGGCCAGGTCGGCCATGACCTTCTGGATGAAGCGCTTGAGCCGGACCACGTTCTGGGAGTTGATGGCCGCCTGGAGCTCCAGGATGCGGTCGTTGTCACAGGTCTTGCCCGTGGCGCAGTCCTTGAGATTGAAGATCTCCAGGTGGGTGACGCGGCCCTGGCAGGCGTAGAGGATCTCGAGCACGTCCTCGGCCCGCAGCCGGGCCAGGCTCAGGATGAGCCGGAAGCCCGAGTGGAGCTGGGTCAGGCCCTCGGCCAGCTCGGCCGGGCCCAGGGTCAGGAGCCAGGGCATCTCGGGCCCGTCGGCCGGGGCGTTGGGGTCGGGCAGGTCCGGGTTGCGCGCGGGCTCGAGGTAGTCCTCGATGACGCTCTCCGGGGTCAGCTCGTTCATGTCCCGGACCACCGCGTCCAGGGCCAGGCGCTCCGGGGTCCCGGGCAGGGCGCAGTAGGCCGCCAGGTGCTGGGCCCGCTCCTCGAACAGGGGCTGGAGCTCGTCGTGGATGAACTTGCCCAGGTGCAGGAGCGAGGCCTGGCCCATGCCGATGGAGGCCAGGAAGGCCTCGCGGTCCAGGGCCTCCATGCGGATGCCGAAGCGCTCGTTGAGCGCCAGGCGGTGCACGCCGTTGAAGCTCTCGAAAACGCGCAGCACGTAGCGCTGGTGGTAGCGGCTGACCTTCTGGCCCTCGGCCATGAACGCGGCCACCTGGGGATCGGCCAGGAAGCGCAGATACTCCTGGGTGTCGGTGTTCTCGCGCGAGCCCAGGATGAGCTTGAGGTAGCGGTCGCGGAAGCGCGGCGAGAACTCGATGCCGATGCGCACGTTCATGCCCATGATCTCGGCGGCTTCCAGAAGCTCCTCGGCGATCTCCTTGGTCACGTAGTTGTAGTAGATCACCGTGAGCCGCCGGATGCCCTTGATCCAGGCGTCCATGATGAGGTGGGTGGCGGACTTGCGGCCCTTGGTGTTGGCGTCGTGCACGTGGTCGTCGAAGGCGACCTGGTTCCACTCCTCGGGCATCTCGATGAGGTGGAACTTCTCCAGCTGGGCGTGGACCACCCGGGGCTTGCCCGTGGCCGCGGCCCGGAAGTCGCGGGCCAGCTTGAGCTGGCGCAGGTAGTCGCCCCGGCTGCGGACCAGCTCCTTCATGATCTGGAGGAGCACCCGGGCGGTGTTCCGGCGCAAGCTGTTGGTGCCCGTGGTCAGGACCTCGTCGCGCAGGGAGCGCAGGGCGTCCAGGCGGTCCTCGGTGCGGCCGGTCTCCAGGGAGCCCAGCAGGTGGACGACGGCGTAGGCGATGCGCAGGCCCTTGGTGGCGGCCATCTCCTTGATGCCGTGGGGATGGAGGTAGGAGGACAGGAGCCGCTTGAGGCCGGGGAGGTCCTGTCTGCTCAGGACATCGTTGACGATGTTGAGCAGGTCCAGGTCGCGGGCGTCGAAATAGCCACGCGGAATGGTTTGGAAATGCCGCATCTCCATAGCTGCGCCGGCCCCGCTCCGGCCGACCCCTTCCGCAGGGCTCCCCTTCCCGCGGAACAGGCCGTGTGAAGCTGTTGCTAACGCCACGGCAAAGCTGGCGTTCTTTTTTTCACAACGTCTGCATCTTTTGTCCTGCTGTCAAGGATTAAATGGCCCGGAACGGGTCATTTCCACGCAAAAAGAACCTCCGGGCCTTGCCCGCCGACCTGTTTTCTACGAAGATGCGGCCAGACGGAAAGGGGAACCCATGCTGCACGTGGCCATCGGCCAGGCCGAGGGACTGACCATGCTGGACGCGGCCCGCGGGGCCGTGGACGCGGCCGCCGCGCGGCTGAACGGCCGCAAGCCCGTGGCCGCGCTGCTCTTCACCTCGTTCTACGGCGAGGACTACGACGCGGCCCTGGAGCTGGTGCGCCGGGCCTTCGGCTCCCTGGAGCTGGCGGGCTGCACCTCGGACGGCGAGGCCACCTCGGACGCGGGCTTTTCCGAAAAGTCCTGCGCCCTGCTCCTGTTCTGCGGCGAGAGCCTGGAGTGCGCCGCCGGGCTGGCCGAGAACTTCTCCGCCGACCCCGAGGGCAGCCTGGCGCGGGCCGTGGCCCAGGCCCGGGCGCGGCTCAACGGGCCCGAGACCCTCTGCCTGATCCTGCCCGACGGGCTCTCGACCATCGGCATCCCCCTGGACGAGATCTTCCGCAAGGTCCTGGGCCCGGACCTGCCGGTCTTCGGCGGCAGCGCCGGGGACGGCTTCCTGTTCCAGCGCACCTGGCAGTTCTGCGGCACCCGCGCGGTCACCGACGGCTGCGCCTTCCTGCTCCTGCGCGGACCCCTGGCCCTGGCCCAGGGGACGCGCTGCGGCTGGAAACCCCTGGGCCGCGCCTTCCGGCTCACCGAGGTCTGCGGCAACGAGGTCCGGCGCATCGAGGGCCTGCCGGCCCTGGAGTTCCTGGCCCGCTACCTGGGGCCCAACACCTCGGAGTACAGCCAGTTCCCCCTGGCCGTGTTCCCGGAGGAAGGCGACGGCTCCCAGTTCTATCTGCGCGACCCGGTGTTCATCAACAAGGAGGACGGGAGCATCCGCTTCGTGGGCAACTTCCCGGAGCGGGCCACCATCCGCTTCGCCGAGGCCGGCCGCGAGGACATCGTGGCCGCGGCCCACGAGGCCCTGGTCCGGGCCCTGGACGGCCTGCCCGGGAAACCCGAGCTCGTGCTGTTCTTCTCCTGCGCCTCGCGCCGCCGCATCCTGGGCACGCGCACCCCGGAGGAGTTGGCGGTGCTCGCCGAGAAGGCCCCGGGCGTGCCCTATTTCGGGTTCTACACCTACGGCGAGATCGGCTCCCTGGACCTTCCGGCCGGGGCCTGCTTCTTCAACGACACCTTCGTGGCCCTGGCCCTGGGAGCACCGGACCATGGCCGCTGACCGCGACGCCCTCCTGGCCCGCCTGGCCGAGCTGGAGCGGGAGAACCGCACGCTTTCGGCCAAGATCCGCCTCCTGGACGAGGCCCGGGCCAAGCAGGAGCGCATCGCCGACACCCACCGGGCGCTGCTGCGCTGCGTGAACAAGGACTACGAGCAGTCCCTGGCCGTCATCGAGCGCCAGCACGCCGACGCCCTGCGCCTCACCGGGGAGCTGACCCGCTTCCAGAACCAGCTCCAGAACCTGGTGGCCGAGCGCACCACGGCCCTGCACCAGGCCAACGAGCGGCTGCGCAACCTCTCGGTCAAGGTCCTGGCGGCCCAGGAGACCGAGCGCCGCTGGCTGTCCATGGAGCTGCACGACGGCGTGCTCCAGTCCCTGGCCGCGGTGCACATCTTCCTCCAGACCGAGCTTCAGGGCCTGGCCCGCCAGCTGCCCGGCCAGCCCTTCGACAAGCTCCATCTGGCCGTGCGCACCGTGGGCGAGGTCATGCGCGACATGCGCGAGGTGGTGGCCAGCCTGCGGCCGCCCATGCTCGACGACGTGGGCCTGGAGGCGGCCCTGCGGGCCCTGGTCAAGAAGTGCCTGCTGCCCTGCCCGGCCATCCGCGCGCGGATCTCCATCGAGCTCGGCGAGGCCGGCCTGCACGAGGAGCAGAAGATCATCTGCTACCGCATCCTGCAGGAGGCCCTGAGCAACGCGGCCCGCCACAGCCGGGCCCGGAACCTGCGGGTGGAGGTCTGCCAGGACCACGCGGGCCTGGCCGTGTCCGTGCAGGACGACGGGGTGGGGTTTGATCCGGCCGCGCCCCGCCTGGAAGGCGTGGGCATCGAAAGCATGCGCGAACGGGTCCGGCTCATCGGCGGCCGCTTCCAGCTGGAGGCCGCGCCGGGCCGGGGCGTGCGCCTGTGCGCCTATCTGCCCGGCCCGCTGGCCCCGGCCGCGCCCTAGGCCTCCTGCTCCCCGTCCTCGCCGTTGCGCTTGAACACCCGCTCCAGCCGCTTCTGCAGCCGGTCCAGGTAGATGTAGTAGACCGGCGTGAGGTAGAGGGTCAGCAGCTGGGAGACCAGCAGACCGCCCACCACGGCCAGGCCCAGGGGGCGGCGCGATTCGGCCCCGGCCCCGAAGCCCACGGCGATGGGCAGGGTGCCCATGAGCGCGGCCATGGTGGTCATCATGATCGGCCGGAAGCGCACCAGGGCCCCGTCGTGGATGGCCTGCTCCGCGCTCTTGCCCCCGTGCCCGGCCTCCACCGCGAAGTCGATCATCATGATGGCGTTCTTCTTGACGATGCCGATGAGCATGATCACGCCCACGAAGCCGTAGATGTCCAGGTCCAGGCGGAAGAGCAGGAGCGTCAAGAGCGCGCCCACGCCCGCCGAGGGCAGGCCCGAGAGGATGGTCAGGGGGTGGATGAAGCTCTCGTAGAGCACGCCGAGCACGATGTAGATGACCACGATGGACAGGATGACCAGGGCCACCAGGCCCTTGAACGAGGCCTGGAAGGCCTGGGCCGTGCCCTGGAAGCTCGTGGCGAAGGTGCCCGGGAGCATCTCCGAGGCCAGGGCCTGGACCCGGGGCATGGCGTCGCCCAGGGACAGGCCCGGGGCCAGGTTGAAGGACACGGTCACCGAGGGCATCTGGCCGGTGTGGTTGATGGACTGCGGGCCCACGCCCAGGCCCACCTTGGCCAGGGCGTCCAGGGGCGCCAGGGCCCCGTTCTTGGTCCGCACGTAGAGCAGGGACAGGGCCGTGGGATCGGCCTGGTACTTGGGCAGAAGCTCCATGATCACGGGATAGTCGTTGGTCGAGCCGTAGATCGTGCTGACCTCCCGCGAACTGAAGGCCGAGGACAGGGCGTCCTCGATCTGATAGGCCGAGACCCCCAGGGCCGAGGCCCGGTCGCGGTCGATGTCGAGCGTCACCTCGGGGTTGGAGATCTCCAGGTCGCTGTTCACGTCCAGCAGGCCGGGCACCTCGCGCAGGCGCGTCTCGAAGGCCTGGGCGTACTGGTAGAGCTCGTCGGTGTCCGGGTTCTGCAGGGTGAACTGGTACAGGGCCCGGGCCGAGCGGCCGCCGATGTTGATGGACGGCGGCACCAGCATGGAGATCCGCAGGCCCTGGATCGCCGCGGCCAGCTTGCCGCGCATGGCCAGGGTGAACTCCTGGGCCGAGAGCTTGCGCTTGCTGCGCGGCTTGAGCTGGATGAACACGCGGCCGCTGTTGCCCGAGGGGTTGGGCCCGCCCGGGCCCACCAGGGAGGTGAAGTTGCCCACGTTGGGGTCGGCCAGGAGGATGTCGTTGACCTGCTTGTGCCGGGCGACCATCTCCTCGAAGGACACGCCCTGCTCGGCCAGGGTGAAGCTCATGACCTGGCCGGTGTCCTCGGAGGGCAGAAAGCCCTTGGGCGTGACCACGAAGAGCCAGGCGGTCAGGGCCAGCAGCCCGAACGAGGCGTAGAGCACCAGACGGCGGCGCTTGAGGACCCAGCGCAGGCTCCAGTCGTAGAGCTCCAGGGAGCGGTCGAAGAAGCGCTCGGACATCTGGTGGAATCGGCCCTTGGGCTTCTCCTCGCGGCCCGGCTCATGGGCCTTGAGGCCCACGGCGCAGAGCATGGGCGTGAGGCTCAGGGAGACGAAGCCGGAGATGAGGATGGCGGCCATGATGGTCACCGAGAACTCGTGGAACAGCCGGCCCACCACCCCGCCCAGGAAGAACACCGGGATGAACACCGCGGCCAGGGAGATGGTCATGGACACGATGGTGAAGCTGATCTCCTTGGAGCCGTCGATGGCCGCGCGCAGGGGCTTCTTGCCCATCTCCACGTGGCGCACGATGTTCTCGAGCATGACGATGGCGTCGTCCACCACGAAGCCCACGGACAGGGTCAGGGACATGAGCGAGATGTTGTCCAGGGAGAAGTCCATGAGGTGCATGACCGCGAACGTGCCCACGATGGACATGGGCAGGGCCAGGGAGGGGATGATCGTGGCCCGCAGGTTGCGCAGGAACAGGAAGATCACCAGGACCACCAGGCAGACCGTGAGCACCAGGGTGAACTTCACGTCGGACACGGAGTCGCGGATGGACTCCGAGCGGTCGTAGAGCACGTCGATCTTGACCGAGCCCGGGATCTGGGCCCGGATCTTGGGCATGAGCGCCTTGATCTCGTCCACCAGGGCCACGGTGTTGGTGCCGGGCTGGCGCTGCACGGCCAGGACCAGGGCCGGAACCCCGTTGAACCAGTTGCCGCGCTTGCTGTTCTCGATGCTGTCCAGGACCCGGCCCAGGTCCTGGAGCCGCACGGGCGAACCGTTGCGGTAGGAGACGATCAGCGGCCGGTAGCCCTCGGCGCGCATGATCTGGCCCGCGGAGCGCACGGTGTAGGCCCGGCTGGCGCCCTCCATGGACCCGGTGGGCAGGTTCACGTTGGCCTTGGCCACGGCGTCGGCCACCTCGTCGATGCCCAGCTGGCGGCTGGCCAGGGCCTCGGGGTCCAGCTGGATGCGCACCGCGTACTTGGACGAGCCGTAGACGTTCACCAGGGCCACGCCGTTGATCGACGAGATGCGCTGGGCCATGAGCGTGTCGGCATACTCGTTGAGCTGCCAGAGCGGCATGGTCTCCGAGGACACGGCCAGGTAGTAGATCGGCTGGTCCGCGGGGTTGACCTTGCGCATGAACGGCGGGGTGGTCATGTCCGAGGGCAGCTTGCGGCTGGCCACGGAGATGGCCGACTGCACGTCCAGGGCCGCGCCGTCCAGGTTGCGCTCCAGGCTGAACTGGAGCGTGATCCGGGTGGTGCCCAGGGAGTTGGCCGAGCTCATGGAGTCCAGGCCGGCGATGGTCGAGAACTCGCGCTCCAGGGGCGCGGCCACCGAGGAGGCCATGGTCTCGGGCGAGGCCCCGGAGAGGTTGGCCGTGACCTGGATGGTGGGGAAGTCCACGTTGGGCAGGTCGGACACCGGCAGGGACCGGTAGGCCATGACGCCGAAGATGAGGATGCCGAACATGACCAGGATGGTCATGACCGGCCGGTCGATGAACAGCCGCGAGGGGTTCATGGGGCCTTGCCCCCGGCCTCGGGGGCCTTGGCCTCCTCCGCGGGACGGGACGGCTCAGGCGAGGCCGCCGGGCTCTCGGAGGCCTTGGCCGGCTCTGGCGAGGCCGCGGCCGGGGCCGGAGTCTCGGGGGCCTTGGCCGGGGCCGGGGCCGGAGCCTTGGCCATGGTCACCTGCACGGCCGCGCCCGGCACGAGCCGGATCTGGCCGTCGGTGATGACGCTCTCGCCGCCCTGAAGCCCCTCCTCGATGATCGTGAACCCGTCCAGGATGGCCCCGCTGGTCACGGGCCGCATCTCGGCGGTGTTCTGGGCGCTGACCACATAGACGTAGGGGCCCTTGCTCCCGGCCTGCACGGCCCGGGAGGGCACCAGGACCACGCCCTCGCGGGAATCCAGGTTGAGGGTCACGCGCACGAACTGGCCGGGCCAGAGCAGGAGCTTCTCGTTGTTGAACACGGCCTTGAGCTTGATGGTGCCGGTGGTCTTGTCCACGGCGTTGTCCAGGGAGGCCAGGGCGCCGGTCTCCAGGAAGCCTCCGCCCGAGGCTGCGGCCTCCACGGGCAGGGAGCCCTGGCCCATGCGCCGGAGGATGTCGGTGACGTGCTGCTCGGGCACGGCGAAGGCCACGTAGATGGGCCGGATCTGGTTGATCACGGCCAGGTCGCGGTCGTCGTTGGCCTTGATCACGTTGCCCTGGGTCACCTGGACGTGGCCCACCCGGCCGTCGATGGGCGCGGCGATGAGCGTGTAGGAGAGGTCCAGCTGGCGGCTCTCCAGCTCGGCCTGGTTCACCCGAATGGTGGCGGCCAGGCTGCGGGCGTTGGCCTCGGTCTGCTCGAACTGGTCGCGGCTGATGACGCTCTTCTCGATGAGCCCGGAATAGCGCTTGAGGTCCTCGTTGGCCTTCTTGAGCAGGACCTGATCGCGCTCCAGCTTGGCCTGGGCCTCGCGCACCGCGGCCTCGAAGGGCCGGGGGTCGATGCGGAACAGCGGGTCGCCCTGGCGCACGTCCTGGCCGTCGCGCACGAACTGCTCGGCGATCTGCCCGCCCACGCGGGTCTTGATGGCCACGGAGCTGTAGGCCTCCACCGTGCCCACGGCCTTAAGGGACACGGGCACGGTGCGCTTCTCGGCCAGGGCCGCGGTCACGGCCAGGGCCTTCTTGCCTCCCTTCTCCTCCCCGCCGCAGGCGGTCAGAAGGGCCAGGGCGCAGAGGCTCAGAAGGAGAATGCGGCGGACACTGCGGGGCATATGCGGCTCCTGGGAGCGGGCGGGCGCGGTTGGTTGGGTCACGGGGGCCTGTCTAGGGTTTCTTATAGCCCCGGATTGCGGCCAGGGAAAAGGCCTGAATGTGTTCGGTGAGGTTTTCTATGCCCTGACGGTCCAGGGTCAGCTCGGGATAGATCCGGGTGACCACGGCGCGGGCGCGGAAGAAATGCTGGCACTGGGCCGAGACGCTCACCCCGCAGAGCAGGACCTCCTGCTCCGAAAGGTCCCTGCCGGCCAGTTGCCGGACCAGGTCCCGCAGCAGGAGCGCCAGGGGCTTGATGGCCCGCTCCACGATCTGGTCCAGGGCCTCGGTGGGCTCGAACATCTCGCGGGTCATGAGCTTGCCGAACCAGGACGGACGGCCCTCGTCGTGCAGACGCAGGAGAAAGGAGCGGATGAAGGCCCGCAGGCGCTCCTCGGGAGCGGCGTCCCGGGGCAGGCCCGGATCGGGCGGGTAGTTGCGCAGGCTCTCCTCGAAGGAGTAGCGCAGCAGCTCTTCGTAGAGGCGCTTCTTGCCCCCGAAGTAGTACTTCACCGAGGCCACGTTGGCCCCGGCCCGGGCGCAGATCTCGCGCACGGTGGCCGCCCGGAAGCCCTTGCGGGAGATGATCTCGCCCGCGGCCTTGAGCAGTCTGAGGCGGGTGCCGCCCTGGTCCATGTCGATCCTTCGGGTCCCGCCAGACGGGGCCGGTGAAACAACTGTTTAGGGCCCGGACCGCCGCCTGTCAAAAGATTTGTGGGCTGCGGGGGGGGTTGGTGACGAAAATTTCATGCTCTAATTTTGTCAATTATGTAAAGGGTATTTCCATTATTTCGCGCGGAATAAGACAAAAAAGTCAATCAGCTCCCAGAAGCGGGTCCTGGGGTGGGCCGCGTCCCTGCGTGAGATAGTCAATGATTTCAGTGCGGTGACGAAAACGAACCCGCTTCCTGACGGAACTGTGGCCTTGGGCATCGCTCTTGCAACGCCGGCCCCATGTCCCCTTCCCTGAGCAGCCTCAAGCTCCAGGTCCTCTCGGCCATCTGCCAGTGGATCGACAAGGCCCTGGAACTGGAGGAAACCCTCTCCGAGGTCCTGCGGATCCTCTCCGAGACCCTGAGCATGAAGCGGGCCACCGTGACCCTGGTGGACCCCGAGTCCGGACGCCTGGTCATCAGCGCCTCCCACGGCCTCACGCCCGAGGAGCGGGCCCGCGGGGTCTACGACCTGGGCGAGGGCGTCACCGGGCTCATCTTCCAGACCGCCAAGCCCTACGTGGTGCCGGACATCCGCCAGGAGCCCCTGTTCCTGGACCGCACCGGCTCCCGCCAGCTGGAAAAGGGCCGGGTCTCCTTCGTGGGCGTGCCGATCATGCTCCACGGCCGGCCCATCGGCGTGCTCAACGTGGACCGGTTGTTCGGGGACCACGTGTCCTACGACGAGGACCTGGACTTCCTCACCGTGGTGGCCACGCTCATCGGCCAGTTCCTGAGCCTCAACGAGCAGGTCCGGGCCCGCGAGGAGGCCCTGGTGCGCGAGAACGTCTCCCTGCGCTACCAGATCTCCCGCGAGCGCCGCGGCCCGGCCATCGTGGGCAAGAGCCAGTCCATGCAGGAGGTCGAGCGCCAGATCGGCAAGGTCTCGCCGACCAAGGCCACGGTGCTCCTCTTGGGCGAGTCCGGCACGGGCAAGACCCTCATCGCCCGGATCATCCACGAGCTCTCGGACCGCAAGGCCCACCCGTTCATCAAGGTGAACTGCGCCTCGATCCCGGAGAACCTCCTGGAGTCCGAGCTGTTCGGCCACGAGAAGGGCGCGTTCACCGGCGCGGCCGGGCAGCGTTCCGGCCGCTTCGAGGAGGCCCACCGGGGCACCATCTTCCTGGACGAGATCGGCGAACTGCCCCTGGGGCTCCAGGCCAAGCTCCTGCGCGTGCTCCAGGACAAGGAGTTCGAACGCCTGGGCAGCAACCGCACCCGGCTGGTGGACGTGCGCATCCTGGCGGCCACCAACCGCGACCTGGGGGCCCTGGCCGAGACCGGAGGGTTCCGCGCGGACCTCTACTACCGGCTCTCGGTCTTCCCCATCCGCGTGCCGCCCCTGCGCGAGCGCAAGGAGGACATCCCGGGCCTCATCAGCCACTTCCTGGACAAGGCCGCCCGCGAGTACGGCCGGACCCTGTCCCTGACCCCCGACGCCCTGGCCGCGCTGACCCGCTACGACTGGCCGGGCAACGTCCGGGAGATGGAGAACCTCATCGAGCGCCTGGCCATCCTGGTGGACAACGAGCGCATCGACGCGCCCTTCCTGCGGCCCTACCTGCTCCAGAGCGCGCCGGACGCCCCGGGCGCCGAGCCGCGCACCGCGGCCACGCCCTCGCTCAAGGAGATGGAAAAGGGCGAGGTCATCGCGGCCCTGCGCCGCAACGGCTGGATCCAGTACAAGGCGGCCCGGGCCCTGGGCCTGACCAGCCGCCAGATGGGCTACCGGGTGCGCAAGTTCGGCCTGGAGGGGCTCATCGCCCAGGAGCGCGCCCGGGACCGCGGCGCCTGATCCTTCCTTTCGCCTGTGACTTCCTGAACGCGATGCGTGGCGGTTCCCACACGCGTCCGCGCCCCCGCTGATCCGCAGCCCCAGGCAGACAGTTGCAGCGGTTCTTTGCCGCAGGCCGTTCAAAAAAACGCCCGGGCAGGGCGCGAAAAAAGCCCAAGCCCGACACGTATCCTCAATACGCGAGGGTTTGGGCTTGTTGAGGCAACGCGGCCCTGGCGGAATTTTTAGCTGGCCTGCTAGCAGCCCTCGCCGCCGCCCGCCCCGCAGCAGGGCGTGGCCAGGCCCTTGCGCCGCCCCCGGAGCGAATCCAGGTTGCCGCTGGAATAGACCGTGGACAGGGCCTCCTCGATGAAGCCCGAGCCCTCCACCGGGGTCAGGCCATGCTCCTGGAGAATGGCCCGGGGCTTGTCGCCCAGGGCCGCGCAGAGCACGGCCCGGCAGTCCCGCAGGGTGCGGGCCAGGTCCTCCCAGCGGGACGGGCCGCAGCCCAGGGGCGGGGCCTGGCGCTCCTCGGCCAGGCGGAACCCGCCGTTGCCGTCGCGGCCCCAGATCTGGAAGCTCTTGGCCTCGCCCAGGTGCTGGTTCACCAGCATGCCCTCCCGGGTGGCCACGGCCACGTAAGGACGATCCGCCAAGTCGGAGGGGGGAAGCTTGGCGCAAGAGGCCAGGGTCGGGGCCAGTTCCATGGAACGGTCCTGGCCCAGGAGGCCCACGGCGTCGGCGCGGCAACGGCGGCAGTGGGTCATCTGGGGCACGAGGACCCCGGCCTGGTCGCGAAGGGAGGCCATGACCTCCCGGGAGGGCTCGGCAAGCGAGGCGAACGGGGTGTCCGCCGTGGGGTGCAGGGGCACCAGGTTCATGAGCGTGGCGCCCAGGTCGCGGGCCGTGCGGGCCACGTCCAGGAGGTGGGCGTCGTTGATTCCGGGCAGCACGATGGTGTTGACCTTGACCAGGATGCCCCGCTCGGCGAAGCCGCGGATGGCCTCCAGCTGGCGCGACAGGAGCAGCTCGGCCCCGGCCCGGCCCCGGTAGAGCACGTTGCCGTCGCGCACAAAGGAATAGATCCTGGCCCCGATCTCCGGGTCCACGGTGTTCAGGGTCACGGTGGCGTGGGTCACGCCCAGGGCGGCCAGGTCGTCCAGATGCGCGGACGCGCCCAGGCCGTTGGTGGACAGGCAGAACAGCAGGTGCGGGAAATGCTCGCGCATGAGCCGCAGGGTTTCCAGGGTCTCGGCCGGATTGGCCAGGGGGTCGCCGGGACCGGCGATGCCCGCCACCCGGATGGCCGGCTCCAGGTCCAGGACCCGGCGCATGTACTCCACGGCCTGATGCGGCTTGAGCACGGCGCTGGCCACGCCGGGCCGCGACTCGTTCACGCAGTCGTACTTGCGGTTGCAGTAGTTGCACTGGATGTTGCACCGCGGGGCCACGGGCAGGTGCACCCGGCCGCAGGACTTGGCCGAGTTCCGGTTGAAGCAGGGATGCTGGTCGGTGCTGATGCGCAT
Organism: Desulfovibrio sp. UBA4079; assembly: GCA_002382645.1. Lineage (GTDB taxonomy): Bacteria > Desulfobacterota > Desulfovibrionia > Desulfovibrionales > Desulfovibrionaceae > Aminidesulfovibrio. Next base: position 3,566 of record DFYP01000033.1, on the reverse strand, counting down.
GATGTCTCCCGGGTCTAGAGGTATCCGTAGCCCACGGAACTGTCGGACTGCCGCTTGTCCAGAACGAGATTGACCAGGCTGTCGAAAAGCGACTGGGCGCCGCGGTAGCCCACGTGCAGGAGGCGCTGGCCGCCGAAACGGTCGTGCAGGGGGAAGCCCACGCGCAACAGCGGCACGCCCCACTCCCGGGCATAGCGGTAGCCCTTGGAATGGCCCACCAGAAGGTCCGGGGAGAGCGTGCGCGCCTCCTCGGCGATGTCCTGGAAGTCCGCGCCCTCGCGCACCACGGGCTTTTCCCGCACCAGATCGCCGCAGGCCGCGAGCACCCGGGCCTCCAGGTCGCGGTGCTTGGCCCCGGTGGCCGCCAGCACGGGCCGCACGCCGATCTCCGAGAGCCAGGCGCAGAGCCCCACCACCAGGTCCTCCTCGCCGTAGACCACGGCACGCAGGCCCGAGACGTACTTGTGGCCGTCCACCAGGGAGTCCACCAGCCGCCCGCGCTCCTGGGCCAGCTGTTCCGGGGCCGGCCGGCCGGAGATCTCCTCCAGGGCCCGGACCAGGGCGTCGGTTTCGCGGATGCCCAGGGGCAGGCCCAGGGAGTGCAGGGGCACGTTGAAGCGGTCCTGAAGCGAGGTCCCGGCCGTGGCCCGGCCCGCCAGGCAGCGGCCCAGCTCCAGGCTGGCCAGGGCCCCGGACATGGCCCGGATGCCGGACACAGGCGTCCCGCCGGAGGGGATCGGGGCGTAGTCCAGCAGGGCCGGGCCGTCCAGGGTTTCGGAGATGTCCGGAAGAATGAGCGGGGTGAGGCCGAAGGCCCGGCAGAGCGCGCGCAGGTGGCGGATGTCCGCCGGGGACACGAACCCGGGCATGAGGTTCACGCCGCCGTGGGCCGGGGCCCGCTCAATGCAGAGCTGCTCGGCCACGGCCCGCACCGCGTCGTGGAACCCGTCCATGTGCGTGCCGTTGTAGCTCGGGGTGGAGACGTGCACGAGCTCGGCCAGGGGCAGGTCCGCGAACTCGGCGCGGAACTCGTGGAGCAGGCGGGCCACGTCGTCGCCGATGGTCTCGGTGAGGCAGGTGGTGGCCACGCCCAGGACCGTGGCCCCGTACTTCTGCATGGCGTTGAGAAGGCCCTTCTTGAGGTTGGGCCCGCCGCCGTGGATGGCGTGCTTCTCGCCCAGGGCCGAGGAGGCGATGTCCATGGGCTCGCGGAAATGGCTGATGATGTAGCGCCGCATGTACGTGGCGCAGCCCTGGGAGCCGTGCAGGAAGGGGATGGCGCCCTCGATCCCGCGGAAGGCCAGGGCCGCGCCCAGGGGCGTGCAGAGCTTGCAGGCGTTGGTGGTGGAGACGCTCACGGACGTTCCTCCCTCTTTTCCCGGCGGGGCACGAAGCGCCAGACCGGGCTCATGACCGAGGCGTGGATCTCACGCGCGAAGTTGAGCATGCCCACGAAGCCTTCCAGGGCGATCTTGCGCTCGTGGTTGTGGTCGCAGAAGCCCACGCCGAGCTTGTGCGCGATGGGCCGCTCCTTGACCCCGCCCACGAACACGTCCACGTCCTTCTCCTTGAGGAAGGCCGAGAGCTCCAGCGGGTTGGCGTCGTCCACCACGATGGTCCCGGGATCGCAGATGGCGGCCAGCTCGCGGTAGTCCTCCTCGGTGCCGGTCTGGGAGCCCACGATGGCCACCTGCATGCCCAGGTGCCGGAAGGCCTTGATCAGGGAGAAGGCCTTGAAGGCCCCGCCCACGTAGACCGCGGCCTTGCGGCCCTCCAGGTCGCGGCGCAGCTCCTTGAGCCGGGGCATGAGCGCGGCCAGCTCCTCGCGCACGAGTTCGGCCGTGCGCGCCGGCAGGGTCGGGTCCAGGTCCTTGAAGTGCCCGGCCACGGCGTAGAGGGATTCGGCCACGTCCTCGATGCCGATCCAGGAGACCTTGAGGAACGGGGTGCCGTACTTCTCCTGCATGATCTTGGCCAGGTCCATGGTGGCGCCGGAGCACTGCACCAGGTTGAGGCCCGCGCCGTGGGCCCGGCGCAGGTCGTCCACCCGGCCGTCGCCCGTGACCCCGGCCACCACGGCGATCCCCAGGCGCTCGAAGTAGTCCTTGATGATCCAGGTTTCCCCGGCCAGGTTGAAGTCGCCCAGGATGTTCACGGAGATCTTCGGGATCCCGACGATGCCGCCCGTGCCCACCAGGGTGGCCATGGCCTTGCAGGCCGCCAGGTAGCCCTCGCGCTTGTTGCCCTTGAAGCCCTCGGACTGCACCGGGATCACCGGGATGCCGTGGCGCTCCGAGGCGGCCTTGCACACGGCCGCCAGGTCGTCGCCGATGAGGCCCACGATGCAGGTGGAATAGACAAAGGCGGCCTTGGGCCGGTGCACTGGGATGAGCTCGTCCAGGCTTGCGGCCAGCTTCTTCTCGCCGCCGAAGATCACGTCCAGCTCCTGGAGGTCCGTGGAGAAGCTCAGCCGGTGCAGCTCGGGACCGCTGCTGAGCGCGCCCCGGATGTCCCAGGTGTAGGCCGCGCAGCCGATGGGCCCGTGCACCAGGTGCAGGGCGTCGGCGATGGGGTAGAGGACCACGCGCGAGCCGCAGAACACGCAGGCCCGCTGGCTCACGGCCCCGGCCAGGCTGTCGCGGTTGCAGGCCAGGGCGAAGGAGCCCTCGCCCACGCGGGCGATCTGGTCCTTTCTCTCCTCGAAGATGGCCGGTGCGCTCTCGCTCATGATCCCCCCTGGTCGTTGGTGCCGCTAGGAGATGAGGTATTCGGCCGCGGGCTCGTTGTTTTCCAGGCCGTCCAGGATGGCGTCGATGACCGCCTCGCTGTTCACGCCCTTGAACCACCAGTTGTCCGGCTGGACCACCATGACGGGCCCGGCCTCGCACTGCTTGAGGCNNTCCTCGATGTACTGGAGAAAGCCGCTGTCGCTCTGCTTGTGGCACAGGCCCTTGGGCTCGCCGGTGGTGCGGAAGCTCTGGCAGACCATGATGATGCGGGAGGGAATGGCCATGACGCGTGTTCTCCTTGCGTTGCTGGTTGACGATGGGCGGGCGTCCGAGCCTAGGACGCCTTGCCGCCTTTCTTGCCGCGCTTGCCGCCACCGAAGAGCGCGTCCACCGCGCCCTGCACGTCGGCCTCGGTGGTCAGCACCGTGATGCCGCTGGCGGCCAGGATGTGGCGGGGCTGGGCCCCGGCGCTGGAGGCCAGCACGGCGAAACAGTCCTTGAGGGTCTCGGCCAGGGCCGTCCAGCGGGCTTCGCCGCCGCCGGGCTCCGGGGCCTCGCGCACGCCCAGCAGGCTGGCCAGCCCGTCGCTGGGCCGGGGGCCGAAGATGAGGAAGCGGATGGCCTGGCCCAGGTGCAGGTCCACCTCCAGGCCGCCGGAGCTGGCCACGGCCACGTAGGGCTGCTCGGCCGAGGCCTTGGGCAGTCCGGCCGCGGGGTCCAGGGACGGGGAGGCGGCCGCCCGCTCCAGGTCCAGGATGTCCTGGGCGCACAGGGGCAGATGCCGGGCCGCGGCCTCGCGGGCCCTGGCCAGGGCCGCGGCGTCGGGCCGGGACGGTC
>DFYP01000062.1 GCA_002382645.1 Desulfovibrio sp. UBA4079 | reverse complement strand
AAGAGCTTCCGGGCGGACTCGGCCACCTCCCGGCTGCGGTCCGTGCAGCCGTTGAGCAGCAGGCGGAGCCGGGCGGAGCCCAGGTCCGTGGCGGCCAGGGAGCAGAGGGTCGCCTCCAGCACCGGGGCCTTGTTGAAGGAATAGATGCAGACCACCACCCGNNGCCGCTGCCGGAGCAGTTCGGGCCGCAGGGGCGTGGGCCGGTCCATCTCGGCCAGCCGCAGGCGCAGCGGGACCTGGCGCGGGTCCAGGGCCAGGGATTTCTCCAGGCAGGCGCGGGCCTGGGCCTCGCGGCCCGCGGCCAGGTGCAGGGCCGCGGCCTGGTTCCAGAGACATTCCCCGGCCGAGGCCTCCAGGCCGGGCCAGAGGGCCAGGGCCTCGGCCTCGCGGCCCTGGGCGGCCCAGTGGCTGAACAGCCGCGCGCGCCACTGCGCCTCCACGGGCCCGGGGCAGCGGAACAGCTTGAGCCAGTCCCCGGGTCCCTGGCCCTGTTCCTGGTCCAGTTCCAGGAGCAGGTCCGCGGCCTGGACATAGGAGGGGTAGACCTTGAGCAGGGAGCGCAGCACGGGCCCGCCCTCCAGCCGCTCGCCCGGGCCGTTCAGGGCCAGGATGTCGTCCAGGCCCTCGGGCTCGGCGTTGAGCGAGGCCAGGAAGTCGGCGCGCACCTCCAGATCCTGCCGGTTCAGCAGGCGTCCCAGGGGCCGCAGGCAGGTGGCGTCGAAGGGCTGCTGCTGCACGCGCTTGGACAGGGTGTAGGCCAGGGCGGCCCGGCCCCGGGGCGAGGCCGCCAGTCCCGGGTCCCGGCCCAGGCGGCCGGCGTAGCAGCCGCTCACGGCCCCATCCAGGAGGAAATGGGCCAGGTGGTTGTCCAGGTGGTCCAGGGCCTCGTCCAGCGGGAGCCGTTCCAGCTCCCCGGCCAGGCCCTTGTTCAACACGTGGAAATAGTGCTCGTGCATGCCGCTCCCGGACCCCGGATCAGAGGATCCTGCAACCGTCTTCCGTCACCAGGACCATGTACTCCCAGCGCACCCCGCCCCAGTCCGGCCAGTACAGGCCCGGCTCCACCGCCACCACCATGCCCGGCCGGAACACGTCCTGGCTCAGGCTGGACAGGCTGGGCGGCTCGTGGGTCTCCAGGCCCACGCCGTGGCCCAGGCCGTGGGTGAAGCGCTCGGCCAGGCCCTGTTCCTCGAAGCACTTCCGGGCCAGGCCGTAGGTCTCGGCGATGGAGACCCCGGGCCCGATGAACTTGAGCGCCCGGGTCTGGGCCTCGCGCACCAGGTCCAGGGTCTGGCGGAAGCGGTCCGAGGGCTTGCGGCCCAGCCAGAAGGTCCGGGTCTGGTCCGAGCAGTAGTTGTTGAGCCGGCCGCCGCAGTCCACCAGCACGAGCCCCTCCTCGGGCAGCCGCGTGGGCCCGGGCTCGGCGTGGGGCAGGGCCGCGTTCATGTCCGCGCCCACGATGGTCGAAAAGGCCAGAGCCGAGGCCCCGCCCTCGCGGAACAGCCGCTCCACCTCCCAGGCGGCCTCGGCCTCGGTCATGCCCGGGACCAGGCGGCCGGGCAGGGCCTCCATGACCTTGTGGTTCAGGGCGCAGGACGCCTCCAGGAGCGCGATCTCGCCCGGGTCCTTGATGACCCGCAGGTCCTCCACCAGGTTCTCGGTGGGCGTGAAGGCCGCGTTCTCGCGCAGCCGCTCGTAGTCGCGCACGCACAGGCTCTTGGGCTCGAAGCCCAGCCGCGGCAGGGCCAGGGACTCCAGGAAGGCCCCGATCTTGTCCAGCTTGCGCGCGGTGTAGATGACGATGTCCCCGGGCCAGACCCGGCGGGCGGCCTCCTCGAAGCGCGGGTCCGTGAGCAGGTGGTCCTCGCCGTCGGCCGTGATCACCAGCCAGCCCGCGGACTCGTTGCACTGGGAGTCCATGAGCTCGAAGCCGGAGAGGTACCAGCGGTTGGCCGCGTGGGACACCAGGAGGCCGGGCAGGCGCTGCTCCCGGAGCCGCTCCTTGAGCGCCTGGCGGCGCGCGGCAAAGACGTCAGCGGGCGTGTCCATGATGCTCCAGGGTATAGGTGCGCTCGGGCCGGTCCTGGACCATGCGCTCGGCCCATTCCACGCCCTGCATCACCGAATGGTCCATGTTGCCGGCCTCGTACTTCCAGCCGCCGAAGCGGCCCCGCGAGAACAGGCCCCTGGCCTCCAGCCGCGGCTGGATGGCGGCCAGGGCCCGGTCGCGGGACAGGCCCGGCACGGGGTAGCCGTAGTCCACGTGCATCTGCCAGCGCGTGCGCATGGCCCCCCGCTCCTGCGGAGAGAGCAGGCCGCAGGCGGCCAGGCCCTCCTCGCTGCGGGCCAGGATGCCGGAAAGGTCCTCGGGTTTGTGCTCCGAGAAGCTCGTCTCGCACATGAGCGCGGCCAGGCCCGGGCCGGGCGGGTTGTGCGGGGAGTAGTTGTGGAAGTTGGTGAGCCGGTAGAACGGCGTCTCCGGGCCCGGGAAATACATCCAGCAGCGGCTGTCCCGGCGCTCCGAGTCGAAGCCCAGGCCGGAGACGTGCACCCCGTTGTGCTCCAGGTCCGCGGCCGCCTCCAGCAGCTCCGGCTCCGGATCGGCCAGCCAGCGGCGCACGAGCAGGTCCAGGGGGCCGGTGTTCAGGAGCGTCCCGTAGCGCACCACCTCGCCGTCGGCCGTGGTCACGCTGCGGGCCGCGGCGTCCACCCGGACCACGTCCGCGCCGAAGCGCACCTTGTCCTCGACCCGGGCCGCCAGGCGGCGGAAGATCTCGCCCGTGCCCCCGCGCAGGGGGAAGCGGAAGGTGTTGTTGGGGCCCCAGCCCACGTCGTCGCGCTCCAAGAGGATGTTCTTGAGCACGCCCTCCAGGTCCACCACGCTGACCCGCTCGCCGATCCAGGAGAAGTCCATGCGCTCCGGCGGGGTGGCCCAGACCTTGAAGTTGTAGGGCAGCATGAAGATGTCCGCGATGCCCCGGCCGAAGACGCACTCGATCCAGTCCCGGAAGTTCGCGGGCGGGCCTTCGGGGCGCCTGCCGGGCAAAAGTCCGCGCACGCACTCCCAGCGGTCCGCGGGCGGCAGGTACCGGATGTTGTTCTGGAACGGATAGGGCACCCAGGTCCCCTGGGCGCGCACCCAGGACTCGCGCTGGTGCTCCAGGAAGTCCCCGGCCAGGAGGTCCTCCACCAGGCGGTCGAAATAGGGATAGTGCGAGAACAGAACATGGCCGCCCAGGTCCCAGGTGAACCCGGCCGGGTCCGTGAAGCTGGCCGAGAGCCCTCCGGGGTGGGCATTTTTTTCCAGAACCAGGAAGGATTCCTGACCCAGCTCACGCAACCGGTGCGCCGCGCCCAGGCCCGTGGGGCCCGCGCCGATGATGCAGTACTTCACTTCCACGCGTTCTGCTCCTTGCGGCTCTCTGTGCCTGGGCCTACCTGAAATCAAGATGCGTGCCAAGTCGTTGCGCGATTCCCGGGGCCGGAGAAACGCGCAATTCCACCCCCCTTCCGTCACCCACCTTTCTCTTTTCCGTCACAATCGTGTAACATGCTCCTGCTAGGTAGAAGCATCCGAATTCGGCAACCCGGAACAACACAACCCACACAACAGCTTGGAGGACGTTTCCATGAAGATCAAAATCCTGGCCCTGACCGCCGTCCTGGCCCTCTGCCTGAGCGGCGTGGCTTTCGCCGGCAGCGTCGAGGTCAAGGGCTCCACCACGGTGCTGCCGCTCATGCAGAAGGCCGCCGAGGCCTTCATGGCCGCCAACAAGGGCGTGAATGTCTCCATCTCCGGCGGCGGCTCCAGCGAGGGCATCAAGGCCATCATCGACGGCACCTGCGACATCGCCATGGCCTCCCGCGACATCAAGGACAAGGAAGCCGAGGCCGCCACGGCCAACGGACGTACGCCCAAGCAGTTCCTGGTGGCCTACGACTGCATCGTGCCCATCGTGCACCCCGGCAACAAGGTCAAGAACCTGACCGTGGCCCAGCTCCAGGACATCTACGCCGGCAAGATCACCAACTGGAAGGATCTGGGCGGCGACGCCGGACAGATCGTGGTCATCTCCCGCGACACCTCCTCGGGCACCTACGACTGCTGGGAAAACAAGGTCATGCACGCGGGCGACAAGAAGGAGCGCGTGTTCCCCGGCGCCCTGCTCCAGGCCTCCAACGGCGCCGTGGTCCAGGCCGTGTCCAAGAACAAGCTGGCCATCGGCTACATCGGGCTGGGCTACCTGAACAAGGAGATCCAGCAGGTCAGCGTGAACAACGTCATGGGCAGCGCCACCTCGGCCCTGGACAAGACCTACCCGATCTCCCGCGGCCTGAACCTGTACACCCCCGGCGAGCCCAAGGGCGACGCCAAGGGTCTCGTGGACTTCATGCTCTCCCCCGCCGGCCAGAAGCTGGCCGACGAAACCGGCTTCGTGCCGCTGAAGAAGTAGAGACGACCCCGGATCATCCCGCCGGAATGGACAGACCCGTTCCGGCGGGATATATTTTCCAAGGGACCTTCCGGGTCCCCGGGCTCCATCGAGGTATCCGCCGGTGAACCGCTTCCACCTGCTCATCGGGCTCACGCTGGCCCTGGCCGCCGCCCTCTTTTTCCTCGGCAAGAACGCCTCCCGCCCCAACGAGGTGGAGCGCATCGCCCAGGACAAGGCCGTCAGCCTGGCCCGCGCCGGCGAGGAATACCCCGGCGTGGCCCGGGCCCTGCGCGAAGTCCAGCGGGGCGCGGAGTTCGAGCTGAACCAGCGCGCCAAGTCCCTGCCCGAGGCCCAGGCCGAGGAGTGGCTGCGGGAAAACGGCGAGGAGCTGGAGCGCCTGCTCAAGTACGTGCGCCAGGACCGCGCCTCCAGCGGGGCCCTGCCCCAGGGCAAGACCGCCCTGGACGTGCTCTCCCGGATCCTCCAGCACCGTTCCGCGGCCCGCGCCAACGGCTACGACCTGGCCGCCGGACTGCTGGCCGCCCTGGCCCTGGCCGGGCTGGCGCTCAAGGCCCTCAAGCTCCGGCGCCAGACCAAGGAGCGGCTCATCCAGTCGAGCTTCCTGGCCACGGCCTCGACCTCCATCCTGATCCTGCTCCTGATCATGCTCTTCCTGTTCGCCGAGGGCCTGCCGGTGTTCAAGGTGGTCTCCCTGCCGGAGTTCCTCTTCGGGCACCTCTGGTATCCCACCGAGGACCCGCCGCTTTTGGGCATCCTGCCGCTCATCGCAGGCTCCATCGCGGTCACGGCCCTGTCCTCGTTCATCGCCATCCCCCTGGGGGTCATGACCGCCATCTACCTGGCCGAGATCGCCACGCCCCGGGTGCGCGAGATCTTCAAGCCGATCATCGAGCTGTTGGCCTCGCTGCCCTCGGTGGTCATCGGCTTCTTCGGCATGGTCGTGGTGGCCCCGTTCCTCCAGGAGACCTTCCACGTGGCCACGGGGCTCAACCTGTTCAACGCCTCGCTCATGCTGGCCTTCATGTCCGTGCCGACCATCACCAGCGTGTCCGAGGACGCCATCTACGCCGTGCCCGACGAGCTCAAGGAGGCCTCCCTGGCCCTGGGCGCCACCCACCTGGAGACCCTGGGCCGGGTGATCGTGCCGGCCTCGCTCTCGGGCATCAGCACGGCGGTCATCCTGGGCATGTCCCGGTCCATCGGCGAGACCATGGTGGTGCTCATGGTGGCGGGCGGCGCGGGACTCATCCCCTCGTCCATCTTCGACCCGGTGCGGCCCATGCCCGCGAGCATCGCCGCGGAAATGGGCGAGGCCCCGTTCCAGAGCGAACACTACTACGCCCTGTTCGCCATCGGCATCGTGCTGTTCGTCTTCACGCTCATGTTCAACATCGTGGCCGACCACATCGCGCACCGCTACAAACAGACCGGCGCGGCCACGCTCTAGGAGTCCGCATGGAGCCCAGCGCCAGCACGGCCGCACGGCCCTCCCCCTTCCCTCCCGCCGAGGAGGCCCGCCGCCGGGACAACCGCCGCCGGACCATCCAGGCCGGGGTCTTCTGGCTCTTCCGGGCCGCGGTGCTGGTGAACGCCGCCGCCCTGGTGCTGATCCTCGGCTTCCTGCTGATCAACGGGCTTTCGGCCATCAGCTGGGAATTCCTGAGCGAGGCCCCGCGCAAGTCCATGACCGAGGGCGGCATCTTCCCCTGCATCCTGGGCACGTTCCTGCTGAGCTTCGGCTCCATGGTGGTGGCCCTGCCCCTGGGCGTGGCCTCGGCCATCTATCTCCACGAATACGCCCGGCCCGGCCGCCTGCTGCGGCTCATCCGCCTGGGCATCGCCAACCTGGCCGGGGTGCCCTCGGTGGTCTTCGGCCTGTTCGGCCTGGCCTTCTTCGTCACGGTCCTGCACCTGGGCGTGTCCATCGCCGCGGGCGCGCTGACCCTGGGAGCCCTGACCCTGCCGGTGGTCATCGGCACCACCGAGGAGGCCCTGCGCTCCGTGCCCCAGACCTACCGCGAGGCCTCCCTGGGCCTGGGCGCCACCAAGTGGCAGACCATCTCCAAGGTGGTCCTGCCCGCGGCCCTGCCCGGCATCCTCACCGGTTCCATCCTGGGCATCAGCCGGGCCGCCGGGGAGACCGCGGCCATCATGTTCACGGCCGCCGTGTTCTTCACCCCGCTCATCCCCACGTCCATCCTGGACGACGTCATGGCCCTGCCCTACCACATCTACGTGCTGGCCACGGCCGGCACCGAGATCGAGAAGACCCGGCACCTCCAGTACGGCACCGCCCTGGTGCTCATCGCCCTGGTGCTCGGCATGAACCTCATCGCCATTTTCATCCGCGCCCGGCTCCAGCGTCGCATGACCCGCTGACCCCGCCTCCCTCCCTCTCCGTTTTTTCGCTTTTCTTATATTTGTTCAGGTGTGGCTCTGGACGACTTAAATAATCATTGCAGCCCTCTCATGTTCACTCTAGAGCCTCCCACACAGGACACAAACTGTGAATTTGTTCCCATTCCTTTAAGAATTGTTACCTTGCCAACATGCCCGATGGTTCCCTCAACATCCTCTTCGGCCAACGGGTGCGGCTGTTGCGTGAGCGCAACGGCAAGACCCAGGCCCAGCTGGCGGAGCGCATCGGGGTCACGGAACAATACATCGGCATGATCGAGCGGGGCCGTTCCTCGCCGTCCTTTGCCGTGATCCAAAAGCTGTGCCAGGCCTTGGCCGTGACCCCGGCCCATCTGTTCCTGCAGCAACCGGAAAGAGCCCTTTCCGATTCGCCCCGTTCCCCCGAGGCGGACCCTGGCGCTTCCGCGCCTCCGCCGGACGTGGGCTACTGGGAAAAGGACCTGGTCACGGGCGCGGTCTTCCTGTCCCGGGCCATGCACCGCATGTTCGGCCTGTTGCCCGGGGAAACCCAGAACTGGGACATGGAGAAGTTCCTGGCCCGGGTGCATCCCGAGGACCGGGACACCGTGCGCCAGTATGAGCCCCGGCTCCTGACCGAGAATCGGCCCATCAGCTTCCGCTTCCGCTACTTCAGCGACAGCGAGGGCGCCGCCGCTCCGCAGACGCGCACGGCCCAGTGCTGGGTCAATCTGGAAACCGACGGCGAGGGCCGGCCCTTGGCGGCCTGCGGCTCGGTCTGCGACGTCACCGGGCCCTCCCGGACCCCTTCCGACGACAAGACCTCCAGCTGAGAGTGTGACCCATGACAACCGGCGAAGGACCTCGCGGCGACTGTGATCGCTGCCGCCACTCCACCCTCTGCAAGGGCTGCCCCTTTCTCCAGCTGGCCGCGAACCTGAATTCCCCTGTGGTGAATGAAATACGCCGGAACTACTGCGAAACCCCGGAGGCCGCCACCCAGTGCGTGCGCCGCCTGGCCCTGCAGTACTACGACCTGCTCCTGCCCGCGGACATCATGCCCGACGGCCGGTCCTGCTTTGAAAACGGGGACTGATCCGGATCACAGGGCCCCTTCCAGCTCCAGAAGAAAGCGCTTCAGGTCCAGGCCTGCCGGGTTGCTGTAGCCGGTGAGCGCCCCGTTCGCGCCGAGCACCCGATGGCAGGGCAGGACCAGGGGCCAGCGGTTGGCGGCCATAGCCCGGCCCACGGCCCGGGCCGCCTTGGGCCTGCCGCAGCGCGCGGCCAGCTCCCCATAGGTCAGGGTCGCGCCCTGGGGAACTTCGCGGGTCAGCACCTCCAGGGCCTGGCGGGTGAACGGGCTGACCCGGCCCAGGGCCAACGGCAGCTCGGGCCAGCGCACGGCTTCGCCGCGCACATAGCGCTCCAGGGCCTGCTTGAGGCTCCGGGCCGTGTCCGAAAGCGCGGCCGAGGTCCGCAGGCCCTTGGACCAGCCCAGTTCCAGGGCGCCGATCTCGCCGTCCTCCCACTCCAGGGTCAGGGCCAGGGGCCCGGCCGTAATGGTCTCGCGCTTCATGCGTCCTCCAAGAATTGTCCCGGCTCCCCGGGTGGCGGCGCGCCCAGGTCCCGGCCCTGCCAGAGGTCCCGGCGCTCCAGTTCGTGGTCCACGGCCCGCAGCACGGCCGTCTTGTCCCCGGCCCAGTCCGGGGCCAGCAATTCGCCCGGGGCCGGGTCCGCGCAGACCCGGTGCACGGCCATCTCCGGCCGCAGCCGGGCCAGGGCCTCGGCCACCCAGGCAACATAGTCCTCCTGGGACGGCGGGGAATACTCCCCGGCCCGCCAAGCCCGGGCCAGGGCCGTGTGCTCCAGGACCAGGGTGTTGTGCAGCTTGACCCCGGCCACGGGCAGTCCGTTCACGAACTCCACGCTCTCCAGGAACTCGGCCCGGCCCTCGCCGGGCAGCCCGGCCATGAGGTGGGCGCAGACCTGGATGCCGGCCGCGGCCGCGTCCCGGGCCGCGCGGGCGAAGTCCG
>DFYP01000040.1:15070-15715 GCA_002382645.1 Desulfovibrio sp. UBA4079 | reverse complement strand
GGAATCATCCGCCCGGGGCCCGCGTTCGGTTCCACGGCGCAGGTTGTCGTCCCGGACCGCCTCCCGGCGCGTGTCGAGATCCTCGAACCGGGGCTCCGCGCGCTTTTCCGCGCGCTTCTCAGGCCGCCGGTCATCGCGGGACTGGGCCGGACGGCGGTTGCCGCGCGGCTGCAGGGGCGGCCGGGCGAACTCCGTGTCCTTGGCCGGCCTGGGGGCCTTGTAGTCGAAGCCCTCGAGGTACTTGCGGGCCAGGGGCTTGCCCAGCCGGCCCTCGATGGCCCGGACCATGGCCCCGTCCTCGGGGGTGATGAAGGTGTAGGCCTCGCCCGTGCGCTCGGCGCGGCCGGTGCGGCCGATGCGGTGGGTGTAGGCGTCGGCCGTGTCCGGCATGTCGTAGTTGACCACGTGGGCCACCAGGCTCACGTCGATGCCCCGGGCCGCGATGTCCGTGGCCACGAGCACGCGGTGCTGGCCCGAACGGAACCCGTCCAGGGCCGCCTGGCGCTTGTTCTGGGACAGGTTGCCCTGGATCGAGGCGGCCTTGTGCCCGGCCTTGGCCAGCTGCTCGCCCACGCGGCGGGCGCGGTGCTTGGTGCGCGTGAACACGAGCACGGAGCCGGTCTCGGTGCGCTGGAGCAGGTCCAG
>DFYP01000040.1:0-14966 GCA_002382645.1 Desulfovibrio sp. UBA4079 | reverse complement strand
AAGCCCATGTCGAACATGTGATCGGCCTCGTCCAGGACGAGCACCTGCACGTCCGAGAGGTCCACGTTGCCCTGGTCCAGATGGTCCAGGAGGCGGCCCGGGCAGGCCACCACGAGGTCCACGCCGGTGCGCAGCTTCTGGATTTGGGGGGCGTAACCCACCCCGCCGTAGATGCTGGTGTAGCGCAGACCGGTGTTGCGGCCCAGGTCGCGGGCCGAATCCAGGATCTGCTCGGCCAGCTCGCGGGTGGGCGCGATGACCAGGCAGCGGGGCTTGGGGCCCTTGCGCGGCTCGGCCTTGAGCCGGTCCAGAATGGGCAGGAGAAAGGCCGCGGTCTTGCCCGTGCCGGTCTGGGCCAGGCCCATGACGTCACGGCCTTCTTTCACCGAGGGGATGGCCTGTTCCTGGATCGGGGTGGGGGCCACGTAGCCGAGGGCCCGGACATTGGACAGAAAACACGAATCCAACTGAAAGTCTTCGAAATTCAAAATGATTCCTTGGGTTGCGGGGAGCCGCGCGCACAAGGGTGCAGACGGCTGGTGATCGGGCGAATCAGGAGACGGAAGCTGCCAACCGTGTCGGGATTGCACAATCGGGACAGAGGACGGGTTCGGCAAGGACAGGCTGGAGATGGGTGTGCGGGGTTTGCAGCGGAAACCGCGCCTCGCAGGCAAGCATGCCGCGTTCGGGATGTGCCCGAACCCGTCATACTTATATCCTCAATACAGGACTGTCAAGTGCCCGGGAGTGTCGCCGCTTCTTTTCTGTTTCGCCACGCCGCCGCCACCATGGCGGTCCGGAACCGGGCTAGGCCTCGGCCATGATGAACAGCGAATTCCTGCGCCTCTTCGAGGAGGCCCGCAAGGCCAGCGAAATCGCGGGCCGGCCGGTCTATCTCGTGCACTGGCGGGGCCAGATCCTGCGCTCCATCCGCCGTCCCCGGGTGCCGGGCTGCGAGGTGCTCCTGGCCGTGGTCCCCTGGACCCGGCTGGAGGACCTGCCGGAGCGGGTCCTGTCCCTGGCCTCCTAGACCAGGGCCCCTACTTCACCACCAGGCTGTTGACCACGGACCTGACCCCCTTGGTGGTGGCCGCGATGCGGCCCGCCGTGGCGGCCTGCTCCTTGGTGTTCACGAAGCCGCTCAGCTGCACCTTGCCCTTGAAGGTCTCCACGTCGATCTGGAAGTAGCTCAACGAGGGCTCCTTGAGGATGGCCGCGTTGACCCGGGTGGTGATGGCCGCGTCGTCGAAGTATTCACCGGCGCTCTCGCTGGTGCGGGTGGAGGCGCAGCCCAGCACGAAGAGCAGCAGGGCCGAACCGAGGAACAGAACCAGGGCGCGTCGCGTGTTCATGGGATCCTCCGTGTTGCTGTGACGAGACGGTCCGACCCTGTCGGCGGCCGTCCCATACTTCCCTACCTGAACCGGCCCGGATGTCAAACCGCGACTCGGTGACGCCTCCATGCCCCCCTGGTTTCGCTGGACATTTCTCCACGGCTGACTATCCTTACAAGTATGGACCCGGTCCGCCCCGGCTCCCGCGAGACCCCGGCGGACCGGCTCCGGCAACCCGGAACAGGGAGACAGCCATGAGCGATGACAAGGAAAAGTTCGGCGTGCATCTCGAGGAACAGCTCAAGGACTGGCAGCACAAGCTGGACGAGTCCAAGTCCCAGGCCGAGAAGAAGGGCCCGGACTTCCTGGCGCGCTACAACGCCGAGACCGAAAAGCTCGCGGACCTCTACGAGGACGTGCGCTACCGGCTCAAGCTGCTGCGCATGAGCGGCGGCGACGCCTGGAGCGAGATGCGCGTGGGTATCGAGAAGGCCTTCTCGGAACTGAAGAAGTCTGTGACCACCGCCCTGGAAAAGTTCTAACCGTCCGCCAGAAAGGAGCAGCCATGGCCGACATGTCCAAGTACGAATGCCCCTGCGGCTACGTCTATGACCCGGAAGTGGGCGACTACGAGCATGGAGTGAAACCCGGCACGGCCTTCGACGACCTGCCGGACGACTGGGTCTGCCCCAAGTGCGGGGCGGAACGGGAATATTTCGAAAAAATGAGCTGATCCCCCGCGCCCGCATCACGGCCGTCCTTTGCGAAGGACGGCCGTTTTCCGTCTTGCGTTTTTCCCACGCCGGACGGAAGATGCAGGCTGCGAGAATGCCCAGAACCCCAAGTCCCGGAGGACATCCATGAGCCGGCTTCTGTACATCCAGGCCTCGCCGCGCGGCGAGCGCTCCCATTCCCTGGCCCTGGCCGACGCCTTTGTGGCGGCCTACCGCAAGCTCCATCCCAAGGACGCGGTGGAGACCCGCAACGTCTTCCAGATGAACCTGCCCGCGCTCGACGGCGAAACCCTCGCCGTCAAATACAACATCATGCACGGCGAGCCCTCCTCGGACGCGGAAAAGGCCCGCTGGAAGGCCGTGGAGGAGGTCATCGCGGACTTCAAGGCCGCGGACAAGCTGGTCTTCGCCGTGCCCATGTGGAACTTCAACATCCCCTATGCCCTCAAGCACTACCTGGACGTGCTCTGCCAGCCCTCCTACACCTTCTCGGCCGGTCCCGAGGGCTACAAGGGCCTGTGCGCGGCCAAGGCCTTCATCGCCTACTCCCGCGGCGGCGAATATCCGGCCACAGGCGCGGCCCAGGACATCTGGAACTTCCAGTCCACCTACCTGGAGTTCCAGCTGCGCTTCATCGGCATCACCGATGTCCAGAGCGCCATTGTCCAGCCCACCCTGAAGGGTCCCGAGGCCCTCCAGAAGGCCAAGGACGCGGCCCTGGCCAAGGCCCTGGAGATCGCGGCCACGTTCTGACGCCGCCCGAGCAGGAGGCTCCCGTGCCCGTGTTCCTCGCCTTTGTCCGCGGCCTGCTGGAAAAACGGCCCTGGCGGATCGCCCTCTGGGTCCTGGCAGCGGTCCTGACCTGGGCCGCGCTCCTGGGCCTGGCGGCCCCGCCGCTGCTCCGCGGCCTGCTGGAAAACCAGCTGCGCCTGGCCCTGGGCAACGCCACCAGCCTGGAATCCTTGCGCATCAACCCGTTCACCCTGGGCCTGCGCCTGACCGGGATCACTGTCCCCCTGCCCGACGGCCAGCCCTGCTTCACGGCCGATGTCCTGGAACTGCGCGTCAGCCCCAGAACCATCCCCAACCTGGCCCCCACGCTCACGGACCTGCGCCTGACCACCCCCTCCCTGACCATGGTCCTGCGCAAGGACGGGCGGCTGTCGGTCCTGGACTTCCTGCGGCCCTCGGCCGAGACCACCCCGGCCGAGAGCGCGGCCTCGGACAAGCTCTTCGCCCTGGTGCTCACGGACATGGAGCTGGTCAACGGCCGGATCCTGTTCCAGGACCAGCTGTTCCAGACCGAGCACGAAATCACGGAACTGAACCTGCTGGCGCCCCTGGCCTCCACCCGGGAACAAGACCGCGAGCTGCCCATCGCCCCGCGCCTGAGCGGCCTGGTGGATGGCCGGCCGCTCTCGGCCGACGCCAACCTGACCCCCTTCGCGGCCCGGGGCCGCAACGTGGTGAGCGCCCGGCTGGCCGAGCTTCCCGTGGCCCGGCTCAACCCTTACTTGAAGAACGCCCTGCCCCTGCACCTGACCGGGGGCGCGCTCTCCCTGGACCTGGGCCTGGGCCAGGACATCTCGGCCAACGGCACACCCGAAATGGTGGTCAACGCCGCGATCCAGCTCCGGGACGTGGACCTGCGCACCCCGGAACAGGCCGAACTCCTGCGCCTGGACCAGGCCCGGGTGGGCCTCAACTGGGATATCCTGGGCAAGGGCGGGCTGGTGGTGTCCAAGGCCGAGATCACGGGCCTGAGCCTGTCCCTGGCGCGCAAGGCCGACGGCGGCCTGGAGCTGCTGGACTGGCTGCCCAAGGATGCGGAAGAGAAGAAGGGCGCGGCCCATCCCCTGCCCGTGCTGCTCCAGGAATTGAGCCTGCGCCAGGGCCGCATCGCCTGGCAGGACAATTCCCTGCCCGGCCCCTTCACCGCCGAGGCCAAGGACATCAGCCTGGATCTCACGGGCCTGCGCCTGAACGGCGACGGCCAGGGCGCGCTGCGCCTGAGCCTGAACCTGGAAGGCGGCGGCAGCCTGTCCTGCAACGGCAGCGTGGACCTCTCGCCCCAATCCGCCAGCCTGGACCTCCAGGCCAAGGACGTGGCCCTGAAACCCTTCAGCGGCCTGCTCCCGGCCCCGCAGAGCCCGGCGGTGGAAGCCGGGACCCTGGGGGCCCAGGCCCGCCTGGTTCTGACCCCGGACAAGGACGGCCTGGCCTGGTCCCTGGAGGACGGGACCCTGGCCCTGGCGGGCCTGGATTTGCGCCTGCCCCAGGCCAGGAACACGGTCCTGCGCCTGGACGCGCTCCAGGCCAAGGGCGTGCAGGCCAAGACCGAGGAACAGCACGTGGAGAGCCTGTCCCTGGCCGGCCTGAGCTTCACGGTGCGCGGCGCCCCCCTGCTCCAGTGGCGCGACCTGACCTGCAGCAGCATCGTCCTGGAGCCCGGCAGGCAGAGCTATGCGGCCGGGTCCCTGATCCTCACCCAGCCCGTGCTCTCCCTGGTGCGCTTCAAGAACGGCCAGCTCAACGTCCTGCGCGTGGCGGACCGGGTCCAGGGCAAGCCTGTGCCCCGGCGCGGGGAACAGGCACAGCCCGAGGCCGAGCCCGAGGCCAGGCCTGAGCCAGCGGCCCAGCCCACAGCCGAAGCCGCGGTCGCAGGACCCGAAACCGCCCTGCGCCTGGGCCTCCTTGAACTCAAGCGCGGCCGCGTCCTGTTCCGGGACGCGAACGGCATGCAGGCCCGGGTGGACAACATCGCGGCCCAGGCCCGGGGCCTGGACACCCGGGGAACCGAGCCCGCGCCCGTGGAGCTGGAGGCCCTGGTCAACGGCTCGCCGCTCAAGAGTTCGGGCCGCGTGCTCCTGGCCTCCCAGGGCCTGGACCTGGAACTGGTGAGCAGCCTGAACGCCCTGGAGCTCACCCCGCTCTCGCCCCTGGCCGAGCGCTTCCTGGGCTACTCCATTGCCCAGGGCCGGCTGACCCTGGACAGCACGGTGCGGCTCAAGGAGCGCAACCTGGACACCAACCAGCGCATCCAGCTCCTGAACTTCGACCTGGGCGACAAGACCCCCTCGCCCGAGGCCATCGACGCCCCGGTGCAGCTGGGTCTGAGCCTGCTCAAGGACAGCGACAACAACATCGACGTGAACCTGCCCGTGCGCGGCAGCCTGGACAGCCCGGACTTCGACACCGGCAGCATCGTGCGCCTGGCGGTGAGCAACCTCATCGTGGCCGTGATCACCTCGCCCTTCGCCATCATCGGCAAGCTGTTCAGCGGCTCGGACGCGGCCAACCTGGAATACATCGGCTTCGACCCCGGCGACGGCCGCCTGGCCGACCGCAACACCGCGGCCCTCAAGCAGGTGGCCGAGCTCATGGGCTCCCGGCCGTCCCTGACCCTCGGGCTCATTCCCCAGGCCGACGACAACGACCGCGAAAGCCTGGGCGAGGTCTACATCCACCGCCGCATGCAGGAAATGAAGTTCGACGGGCTCTCGCGCAAGGAGCAGGCCGCCACCCGGGTGGAGGACATGTCCTGGCGGCCGGGCGGCGAGGAGGCCCTGGAGCTGCTCTTCGAGGTCTACAAGGAGGAGCCCTTCCCCAAGCCGCGCAACCTCCTGGGCTTCACCAAGGAGCTGTCCTGGGACGCGATGTATGACGCCATCGACGCCTCTCGGCCCAAGGACCAGGCCGCCCTGGAGGCCCTGGCGGCCCAGCGCGCCGAATCCGTACGCGCCGCCCTGCTGGCCCTCAATCCCAAGCTGGAACCGCGCATCCGGATGAAGCCGCCGGTGATCCCGGGCGTTGGGCCCCGGGTGCTCCTGGGCTCCGGCGAATAGCCGCCCTGCCCCACGCCAAAAAAGACGCCCCGGTCCGCGCAAGCGGGCCGGGGCGTCCTGGTTTCACAAGACGGGCCTAGAACTTCTTGGTGCGCTGGGCCGCCAGGGCCTTGGCCTGCTCCTCGAAGTCCGCGAACCCGGCGTGGTGCAGGGCGTTGGAAACCGTCTGGTCCCAGTCCCAGCTGGCGTAGATCACGGGCTTGTGGAACATGGCCCGGAACTGGTCCATCTCCTGGCGGTAGAACTGCTCCTTGGCCGTCTCCATGTGGTCGCGCAGCTGCTCGGCGAAACGGTCCAGCTCGCCCTCGTACCACTCGGTGAGGTCCTCGGGGCTCTTGTACTTGCGCAGGATGTGGCCGTAGCCGTTCTCCTCCAGCAGGGTCTTCAGGCGGTTGAAGTGCTGGAGCTTGATCCAGGCGCCCAGCTCCTTGCAGGGAATGCTCTCGGCCTCCACCGCGCCCATGTCCAGCTTGGTCTGGTGGTAGGTGTCCGGGACCACCGAGGCCGAGACGATGCCCGCGATGGCCACCAGGCCGCGGAGGATGACGCTGTTGGACACGCCCTGGCCGCAGAAGCCCACCTTCTTGCCGTACTTCTGGCCCGCGAAGATGGTCACGAGGATGGCCCAGACCACGGCCGGATCCTCCTCGTCGTAGATGTGCTGGAGCCTGGCGTTGTCGCGGTCCGTGGCCAGGACCATCTGGGTCATGTCGTTGGAGCCCAGGGAGAAGCCGTCCACCTCCTGGAGGAATTCCTTGCAGAGGATGGCGTTGGACGGGATCTCGGACATGAGGATGAGCTTGAGCCCGTCCTTGCCGGAGTGGATGTTGTGCACCTGCTTGAGGTAGCGCTTCATGCTGCGGGCCTCTTCCAGGGTGCGCACAAAGGGCAGCATGAGGCAGAGGTTCTTGCCGCCGAAGATGCCCCGGGCCAGCTTGAAGGCCTCCAGCTCCCAGTCGTGGATGTTGCGGGACACGCCCCGGTAGCCGAGCATGGGGTTGTCCTCGTGGATCTCGAACAGGGACCCGCCCAGCAGGTTGCGGTACTCGTTGGACTTGAAGTCCGTGGTCCGGTAGACGATGTCCTTGCCGTAGAAGGCCATGGCGAACAGGGCCAGGCCCTGGGCCAGGGTCTGGATGTAGTTCTCCTTGCCGGTGCGGAAGCCGCGGGAATCGAGGAGCTTCTTGATCCGGTAGGAGAGCGTGCGGATCTCGTCCATCTCGGATTCCAGGCCCATCTTCAGGGCCACTTCCTCGCGCAGCACGCGGATGCGGTCCAGGACCTCCAGGATCTTGGGATCGTCCTTGACCCGGACGGCCACGGCGGCCGCCTCGCGCTCGTGGTCCTGACGCAGCTTGAGGGCCTCGGGGTCGTTCACCGGCGCGGGTTCCAGCAGGTCGAAGAAGCCCAGGACCACGGCCAGATGGGTGTCCAGCTCCACGGAGGTCTTGAGCGTGTCCAGGCGCTCGGTGGCGTGCTCGATGTGCTCGTCGAGCTTCTTCTCCAGCTCGCGCATGCGCCGGTGCTGGGCCAGGACCTCGTCGGTGCCGCGGGCGCCGGCGCCCTCGGACAGGGCGTCCATCTCGCGGGCCAGGCCCGTGAGCCGGCCCACGTAGCTCCGGAGCGAGAGGTGCATGGTGATCAGGCCCGAGGCCAGCTGGTCCTTCATGACCTTGGTGAGATGGCCCTCCATCTCCTTAAGCTTTTCCTCCACGAGCCGATCCAGGGTGCCGTTGTCGTAGGCCTCCAGGGCCAGGGGATGGACGCTGATGTTGCCGAGCATGAACTCGGCGCGCAGCAGGCCCACCTCGAAGTCCGGCACGTTGCGCAGCCGGGACAGGAACAGGGCCTGGCCCACGTCGGCCAGGATCAGGCCCACCTTGGTCTTGGTCTCGGGCAGCGTGCTCACGTCGATCTCGCCGCCCACCTCGATGAGCGGGAGCACGCCGCGGTAGACCCGGCCTCGGGAGCCGTCCACGGTCACTTCCGCGCCGTCCAGGGAGCGCAGGGCCTCCAGGCGCTGGATGCCGATGACCGCCGGGATGCCCAGCTCGCGGGAGGTGATGGCCGCGTGGCTCGTGTCGCCGCCCACGTCGGCCAGGATGGCCGAGGCGATGCGCATGCCCGGGACCATGTCCGGGTCGGTGCGGTCCGCAGCCAGGATGTCGCCCTTGTTCACCTTGTTCAGCTCCAGCGCCGAACGCAGGAAGCGCACGGTGCCCTGCCCCGCGCCGCGGGAGGCGCCGTTGCCCTCCACAATGATCTCGGCGTCGGTGAGGTGCTTGGGGTCCACCTCGCGGCGGCGCATGAAGATGGTGTGCGGGTGCTGTTCCAGGTCCTCGTTCCAGCGGGTCTCGGGCCGGGCCTGCACGAACCAGAGGCGGTCCGAGGCGTCAAAGCAGAACTCGGTGTCCATGATGATCCCGCCGTAGGCCCTGGAGATGGCCCGCACGCCGCGCGCCACTTCCTCGGCCTGGGCCAGGGACAGGGACCAGCGGAAGACCAGGTTCTCCTCGACCTTCACGAGCTTGGTGCCGGAGCGGTCGTCCTCGTAGACGATCTTGCGCTCCTTGCAGCCCATGAAGCGGACCACCACCTCGGAGCCGTCGTCGCGCTGGAACACGTAGAACTTGTCCGGGGTGACCATGCCGCCGACCACGGCCTCGCCCAGGCCGTAGCTGGCGTCGATGGAGACCAGGTCGTTGCGGTCCGTGCCCCGGCAGCCCGTGGCCGTGTCCGCGGAAAAGGCCGTGCCCGAGATCACCGGGTTGATCATGCGCATGATGCAGACCGAGAGCGAGGTCTGCTCGATGGCCCATTCCTTCTTGGCCTGTTCGGCGACCTCGTCGTCGCCGGTGGCCTCGGCCTTGATCACCGCGTCCAGGATGGCCTCGCGGCGGTAGGTCATGCTGCGCAGGTTGTAGGCCGAGGAGCAGTCCCAGTGGTAGGCCTCGACCACCTGGTCCTCGCCCACGATGTTGAGATAGGTGTCCTGGAGCCCGGCAAAGGCCTTCTTGCGGCTGTCCTCGCCCGCGGCCGAGGAGCGCACGGCCACGGGCTCGTTCTCAATGGCCGCCTCCTTGCAGATGGCCTGGTAGGCCCGGCGCACGGCGTCGGCCACCTCCTTGGGCATGTCCACGGAGAGGATGGCGGCCTGCACGAGCACGGAGCGCTTGCGGAGCTGGTCTATGCCCTCGGGCGAGGTGGCGAAGCCCTCGACCACGTTGTTCACGAAGGTCCGCAGCTTGATGGGCGTGCCCTTCTGCTTGCCGGACTCGGTCTTGATCTTGTCGGCCACGTGCCGGACGAACTTGCGGAGATATTCCGGGTCCTTGTTGATCTCTTCGTTGCTCCAGTCCGTGGTGTTGTATTCCTTGTCCACCAGGGAGCGGACCACCGAGGCGTTGACCCGGGTTTCATCGAGGAGCTTGTGGAAGGCTAGGGAGGATATGGCGCGGAACTGGGGAGTGCGGATGTGCGGAACCTGGCTGATGATGGCGGTGTTGTAGTTCTTGCCGCCCACCAGCAGCTCGGCCTCTTCGCCGATGGCCACGATCTCGGGCCCGGTGAGGACGAGCTGTTTGACCAGCTCCTCCTTGGGGGCGATGGACTGGGCGGGTTTCGGGGCGTCCTTTTGGGCGTCCTTCTTGGCGGCCGCCTTCTTCTGTACCGTGGCCATGCACTCCTCCTTGGCGTGGTCGGTGTCGCCCGGCTCTGCGGCCGGTGCCGTATCCCTTCGCGGGGGCCGTTAATCTACCCCTCGCGCCCCATTTTCGTCAATGATTGAACCCGTTCACCCCTTGGGTGTCAGGGCGTCCAGCTTCTGACCGCACTTCGGGCAGTACTTGCAGTCCTCCAGGGGAATGAAGCCCTTGCAGGTGGGGCAGGTGCGCGGGCTGGGCCCCAGCTCCACCAGCAGCTCGCCCTCCTTCACCGGGACCATCTTGCGGTCCTCCTGGAAGTTGGCGGCCTTGAGCACCCGGCGCACCACCCCGTCCACGGGCGCGATGACGGCCTTCTCCTGCTTCATGATGGAGATGTTGAACAGCTCCTCGCCCTTCTTGACCACGTCGCCGGGCCGGACATGCACGATCCAGAGGTCGCCGTTGGAGGGCGAGCCCACGTGGCAGGGATTGCCCGGGTCGGCCATTTCCTCGGCGTCCTTGTCCATGTGCAGGGGCTCGCGGACCTTGACCATGTGGCTCATGATCTCGGAGTCCATGACGTAGCGCACCACGCTCATGCCGTGCTCGTCCGGCTCGCCCAGGTCCAGGATGCGCATGGTGTGGGGCTTGCCGCAATCGCCCTGGAAGTGCAGGGGCCGGTTCTTCTCCAGGCCCTCGAACCAGACGTCCAGGGGCAGGTTGTTGGGATTGCCGTACTTCTCGAAGAAATCCATGGTCTTGATGGCATCGGCCGGGTGGTTCAGGTACATGACGAACTCCTCGGCCGAGGGCTCGCGTCCGATGCGCTGGGACAGGACCCGGTGCTCGGCGTCCAGGTCCAGGTCCACCAGGCTGGCCAGGGGCGACTCGGTGGTCCGGTCGGCCACGGCCTTTTCCCAGTCCTTGCCAAAGGCGCTCTGGTAGACCCAGTCCGCGGGGAAGCCCAGGGGCAGCCTGCCGTACTTGCCCAAAAGCAGGTTGCGGAAGGCGTCGTTGCTGTCCCGGTAGAGGTCCAGGCGGGCCTCCTTCTCCAGGGCCGTGAGGTCCTTCTCGGGCACCACGTTGACGATGTCCAGGATGTTCAGGAGCCGGCGCACCTCGATGTTGCCGCCGCGCTTGTAGGCCCCGGTGACGCCCAGGAAGGCCGTGTTCCAGGTGATCTGCGAGCCCGGGGTCACGTCGTGGTAGCGCACCACCTTGCGGGTCCCGGCCAGGAATTTGAGCATGTAGGGCAGCAGGTGGATGTAGCCCTGCTTGAGCGCGCCCTCCTGGGAGGAGGAGGTGGCCCCGCCGGGCATGCCGTGCTCCACCACGTCATGGTCGATGCCCTGGAAATAGGGCGCGGTGTAGCGGTCGTAGTACGGCATGATCTGCTTGAGCGCGAAGCCCGCGGCCCGGATCATGTCCTTGTCCAGGTGGGTCTTCAGGCCGATCTCGTTCTCGACGTAGGAGGCCGTGGACAGGACCTCGCCCTGGCCGTACCA
This sequence comes from Desulfovibrio sp. UBA4079, assembly GCA_002382645.1. Classification (GTDB taxonomy): domain Bacteria; phylum Desulfobacterota; class Desulfovibrionia; order Desulfovibrionales; family Desulfovibrionaceae; genus Aminidesulfovibrio. Next base: position 3,904 of record DFYP01000040.1, on the reverse strand, counting down.
GCGCACGGCCGCGCCGATGGCCACGTCCACGATGTGGGCCCCGGCCTGGGCCGCCGCGCCCATGGTCGGCACGAACAGCCCGTCGGTGTAGTGCCGGTGGGAGTGGATCACCAGCTCGGGGTAGCGCTTGCGGATGGACTCGATGAGCTCGCGCATGAACCGCGGCGGGCAGACCCCGGCCATGTCCTTGAGGCCCAGGATGATGCGCTGCTGGACCTTCTTCTTGCTCACCCCGGCCACGTCGGCGCACATGGCCAGGATCTCCTCGGTGACCTCCAGGTAGCGCTTCACGTCGAAGCCCTTGGCCCAGGACAGGGAGATGGCCGGTTCCCAGAGGTGCTTGTCCGAGGACAGGACCACCTCGGCGAAGGGCCGCATGTTTTCGACATGGTTCAGGAAGTCAAAGCAGCGGATGACCTCGTAGTGCTCGCAGATCATCTCGCCGGTGAGCTGCATGAGGTTCTTGGGCTGGGGCTTGTAGCCCAGCACGTTGGTGGAGCGGATGAGGATCTGCTTGAGCGTCCGGGGCGCGAACTTGTTCCACTCCGCGGCCTCGGAGAACGGGTAGGTCATGTTGGCCAGCATGGCCACGTGGAAGTGCGCGCCGCCGCCGTTCTCCAGGGAGAAGAAGCCGCACTTGTCCAGGTACGGGCCCACGAGCCGGTCCTCGGCCAGGCGGAAGCGGTTGCCCGAGTTGGACTGGGTGATGTCCCGGGTGGTGGTGTCGGTCATGTGCACGATGCCCTGCTCCCGGTCCTCGCGCAGGGCGTCCAGGATGGCGTCGCGGCTCATGCCCCGGGTGATGCGCGGCTCGAACCAGGAGGCCGGCTCGGGAGGCCGCACGAACTTGAAGGTCCCCAGGCGCCGGTCCTCGCGGCCGCGGTACTCGCCCAGCTGGACGAACGGGTTGTAGCCCTTGGCCGCGATCTCGCAGACCAGCCGGGAGAGCCGCAGGGAATCCGGCTCCTTGTCCCGGTAGGCCATGAGCTCGGCCTTCTTCTGCTGCACGAAGTTCGTGTCGTAGTCCCCGGAGATGAAGTCCGGGTGCTTGATGACCTGGCGGTGGAAGGTGATCGTGGTCTTGAGTCCGCCGATCATGTACTCGCGCAGGGCCCGGCGCATGAGCTGGACGACCTTGATCCAGGTGCGGCCGTAGGTGATGAGCAGCGAGGCCGCGGAGTCATACTGGGCCGGAAAGTTGTAGCCCGCGCAGATGCAGGAGTCGATGCGCACGCCCTGGCCGCCCGGGGAGACATAGCGGGTGATGCGCCCGGCATTGGGCGAGAAGTCCTTCTGGGGGTCCTCGCAGTTGACGCGCACCTGCATGGCCCACTGGAAGGGTTTCGTGTTCTCCTCGTTGAGCCGCAGTTTCGCCCCGAAGGCGATGGCGATCTGCTCCTCCACCAGGTCGATGCCGTAGCGGCACTCGGTGATCCCGTGCTCCACCTGGAGCCGGGTGTTCACCTCGATGAGGTACGGCGTGGCGTCCTTGTCCAGAAGGAATTCCACGGTGCACAGGGAGTCGTAGCCCACGGCCGTGACCAGGCGGCGGGAGTACTCCTTGAGCCGCTCGCGCAACTCCGGGGTCATCTTGGACCAGGGCGAGGGCGTGATCTCGATGAGCTTCTGGTGGTTGCGCTGGACCGTGCAGTCGCGCTCGTCAAAGGCGAAGACGTTGCCGTACTTGTCGGCCACCACCTGGATCTCGATGTGGCGCACCGAGGTGAGCAGCTTTTCCACGTACAGCCGGGGGTTGCCGAAGGAGGCCTGGGCCAGGGCCGAGGCCTTGGAAAAAGCCGACTCCAGCTGGTCCCCGGAAAAGACCTCGTAGATGCCCCGGCCGCCGCCGCCGCCCTCGGCCTTGAGCATGATCGGGAAGCCGATCTGTTTGGCGATCTCCCGGGCCTCGGGCACGCTCACGGCTTCGGGCGAGCCGGGCACCACGGGCACGCCCAGCTGCTCGGCCAGCTTGCGCACGGCCACCTTGTTGCCCAGGGTGTGCATGGCCTCGCGGGTGGGGCCGATGAAGGTGATGCCGGCCTCCAGGCACTTGGCCGGAAAGGTGTCGTCCTCGGCGGCGAAGCCCCAGCCGGGATGGATGGCCACGGCCCCGCGGTCGCGGGCCAGCTTGATGATCAGGTCCAGGTTCAGGTAGGAGCGCGGGTCCTCGCCCAGAAGGAGCAGTTCGTGGGCCCCGGTGGTGCCCGGCGAGGTCTTGTCCGCGTCGGTGGCGGTCATCACCGCCACGGCGTCGAACATCTCGGTGATGGAACGGCAGATACGGCGGGCCGGGATGCCCCGGTTGGCCACGACAATGGGCTTTCCCCGCACTTCCTTGAGCACGTCTTCAAAGGTCTTGGCTTTCATCGCCCCCACTCCCGCGCTGCGGCTTGTTCCGCGCCGTGTTCCCGCCCCCTACAACGGGGCCACACTCCCGGAAAACAGGACTTCGGTTCTGCCGTCGCGTTCGAGAAGCAGGCCGCCGCGATCGGAAAGTCCCATTATTCTCGCCGGATAGGCGCTCTCCTCCCCATCGACGACAAGCACCCGTCGGCCCATCCAGGCGAGACGCTCCGTGACGAGGGAAGGAAAGTGAGAGGGGTCAACGACATCGGAAGAGTCCGTATAGCCCTTTCTCACGGCGTTTACAAGAGCCGTCCAGAGGCTCAGGGGGCCCGGCAACGGGCCGTCCGCGCACAGGGTTCCGGCGGGCACGGCACAGCCCTGGCGCAGGCTCCCGGGGTCCGGCACCGAGGCCAGGTTCAGGCCCACGCCGAGCACGAGGCGGCCGCCGCGCTCCTCCAGGAGCATGCCCGCCACCTTGCGGTCGTAGAGGAGAAAGTCGTTGGGCCACTTGAGCCGCACCGGAAAGCCCAGGCCCTCCAGGGCCCGGCTGAAGCACCAGCCCGCCAGGAGCGGCAACAGCTCGGACCAGCCCGGCCCGGGCTGGGGCAGGACCACGCTGGCATAGACGTTGCCCGGGGGCGAGACCCACTGGCGCCGCAGTTGGCCGCGGCCCTTGGTCTGGCCCACGGCCATGAGGCTGTCCCAGTCCCGGAACCGGCCGTCCTGGAGCAGGGTCCAGACAGCGTCCATGGTGGTGGTGCATTCCCCGGCCACGAGCACGGCCTGGTCCGCGGGCCGCGACGAGCGCCAGAGCTTGAGCCCGCCCTGCTCCACGGGCTCCCAGGGGCCCAGCTCGGCCACGTCCCTGGCCCAGGAGGGATGGGCCGCGGCCAGAGACTCCGGATCGAGCGGTGCGGCCAGGCCCTCGCGGCCGTCAGCCCAGAGAAAGGTCCCGGCGATCATCCCCCTGCTCTCCTGGCGCGGCGGCCGCGCCCATGCTACCTTCCGCTCATGCGCATTCTGCTCGTGGGCGGCTTTGTCCGCAACCTCTTACTTGGGCGCCCCCCGGGCGACAAGGACTTTCTCGTGCTGGACGCGGGCGAGGCGGAGTTCCAGGCGCGCTTCCCCCAGGCCCAAAAAGTGGGCCGGGCCTTTCCCGTGTTCTGGCTCCAGGGTTCGGAGTTCGCCTTTCCCCGGGCCGCGAACCTGGAACAGGACCTGGCGGCCCGCGACTTCACGGTGAACGCCGTGGCCCTGGACAGCGAGGGCCGCCTCTTCTGCCACCCCCAGGCCCTGGAGGACATACGCCACCGCGTCTTGCGGCCCTGCTCGCCCCAGGCCCTGGAGCAGGACCCCTTGCGGGCCTTCCGGGCCGCCCGGTTCCTGGCCGTGCTCCAGGACTTCAGCGCCCACCCGGACCTGCGCGCGGCCATGGAGGCCGTGGCCCGGGCCGGGCTGCTCACGGACCTGAGCGCCGAACGCGTGGGCCGGGAACTGCTCAAGGCCCTGGCCGGGCCGCGGCCCGCGCGCTTCCTGGCGCTCCTGGCCGAAACCGGCT
>DFYP01000195.1 GCA_002382645.1 Desulfovibrio sp. UBA4079 | reverse complement strand
TTTTCGCATCCAAAGAAAAATAAAGGTTCCTTGAGGTTCCGCGCCGGGGGGGCGGTGCACACGTGCAGCCCCCAGGGCCCGGCTTGCACCAGGTTGTGCACCCGGCTTGCACATGACAAAAGGCCCGCTCCTTCCGGAGCGGGCCTCTTCATTTCAGGCAATGCCGAGGCGCTTAGGCGGCCTTGGCGCAGTCGCAGTGGTCGTCCGTGGAGCAGCCGCAGGGCAGCTTCTGGGACACGCCCAGCTCGGCCTTCACGTCCGTGGCGATCTTGAACAGGATCGTGACCACGAGCGCGCCCGTGGCGTAGACCATGAGCGAGATCAGGAGTTCCGGACCCGTGGGCCAGTAGGGGGAGATCCCCTCGTACACGTTGGGGTTGAAACCGCCGATCAACAGGCCCAGGCCCTTGTCGATCCAGGTGGCGGCCACCAGGATGGCCAGGGAGTACGGCAGGAGCTTGTGGTTGTCCCGGAGAGCCGGCGGGACGAGCAGGGCCAGGCTCAGCACGGCCATGGCCGCGAAGCTCCACATCCAGGGCACCAGCTCGGAGTGCCCGTGTTCGCCCACGAAGAGGTAGACGATGGAACCCATGTGGCCCGGGATGTTGGAGTAGAACGCCGTGAACACTTCCAGCAGGAAGAAAAAGATGTTCACGCACATGGCGTAGGTGATGATCTTGGCCAGGGTCCGGATGCCGTCCTTGGGCATCTTGAAGCTGGTGACCTTCTCGGTGAGGAGCATGACCAGAAGCAGGATGGCCGGTCCGGAGCAGAAGGCCGAGGCCAGGAAGCGGGCGGCCAGGATGGCGGTGAGCCAGTAGTGGCGGCCCGGAAGGCCCTGGTACAGGAAGGCCGTCACCGTGTGGATGGAGAAGGCCCAGATGATCGAGGTGTAGACCACGGGCTTGAGCCAGCCGGGATGCGGCAGGCGCAGGCGGTCGGTCTCCAGGCTGACCCAGCCGGCCACGATGTTCAGGAGCAGGTAGCCGTTCAAGACCACCATGTCCCAGAACAGGATGGAGTTGGGCGTGGGGTTCAGGAGCACGTTGAGCATCCGCTGCGGCTGGCCGATGTCCACCACGATGAAGCCCAGGCACATGACCACGGCGCCGATGGCCATGAACTCGCCGAAGATCACCATGTGCTTGAATTTCTTGTAGTGGTGGAAGTAGTACGGCAGCACGATCATGACGCCCGAGGCGGCCAGACCGACCAGGTAGGTGAACTGGGCGATGTAGAAGCCCCAGGACACGTCCCGGCTCATGCCGGTGATCTTCAGACCGGTGAGCAGCTGATAGATGTAGGCCGTGCCGCAGCCGGCGATGATCACCAGCAGCAGCCCGATCCAGCCATAGTATCTGGGGCTCCCCTTGAGTGCGCGTTCGAGCATGGTGTCCCCCTAAATGATGTAGTACACGCTCGGCTCGGTGCCGAGGGACGGTTTGCGACGAATCGTGTAGTTCTCGCGCAGGGCCTTGCGGGCCGGGGACTCCGGATCGGAGAGGTCGCCGAAGGCGATGGCTCCGCCCGAGGCCTCGGCGCAGGCGGGCTGCTTGCCCACCTCGAGCCGCTCCACGCAGAACGTGCACTTTTCCACCACGCCGCGCATGCGCGTGGGGTATTCCTTGTTCAGCTTGGTCAGGTCCAGGTACTCCCTGGGCTCACCGAAGTTGAAGCTGCGCGCACCGAAGGGGCAGGCGGCCATGCAGTAGCGGCAGCCGATGCAGCGGTGGTAGTCCATGGTCACGATGCCGTCGGCCCGCTTGTAGGTGGCCTGGGTCGGGCAGACCCGCACGCAGGGGGGCTGCTCGCAGTGGTTGCACAGGAGCATCACGCGCCGGTGTTCCACCTCGGGGCTCTGGTACTTGTTGGGGAAGTCCGGGAAGGCCTCCTCCATGGACGAGGACCAGAGCCACTTGATGTTCTGCTTGCTGGGGATGTTCGGCACGTTGTGCAGGGCGTGACAGGCCGCGGCCAGGGGCGCGATGGCCTCGTCGGTGCTCAGCTTGCGGGTGTCGATGACCATGCCCCACTGGGTGGCGTGCAGGGTCTCCTTGTTGGCTTTGGCCGGAGCCCCGCCTCCTCCGGACGAGGCCAGAACGCCGCCCGCCGAGGCCGCGACCAGGCCCGCGGCGGTCAGGCCCGCGAACTTGAGGAAGTGTCGTCTGCTCTCGTTCATTTCTTCAACCCCTCCGGCTGAATATGGCAGTCCCAGCAGTAGGGGGAGACCGCCTGGTCGTTGTGGCACTTGTCGCAGAACTCGGCCTTGTTGTCGTGGCACTTCATGCAGGTGTTCTGCAGACTGATGGTGTACTCCTTGCCCTTGGAGTTGACGAAGGTGCGCTTGCCCTCACGCAGGGCCCAGTCGCGCCACTCGTTCAGGAGCTGCATGTGCTCCTTGCGCATGAACTCCTTGGACTCGATGCACTCCTTCTCCTTGGCCGGAAGCTTCACCTCGGGCTGGGAGTAAGCCTTGCTGCCGGCATTGAACCAGAGGGGGAAGGTGACCAGGCCCAGGAAGATGACCAGGCCGGTCAGGATGCTCCCGCCGTTATACAGTTTCATTTATTCCTCCTCCTGGGCATTCAGTTCCTCGAACTCCTCCTGACGGAGGTTCATGGTCCGCTCGCCCTCACCGGGGAGGATCAGGGCGTTGGCCACCAGCTCGTGCAGGCCGGTGATGCGCACCCCGGGGGCCCAGTAGTCGGCCAGGGGGATGAGCGTGGCGCGGTCGATGGCGCAGACGCAGGCCATGGTGTTCACGCCGTGCTTGTCCTGCACGTACTTGAGCGCGTTGCCGCGGGGCAGGCCGCCGCGCAGGCGGATCTCCATGATCTCGTCGGTGTTCAGACCCGAGCCGCCCGCGCAGCAGAAGGTCTGCTCGCGGATGGTGTTTTCGGGCATGTCCCAGAAGTGGTTGCAGACGTTCTTCAGCACGTAGCGCGGCTCGTCCAGGAGGCCCATGCCGCGCGCCGGGTTGCAGGAGTCGTGGAAGGTGGCCTTGACGTAGTCGTTGCGGCTCTTGTCCAGGTTGAGCTTGCCGTGCTTGATCAGGTCGGCGGTGAACTCGGCGATGTGGACCATCTTGGTCTGCTTGGCGTTGCCGAAGACCGTGCCGGTGATCGGGCTGACCGGGGTGCTCATCTGCGGGCCCTGGAGGTAGCCGTTCATGGTGTCCATGTACTGGTTGATCACGCGCCACATGTGCCCGCACTCGCCGCCCAGGATCCACTTGGCGCCCAGGCGGTTGGCCTCGGCGTACATCTTGGCGTTGAGCTTCTTCATCATGTCGGCGTTGGTGAACAGGCCGAAGTTGCCGCCCTCGGAGGCGTAGGTGGACAGGGTGTAGTCCAGGCCGATGGCGTCGAAGAGCATCAGGTAGCCCATGAAGGTGTAGATGCCCGGATCGGCGAAGACGTCACCCGAGGGGGTGATGAAGATGACCTCGTGACCCTTCTCGTTGAGCGGGGCGTTGATGCGCTTGCCCGTGATGGCCTCGATGTCGTCGAGCATGAAGTCGAGGATGTCCTTGAAGGCGTGGGGCTGGATGCCCAGGTGGTTGCCGGTGCGGTTGCAGTTGGCCACCGGCTCCATGATCCAGTTGATGTTGATGCCGCAGAGGTGCAGGAGCTCGCGGGCCATCATGGTGATCTCGGCCGTGTCGATGCCGTAGGGGCAGAACAGCGAGCAGCGGCGGCACTCGGTGCACTGGTAGAAGTAGAGGAACCACTCCTTGAGCACGTCCTCTTCCATGACCCGGGCGCCGGTGAGCTTGCCCAGGATCTTGCCCGCCAGGGTGAAGTCCTTGCGGTACACCGAGCGCATGAGCTCGGCGCGCAGCACGGGCATGTTCTTGGGATCGCCCGAGCCGATGAAGAAGTGGCACTTGTCGGCGCAGGCGCCGCAGCGCACGCAGACGTCCATGAAGACCTTCAGCGAGCGGTACTTGTTGAGCCGCTCCTTGAAGCCCTCATGCACGATGTCCTTCCAGTTGGGGGGCAGCTTCCAGTCCACGTCGCCGGGGCTCCACTCGCGCGGGTTGGCGAAGGCGCCGGGCAGCTCCTTCATCAAGTACTCGATCTTCTCGGGCTTGGCCGGATAGGCGTAGCGGCCGTCGGAGAAGTCGTTGGGCGTACTCATCCAGTCGGTGCGCGGCGGCGTGTAGTCGATGCTCTGCAACAATTCGATGGGTTTCTTGGAAAACTTGGCCATATCGTCTCTCTCCAGGTGCTTGGTTGAGCGTGGCTCGGCTTAGGCCTTGGCCTCTTCCTCGGCGCCCTCGGGCAGCTTCTCCAGGGGCAGTCCGGCTTCAAACATGGGCGCCCGGAAGTCGTCCTCGTAGGCCGCGTAGCTGTGCGGCATGATGGACTTGTCGTTCCAGGGATTCTCGTGGTGCCGGATGCGCGTGTCGTTGGGCAGGTTGCGCGTGGGCGAGAGGAACACGCCGCCCAGGTGCATGAGCTTGGAGAACGGGAAGTAGAAGAGCAGCGTGCTCACCAGGAAGAGGTGCACGTAGAAGCTGTTGTCGATGCCGGCCGGGACCTTGAACTTGAGCTGGGTCAGGCTGACCACCATGTCCTTGATGGCGATGACGTCGACCTTGGCGAAGTAGCGCATGTACACGCCGGACAGGGCGATGCCGATGATCAGGAACAGCGGGAAGTAGTCGTTGACCAGGGAGATGTAGCGGATCTTCGGGTCCACCAGGCGGCGGCCCAGAAGGAACAGCAGGCCCACGAGGATGAGCACGTCGCTCATGTACATCCGGGGGATGCCGATCTGCATGATCCCGTCGCCGAACTCCAGCCACTCCAGGGGCATGGGCACCTTGGCCAGGAACAGGCGCATGTGCCGGGCCACGATGATGAAGAAGGAGTAGTGGAACAGGATGGCGAAGAGCCAGAGCCACTTGGCCGAGGCGTAGGCCACCACGTTGTTCTTCACGTCCAGCTTCACGGCCGTGTTGCGGAACAGCGACCGGAAGCAGAGCACCTCCAGGAGCATGCGCACGACCGTCTGCGGACCGGTGGAGGGGTTGTCCCACTTGTTCTGCGTGAACAGGGTGGTGTCATAGGGTTCCTGCTGGCCCCCGGTGGTGGGGATGCGGAAGGGCACCGGACGTTTGGCCCAGCCGTAGATCTTGCAGACGAACCCCGCCAGGAAGACGAGGAGCGCCGTCGAGGGGATGCAGATGCCGAAGAAGACGTTGAGCTTTGCCGCCCCCACCCCGATCAACGGGATGAGCACAAGGGCAAAGACGAAAACCAGCGAGTACAATGCATTCATCTCCCGTCACCTCGTTTGAGTGTTTGGCCCCTCCCGGGGCCCGCCACTATGCCTTGCCGGCCTCCTCGGCCGAGGAATCCCCGTGCGTCTTGTTGGCCAGGCGCACGATGTTGGCGTGGGCCCGCTTCACTTCCTTGACGCGCATCTCGAAAACCTGGCGGCGGCTTTCGAAGTACACGTCAAAGGCCAGCAGGGCCATGTTGTCGATGCGCGTCTCAAAGGCCAGAAGCTCGGCCAGACGGCCCTCGGCGTCCAGCTCCCCGGCAAAGGCCTCGCGCAAGGCCTTCTTGAGCAGGAACACGAAGCTCAGGGCCACCGAGGGCGCGAAATCCTGCACCGCGCGGATCTTCACCAGCCGCTCCAGGGCGCGGCAGAGGGCCTCGGCGTCGTCCCAGGCCAGGAGCCGGTCCAGGACCTCGCGCGAGGCCTGGCGCACGGCCTCGCCCACCGGGTTGGTGAAGCGGTCGCGGTTGGAGGCCCAGACCTTCTGCGTCTCTTCGGGATAGGTGCCGAAAATGAGTTCGGTCCAGCGCTCCGCCAGGGGCTCCCGCCGGGAAGCCAGGAGGTCCGAAAGGGGCGAGCGCCGCTGATCCTCGGTCCGTGCCATGTCGCGCCAGGGCGGCGCACGGCGTGTCACACGCCGCACCCGCGTCAGTGAATCATTTTTCGGGGGTCGTGAAATCTCTCACGTTTGAACACCGTCCTTATTCCAGAGGAAGGGCAAAAGGTCAATCCGTTTTCCGGCTTTTCCAGGAGGCATTGGCCCGGCGCGACCGGTCCGGACCGGGCCAGGGCCCGGCGCGGCCCGGTGCAGAAACCTGCACCTGTGCTTGTGCCGCATCTTGCACAAGCGACCCGGCCCTCCCAGGGCAAGGCTCCGGCATTCCAGCACATCCCTGTTTGGCACAGAGTCTGCTTTGTCCCCAGCAGTTCCACGAATCCGTTCAAGGAGGATACGTTCATGTCTCTCACCACCACCCCCTGGTTTGCGGTCCTGACCCTGGCCCTGCTCCTGGGCCTCTCCACCCTGTCCCTGGCCGGGGAAACCTCGACCAAGGCCCAGGCCGCCCCGGCGGCCGCCGCCACCGCTCTCTCCGGCGCCAACGCTCCGGGCTACGGCCCGGGCTACGGCCCGCACATGGGCTCCGGCTACGGCCGCCACGGCTACGGCATGGGCTCCGGCAGCCACATGGGCTCCGGCTACGGCACGGGCTACGGCCGCGGCGCGGCCATGGGCTCCGGCATGGGCTACGGCGCCTGCGGCCGCTAGTTTCCGGTTCCGCGCGCCGGGGTCCTCCTTCCGGCCCTGGCGCGCGGCCACGTCCCCGTGGAATGCCTCCCGGGGCGGTTGCTTTTCTCTTGTGAGTGTTTACTTCCCCGGGACGGAGGTCCTATGAACAAACGCTTTCTTTCCCGTTTCGCGGTCCTGGCCCTGATCCTGGCCCTGGGTCTGCTGTTGGGCGGCGGCCTGTCCGGCCGAGCCCAGGCCTTCCTGGGCCTGTTCAACGGTCCGGCCAAGGTCAGCCCCAAGAACGGCGAGGTCCGCCTGCCCCTCAAGGACCTGGCCGACGGCAAGGCCCGGCACTACGTGTACGCCTCGGGCAAGACCGAGATCCCGTTCTTCGTGGTCCAGAGCGCCGACGGCGTGGCCCGCGCGGCGTTCGACGCCTGCGACGTGTGCTACCCGGCCAGGAAGGGCTATTCCCAGGACGGCGCGTACATGATCTGCAACAACTGCGGCCAGCGCTTCCACGTGTCCAGGATCAACGAGATCAAGGGCGGCTGCAATCCCGCGCCCCTGACCCGCCGGGTGGACGGCTCCGAGCTGGTCATCCGCACCGCGGACCTGGACACCGGGGCCGCCTACTTCCAGGGACCGGCGGCGCCGTGAACCTCCTGAGCATCCCGCTGCGCTGCCTGCGGCGCAAATGGCTCAAGAACCTGCTCCTGGTCCTGGTCTTCACCCTGGGCGTGGCGGCCATCACGGCGCTCGCCGCGGTCTCCCGGGTGGTGGGCGAGAGCCTGGAGAAGAAGCTCACGGCCTTTGGCGCCAACATCCTGATCCAGCCGCGCACGGACCGGCTCACCGTGAGCTACGGCGGCCTGTCCCTGGGCGACATGCTCTACGGCCTGGAGTACCTGGACGCGGACCACGTGGACCGGGCCATGGACGGGATCGCCCTGCGCCAGAACGTGAGCGTGGTGGCGCCCAAGCTGGTGGTCCCGGCCAAGTCCGGGAACCTGGCCCTGGCCGTGGTCGGGGTGCGCTTCGAGCGCGAGAAGCTGCTCAAGGGCTACTGGGCCGTGACCGGGGCTCTCCCGGCCAACGACGGCCAGGTGCTCCTGGGCTCGGCGGCCGCGGACCGGCTGGCCGCGACGCCCGGCGGCTCCGTGACCATCTCCGGCCGCAGCCTCGCGGTGTCCGGCGTGCTCGCGCCCACGGGCGGCGAGGACGACAACGTGGCCTTCGCGCCCCTGGCCCTGGCCCAGTCCCTGGCCGGACTGCCGGGCAAGGCCAACCTGGTGGAGGTGGCCGCGCTCTGCGCCGGGTGCCCCATCGAGGACATCGTGGCCCAGATCGGCGCGGCCCTGCCCGGGGTGGAGATCAAGGCCCTGCGCCAGGTGGTGGAGCAGCGCATGACCTCGGTGCACTTCGTCAAGAACCTGGCCCTGGCCGTGAGCCTGGTCATCCTGCTCACCGCCTGCGCCATGGTGGCGGCGAGCATGCTCTCGGCGGTCAACGAGCGGGTGCGCGAGATCGGCCTGCTGCGCTCCCTGGGCTTTTCCCGGGGCGCGGTGTTCACCCTGTTCAGCGCCGAGGCCCTGGTCCTGGGCCTGGTTTCGGGCCTGGCCGGGCATCTGGCCGGGTTCGCGGCGGGCGGCCCGATCCTGGCGGCCCTGCACGCCGAGGGCGCGGCCCCGGCCTTCGACCCGCAGGCCCTGGCGCTCACGGCCCT
>DFYP01000161.1 GCA_002382645.1 Desulfovibrio sp. UBA4079 | reverse complement strand
GGAGCATTCGGGCCGCGCCCGGAGAGCGGCCCATTCCCGGGCCCAGCACCAGGGCGTCGAAGGCCGAGAGATCGAGGTTGCGGGCCATGTCCTGGGTCCAGGTCCGGCCCTGGCCCAGGGGCAGGGCCATGACCTCGGGAAAGCCCGCGCGCACGGCGTCGGAAAGGCCCGCGGGACAGGCCACGGTGACCAGCCCGGCCCCGGCCCGCAAGGCCCCCAGGGCGGCCAGCAGGGGCGCTCCGGTGAGGCCCTCGCTGCCGCCCAGGACCAGGACGCGGCCCGCCGCGCCCTTGTGCATGGCCGGTTCGGGCCGGGGAATGAGGCCGAGGATCTCCGGGCTCAGGAGCCACTGTCCGGCCGGGTGCTCGTCCCGCACGAGTCCGGGAATGCCGATGTCCCGCACCAGGAGCGCGCCGGTGAAGGCCGCGGCCCCGGGCTGGACCAGGCCGGTCTTGGCCGCCTGGAAGGTCACGGTGGCGCGGGCCCGGACCGCCTCGGGGCAGGCCAGGCCGGTGTGGCCGTCCAAGCCCGAGGGGATGTCCAGGGAAAATACGAAGGCCCGGCGGCCCAGGCGGTTCATCTCGCGCACGAGATGGAGCAGGGCGGGCTTGAGCGCGCCGGCAAAGCCCGTGCCCAAGAGGCCGTCGATGACCAGGTCCGCGTCCGGCAGGACCATGTCCGGCCCGGCCAGCTCCATGGCGATGCCCAGGCGCGCGGCCAGGATCACGTTGGCCCGGGTTTCGCCCCGGTACTGCTTGCGCGGCCGGGTGTGGACCAGGCGCACCGTGGCCCCGTCCCCGGCCAGGAGCCGGGCCAGGACGAAGGCGTCCCCGCCGTTGTTGCCCGGACCGGCCAGGACGAGCACGTCCCTGCCCTCCACGGGGCCGAAAACCTCCAGGAGCGCGGCCCGGGCCTCGCGTCCGGCGTTCTCCATGAGCACCCGGGCCGGGATGCCCAGGTCCTCGACGGCGGCGCGGTCCCAGGCGGCCATTTCCCGGGGCAGGAGCAGGGGGGCGCAGTGGCGGGTCAGGTCCATCAGCCCTCCAGGACCACCACGGCCGCGGCCGTGTCCCGGCCATGGGTCAGGGAAACGTGGACCGTGGACGCGCCCATGCTTCGGGCCTGTTCCAGGGCCTTGCCCAGGAGGCGCATCTCAGGCCGTCCCGAGGGCAGGTGCGCGAGTTCCACGGTGTGGAACCCGATGCCTCCGGAAAAGCCCGTGCCCAGGGCCTTGACCGCGGCCTCCTTGGCCGCGAACAGGCCGGCCACGTGGGGCACGGCGTTGCCTTCGGGCAGGGCCGCGCGTTCGGCCGGGGTCAGGATGCGCGCCAGAAAGCGTTCGCCGAAGCGGTCCAGGGAGTCGCGGATGCGGGAAAGCTCCACCAGGTCCAGGCCGATGCCCCGGATCACGGCGTCCGCCTAGTCCGCGAACCCGCGGAGGATTTCGGCCATGTCCCGCACGGCCCGCTCCAGGCCCGTGAACACGGCCCGGGCCATGATGCTGTGGCCGATGGAGTATTCCCGGATGCCCGGCACCCGGGCAAAGGGCAGGACGTTCACGTAGTTCAGGCCGTGGCCCAGGTTGACCTCCAGCCCGGCCTGCTGGGCCAGGCGGATGCCCTCCAGGATGCGCGACAGCTCGGCCTCCACCGCGGCCCGGCTCCGGGCGTCGGCGTAGTGGCCGGTGTGGATCTCCACGAAGCGGGCCCCGGTCTTGGAGGCGGCCTCGATCTGGCGGGGGTCGGCGTCCACGAACAGGCTGGCCTCGATGCCCGCGTCCGCCAGCGGCGCCAGGTAGTCGCGCAGCTCCTTTTCGCGGCCCAGGCAGTTGAGCCCGCCCTCGGTGGTCAGCTCCTGGCGCTTCTCCGGCACCAGGCAGACGGTCTCCGGCTTCACGGCCAGGGCGATGCCGCGCATCTCTTCGGTGGCGGCCATTTCCAGGTTGAGCTTGGTGTTCACGGTGCGGCGCAGGACCTCCACGTCGCGGTCCTGGATGTGGCGGCGGTCCTCGCGCAGGTGCACGATGATCCCGGCCGCCCCGCCCAGCTCGGCCAGGGCCGCGGCCGTGGCCGGTTCGGGTTCGCGGCCCAGGCGGGCCTGGCGCAGGGTGGCCACGTGGTCCACGTTGACGCAGAGAACGGGCATGGAATCCTCCAAGGTGTCGATATCCCGATACCTACGGGGGAACGGCCCTGAATGCAAGAAGGCGGTCTTTTGACTGGTTTTGTTGACACCGCGGGGGGCGAGCGGCTATCGCTGGGGCGGCTTGAACGGCGAACGCAAAGGAGAACGAGCGCGCATGAACGTCTGCATCGTGGGTACCGGATACGTGGGTCTGGTTTCAGCCGCCTGCCTCGCCGAGATGGGCAACGACGTGGTCTGCGTGGACGTGAATCCCGAGGTGGTGGCGGGCCTGCGCGCCGGGCGGGTGCACATCTACGAGCCCGGCCTGGAGGACCTCGTGCGCCGCAACACGGCCCAGGGACGGCTGACCTTCACCACGGACATCGCCGAGGGCCTGGCCAAGGCCCTGCCCGTGTTCATCACCGTGGGCACCCCGTCGCTGCCGGACGGCTCCTGCGACCTGTCCTTTGTGGAGGCCGTGGCCCGGGACATCGGCCGGACCATGCAGGGCCCCAAGGTGGTGGTGGACAAGTCCACGGTGCCCGTGGGCACGGCCGACCGGGTGCGGGCGATCATCGCCGCGGAGCTGGCGTCCCGGGGCGCGGACATCGATTTCGACGTGGTCTCCAATCCCGAGTTCCTCAAGGAGGGCGACGCGGTGGGCGACTTCATGAAGCCCGACCGGGTCATCGTGGGTACGGACAGCGAGGCCAGCGCGGACCTGCTCAGGGCCCTCTACGCGCCGTTCGCCCGCAGCCGCGAGAAGCTTGTCCACATGGGCGTGCGCAGCGCCGAGATGACCAAATACGCGGCCAACTGCATGCTGGCCTCCAAGATCTCCTTCATCAACGAGATGGCCGCCATCTGCGAGCGGGTGGGCGCGGACGTGGGCGAGGTGCGCCTGGGCATCGGCTCGGACTCGCGCATCGGCTACAGCTTCATCTACCCCGGTGCGGGCTACGGCGGGTCCTGCTTCCCCAAGGACGTCAAGGCGCTCATCGACACGGCCCGCAAGACCGGCTACGAGCCCCGGCTCCTGGCCGCAGTGGACGCCGTGAACCAGGACCAGAAGGCCCTGCTGGCCCAGAAGATCGCGGCCTACTTCGAGCCCCAGGGCGGGCTTTCCGGCAAGACCCTGGCCCTCTGGGGCCTGGCCTTCAAGCCGAACACCGACGACATCCGCGAGGCCCCGGCCCGGGAGATCATTGCCCGGGTCACGGCCCAGGGCATGAAGGTCCGGGCCTTTGACCCGGTGGCTGCGGAGCGCGCCCGCCAGGAGCTGGGGGACACCCCGGGGCTGACCATTGTGGACCGGCAGTACGAGGCTCTGGAAGGCGCCGACGCCCTGGCCGTGGTCACGGAGTGGAACCAGTTCCGCAACCCGGACTTCGGCCGCATGAAGTCCCTGCTCGCGGCGCCGATCCTGTTCGACGGGCGCAATCTCTACAATCCCGCGGAGATGGGCCGCATGGGCTTCGCCTATTTCAGCGTGGGCCGGGCCCCGCGCCTGGGCTGACGGCGAAAAAAAGGACGCCCCCGAAGGGGCGTCTTTTTTTTTGAGGGGTGGGCCGGGCCTAGTCGCGGCCGCGGCGGCAGGTGCGGACCTGGAGCTCGTGGAGGATGAGGCGTTCGTACTCGGGGTTGTACCCGACCTCCTCCTGCTCCTGCTCCTTGTCCATGAATTTGGCCAGGTATTGGGTCTCTTCCCAGAAATCCAGGAGCTCGTCGTCCGCCAGGTTGCGGATCTGGTCTTCCAGGCTGGCCTGGTCTGAAAAGGGGAAGTATTGAGCCATGAAGGGCGTTTCCTCCGCTGATTTCCCCCCCGCTTAACCTCTGACGCCTGGCGCGTCAATGAGAGTTTTCCCCCGCGTTCCCCGGCCCTGGCCGGGTATTGTCACCCAGAGGGGAAATTTCATTGACAAAAAAAAACGGCGTTGCAATAGTCTTCAGGAATAGGGCGGTGGCCAATTGCATCGGGATGCGTCGCCGCCAGCCAAAAGGGGAGAGCCATGAGTGAGACCGTGAAGAAGCAGGATGACGAACTCATCCAGCTGGTCACCTTCAGCATCGGCGAAGAGGAGTTCGGCGTGGACATCCTCAAGGTGCAGGAGATCATCCGCACCATGGAGATCACCAAGGTCCCCCGAGCCCCGGAATTCGTCGAGGGCGTCATCAATCTCCGCGGCAAGGTCATCCCCATCGTGGACCTGCGCAAGCGTTTCGGCCTGGAGACCCGCGACCACGACAAGCACACCCGGATCATCGTCATCGAGATCAACCAGATGATCGTGGGCTTCGTGGTCGATTCCGTGTCCGAAGTCCTGCGCATTCCGGCCAACACCGTGGAGCCGCCGCCGCCCGTGGTCTCGGGCCTGGAGTCCGAGTACATCAGCGGCGTGGGCAAGCTGCAGGACCGCCTGCTCATCCTCCTGGACCTGAACCGGCTGCTGTCCGGCGAGGAAAAGGACGCCCTGAGCCAGGTCTAGCCGGATTCCCTCCCGTCATCACGGCAGGCCGCCTCAAGCCCGCGACGCGGGGGGCGGCCTGCTTCTCTTGGAAGGACAGCGTTGGAGCAGCCCAAGGAACTCCTCGAATTTCTCCAGGGGCGCAGGAACAGCCTGCGCGTCTTCAAGAGCGGCCCCGGGTCCCAGGCCCTGCTGGCCCAGAGCCTTCTGGCCCAGGGCAGGAGCGTGGTCCTGGTCTCGGCGGGCGCGCGCGAGCACCGGGAACTGGCGGCCCTGCTGCGCCTGTTCCTGGAGTGCGGCCGCCGTCCCGGCCAGGAGCCGGACGCCGAGGCCCCGCCCTGGGAGCGCTCCTGGACCGAACTGCCGCCGTATCTGCCCAAACGGCCCGAGGCCCAGGAATGGGCCGAACGCTGGGCCGCGCTGTTCGCCCTGGCCTACGGCCCCAGGCCCCGGGCCGTGCTCCTCTCCGCCGACAACCTTCTGCCGCGCTGGCCCCAGCCCGAACTGCTGCGGGCCAACACCCTGACGCTCACCCGGGGCGAGGAGCTCTCGCCGGAGCTCATCCGCGAACAGGCCGCGCTCTGGGGCTATGCGGCCCGGCCCCTGGTCTCGGCCCCGGGCGAGATGGCCGCGCGCGGCGACATCCTGGACATCTTCGCGCCCGGCTACGGCCTGCCCCTGCGCCTGGAGTTCTTCGGCGACACCCTGGAGGGCCTGCGGCTGTTCGATCCGGCCAGCCAGCGTTCCAGGGCCGATCTGGCCGAGGCAGTGCTCCTGCCCGTGGCCCCGGGGCTCTATACCGGCGAGCACGGGGCAGCGGCCAAGGCCTGGTGGCGCAAGCTCAAGACCACCGGCGAGATGGGCCCGGCCGAGGAGCAGGCCCTGCTGGAGTCCGCGGAACGGGCCGACGGCCAGGTCTGGCCCGGGCTGTTCTGGCCGAACGCCGTGGGCCTGGAGGCCCATCTGCCGCCGGACGCGGTCTGGATCCTGGCCTCGGCCACGGACCTGCGGGCCCGGCTGGAGGAGCACGTCTTTGCCTGGCGGGAGTTCCTGCGCCGGGAGCAGGAGTCCACGGGACGGCGCTGGCCCGTGCAGTTCCTGCTGCGGCCCGAGGAGAGCGCGCGCCAGGCCTTCCGGGACAAGCGCCAGCTCGTGTTCGAGGACCTGACCCTGGGCCGGGACCGCGAGGGCGCGGAACTGTCCGAGCGCGGCCTGAACGCCTTCGCCGACCTGTTCTGGAAGCCCGAGGACCAGCGCCGTCCCTGGACCGCGCTGACCACGGCCCTGCGGGACTGGTCGCGCTCCCGCCGCCAGACCGTGCTTTCCTTCCGCTCCGAGCGCTCCCGCCGCAAGTTCCTGACCCTGGCGGCCCAGGAGGAGCTGGCCCTGTCCACGGAGTATTCCCCGGACGCGCGCGGCCTGTTCGCCCTGGTTTCGCCGCTCAAGAAGGGCTTTGACCTGTCCTGGGCCGGGCTGCTGGTCCTGGCCGAGGACCTGCTCCAGCCCGAGCCCGCGGCCGAGACCCGGCGGGTCTCCCGGGACAAACCCTTCGAGGGCCTGGAGCGCTACGAGGACCTCCTGGAGGGCGACCTGCTCGTGCACCGGGACTACGGCCTGGCCCGCTTCGGCGGCCTGCACCGGTTCTCCGTGGGCGAGGCGGCCAACAACGACTACCTCCTGCTCTTTTTCGACAAGGACGACCGGCTCTACCTGCCCGTGGACCGGCTCAACCTGGTCCAGCGCTACAAGGGGCCCGAGGGCGTGGTGCCCTCCCTGGACAAGCTCGGCGGGGCGCGCTGGCGCAGCACCACGGAGCGGGCCCGCAAGGCCGTGGAGCAGATCGCGGCCGAGCTGGTGGAGATGTACGCCTTCCGGAGGGTGGCCAAGGGCTTCCGCTACGGCCCGCCCGCGGAACTGTACTGGGAGTTCGAGACCACCTTCGGCTTCGAGGAGACCCCGGACCAGGCCCGGGCCGTGCAGGACGTGTTCGCGGACATGGAGCGGCCCGAGCCTATGGACCGCCTGGTCTGCGGCGACGTGGGCTTCGGCAAGACCGAGGTGGCCCTGCGGGCGGCCTTCCGCGCCGTGCTGGAGGGCCGCCAGGTGGCCCTGCTCTGTCCCACCACGGTCCTGGCCGAGCAGCACTACCAGACCTTCTTGAAGCGCATGGAGAGCTTTCCGGTGCGCGTGGCCATGCTCAGCCGGTTCGTGTCCAAGGAGCGCCAGAAGGCCGTGGTGGCGGCCACGGCCCGGGGCGAGGTGGACATCCTCATCGGCACCCACCGGCTGCTCTCCCAGGACGTGGCCTTTCCCCGCCTGGGCCTGCTCATCCTGGACGAGGAGCAGCGCTTCGGGGTCAAGCACAAGGAAAAGCTCAAGCATTTCCGCAAGAACATCGACGTGCTCACGCTCACGGCCACGCCCATCCCGCGTACGCTCCAGCTCTCGCTTTCGGGCCTGCGCGGACTCTCGGTCATCGAGACCCCGCCGCCGGAGCGCAAGGCCGTGGATACGGCCCTCATCGAGCGCGACGACGCCTTTCTGCGCCGGGTCCTGGAGCAGGAATTGGCCCGGGGCGGTCAGATTTTCTGGGTCTACAACCGGGTCCAGGGCCTGGAGCGGGTGGTGGAATACGTCAAGAGCCTCGCGCCCCAGGCCCGGGTGGGCATGGCCCACGGCCAGATGTCCGAAAAGGGCCTGGAAGAGGCCATGCACGGCTTCTGGCACGGCGAGCTGGACATCCTGGTGACCACGGCCATCATCGAATCCGGCCTGGACTTCCCCAACGCCAACACGCTCGTCGTGGACCAGGCCCAGATGTTCGGCCTGGGCCAGCTCTACCAGCTGCGCGGCCGGGTGGGCCGCAGCGAGCGCCAGGCCTTCGCCTTCTTCATCGTGCCCTCGGTGGAGGCCCTGCCCGAGCAGTCCCGGCGGCGCTTGCGGATCATCCTGGACATGGATTATCTGGGGGCGGGGTTCAAGGTGGCTTTGGAGGACCTGCGTTTGCGCGGGGCCGGGAACATCCTGGGCGAGTCCCAGTCCGGACAGATCGGCCGGGTGGGGCTGGACTTGTTCCTGGAAATGCTGGAAGAAGAAGTCCGCAGGCTGCGGGGCGAGTCCCGCCGCCAGGTCACGGACCCGGAGCTGACCTTCGTGTTCGCGGCGCACATCCCCGGGGACTACATGCAGGACTCCCGGGAGCGCCTGGGCTACTACAAGGCGCTGTCCTCGGCCAACACCGAGAACGCGCTCAAGGACCTGGAGGCCGAGCTGCGGGACCGTTTCGGCCCCCTGCCCGAGGCCCTGGAGAACTTTCTGGCCGTGCTGCACCTCAAACGGACCCTTTCCCGGCTCCAGGTGATCCGGGCCGAGCTCACGCCCACGCGCGCGGTCCTGTCCTTTGGCCCGGACACCGACGCGGTGAAGCCCCAGGACCTGGTGAACTGGGTCAGCGCCCGGCCCGGGCAGGCCCGGCTCCTGCCGCCCGGCAAGCTGGAGGTCCGTTTGTCCGAGACGGGCCGCATCACCGAGAACATGGCCGCGCTCAACCGGGAACTGGACGGCCTGCTCGGCCGGGCCGCCGGGCCGGCCACGGAAGCCACCTCATGAAACGACTGCTCATCCTCTGCGCCGCGCTCCTGTTCTGCTCCGCCTGCTCCTCCGCGCCCCGCGAGGAGGAGGGGGTGGTGGCCCGGGTCAACGGCAGGCCCATCTATTTGAACCAGCTGGAATTCCAGCACGACATGCTCCATCTGGAGATCTCCGCGGCCGCGCCCACCGTGGCCGGGCTCAAGAAGGAATACGGCCAGATCCTGGGGCAGCTCATCATGCTCGAGCTGGTCCAGGAGGAGATGGAGGCCCGCGACCTCGTGCCCACGGACGAGGAGGTCAAGAAGGCCGAGGAGACCATCCGCGCGGACTACCCCCCCGGGGCCTTCGAGCAGGTGCTCATCGAGGAGTACATCGACCTGGATTCCTGGCGCCGCCAGCTCAGGAGCCACCTGAACCTGGAGCGCTTTTTCCAGCAGGTCCTGCGGCCCCAGGTGCGCATCGAGTACACCGAGGCCGAGGCCTACTACCAGGAGCACATCCAGGAGTTCTCCCTGCCGCCGCGGCTGCGGCTGGCCGTGATCCTGGCCCAGGACAGGGACGCCGTGGACAAGACCCTGGAGCAGTACCGCGCGCGCCGCGACATCGCGGCCCTGCTGGCCGGAGGCGGACCGGCCGCTGTGCGGGAGATCACGGTGCGCGACGCCCAGCTGCCGGAGAAGTGGCGCGACCTGTTGTCCCGGCTTCAGCCCGGCCAGCCCACGGGCATCCTCCACGACGACGCCGGCTTTCAGAGCCTGATCCTCGTGGAGCGGCTGCCTGCGGCCGTGCTGCCCCCGGCCCAGGCCTACCCGCTCATCGAGCAGGCCCTGGCCGAGGTCAAGCTTCAGGAGGCTTTCGAGCAGTGGCTTTCGGCCAAGATCGCCAAGGCCCAGATCGCGGTCAGCGCCCATCTCCTGCCCAGGACCGGGGAGGGGGCCCAGGCCGACGACTCGGGCCGGGGCGAGATGAACCTGCTCGGGAACCAGGCCGAGGGCCAGGAAGATGTTTCGGGCGAGGGCCACGAGCAGGCCGGGGAAGGGGTCATCATGGAGCCTGCCGAGGACCAGGAAGTGGACCAGGGCGACCTGGAGGAACCCGCCGAGGCCGCGCCCCAGGCCAAGCCCCAGGCCGGAAAACAGCGCTCCCAGTGAGCCGGGCCCGGGCGGCGTTGCATCCCGGATTCAAAGAGACTACAGTGGGCCCGTCTTTCCGGATTTCGCGCCGCCTTCCGGGCGCGTCGCAGCAAGGAGTCAACGTGTTCGAACGCAGTCTTTCCCGTCTTCTGCCGCTTCTTTTCCTCATTCTGGTTTTCGCGGCCCCGGTCCGCGCCGCGGAGTTCGTGGCCGACCGCATCGTGGCCGTGGCCAACGGCCAGATCATCACGGACTTCGAGGTGACCCAGCAGGTCAAGTTCGCCCTGGACAGCGGCCAGGTGAACGTGGAGAACGCCGAGCAGATGCGCGCCTTGCGCCGCCAGATCATCGACCAGATGATCATGGACATCCTCCTGGAGCAGGAGAGCAAGCGCTACGGCATCAAGATCTCGGACTCCGAGGTCAACGCCGCCATCCGCGCCGTCATGGAGCGCACCGGCCTGAACGAGGAGCAGTTGCGCAAGGAGCTCCAGGTCCAGGGCCTGACCTGGGAGAAGTTCTTTGAGAACAAGCGCCTGGAAATCAAGAAGCGCAGCCTGGTCGCCGGCCTGGTCAAGGTGGTGGTCAGCGAGGACGAGCTGCGCGAGGCCTTTGACCAGAAGCACGGCAAGGCCGAGATGGGCGAATACCTGCACCTGCGCATCATCCTCCTGCCCGAGGGCATGAGCGCGGCCGCGGTGAAGCGCGACATCGAGTCCGGCAAGACGACCTTTGCCCAGGCCGCCGGGCTCTTTTCCCAGGGCCCGGGCGCGGAGCAGGGCGGCGACCTGGGCGTGGTGGGCCGCAAGGACCTGGCCCCGGAGTGGCGCAAGGCCCTGGAGGGCGTGGCCGTGGGCGGAGTGAGCAAGCCGTTCCGGGTGCAGTCCCAGGAGGCGCTGTTGAACATCGACTCCGTGGTGGAGGCGCCCAGCGGGGATTTTGAGGCGGAAAAGGAAACGCTGTACGAAGAAATCTACACCCGGAAGATGGAGACCTTTCTCAAGGAATACCTGGACAAGCTCCGGGACAAGGCCATCATCGAGTATCGGGACTAGACGGCGGCTCGGGCCGCCGGGAGTGGACACATGACATTGAAGGAACTGGGGGAGTTGCTGCGCCGCGAACGCGAGCGCAAGGGCCTGTCCGTGAAGCAGGTGATGGAGTCCACCAAGATCAGCCGCCGCATCCTCGTGGCCCTGGAGGAGGGCGACCGCAAGAATCTGCCGCATCCCGTGTACGCCAAGGGTTTCATCCGCAACTACGCCCGGCTCCTGGACCTGAACCAGGCCGAGGTGCTGGAGGCCGTGACCCAGGAATTCGGCGTGGAGGAAGACGAGGACCGGCCGCATTCCCGCACGAACTCGTGGCGCGCCGGCGACGCCCCGGTTCCGGCCGCCAGCGGCCGCCGCGTCTGGCCCACGGTGCTTCTGATCTTCGTCCTCGTCATCGTGCTGGCGGCCATGGTCGTCTATCTCCAGCGCCGCGGCGCGCTCACCGCCAACCGCGCGGTCGCGCCCCAGAC
>DFYP01000080.1 GCA_002382645.1 Desulfovibrio sp. UBA4079 | reverse complement strand
GGCCGGCCCTGGCCTTCGAGACCCCGGCCCACCGGCGGCTGCGGGCCCTGCTGGACCGGCTCTCGCCGCTGAACCTCACCGACCCGCACGCCGCCCATTTCACGCCCGAGGGCTGCACGACCCTGCACGACGTGATCCGGTTCGCCCACGAAAAGGCCATGAAGGCCATGTTCAGCCTGCCGGAGCGGCTCTCCGGGGTGCATACCGCCCGGCTCAAGGCCCAGATCCCCCTGGACATCCGGGTGGTGGACCTGGGAGGCGGCCTGCGCGAGGGGCTCACGGACTGCGACGAGGTCCGGCCCGAGGACATCGCCTCGGTTCCCATGCGGGCCGTGTGGCGGGGCTTCACCCACCCGGGCATCACCTGGTCCGGGTCCGTGAACCTGGACTTCCGCAACCTGTTCACCCTGTTCGCGTCCTCTGCAGCGGGATTGACCGGGCCGGACCTGCCCGGCGGGGAGAGCTTCGCGGTGCTGGCCGCGGACTACATGAACCTGAACGCCAAGTTCGGCTATCATTTCGCCAACGTGGACGCGCTGTGCGGGGACGAGGCCGAGAAGAACGCCGTGAGCGTGCAGTTCGCCGGGGGCGCGGGCAACTACCTGGGCAAGTCCCTGCGGGTGAGCTTCCTGGCCGGGGTGCTCCAGCGCCTGGGCTTCAGCGTGGACCTCTCCGGCGACCTCCTGGAGGCCTCGCTCTCCGGCCTGGACCGCCCCGGCACCGAGCAGGCCCTGGACCAGCTGGGCCGGCTCCTGGGCGCCAGCCGCCTCCTGGACGTGGCCATCTCCCGCCAGGCCCAGGCCGAGGCCATGGTCGAGGCCTTTTTCCGCGAGGACTACGACTTCCTGGACCAGGCCACGGCGGCGAAGCTGCCCGGGTTCCACGCCGTGCTCGGCAACTGGAGCCGGATCGAGGAGGACGGCCGGACCTGGATCGTGCAGGACGGCTCGGCCTGGCTGCCGCGCCTCTCGGCCGGGCTCTCCGGCTTCCTGACCCGGCTGGTGGGCCCGCGCTACCAGGAGTTCCTGGACACCATCGGGGCCTACCGCTACTTCCCCCTGGCCGTGGCCAAGGGCGCGGAGCTGGCCGACGGCCGCCTGAGCGTCCTGGTGCGGCCCATGGCCGGGATCATCGACCAGGCCGGGGGCCTGGCCCTGGGCCTGCGCAACGCCGGGAACTACTTCGTGTTCCGGGTCAACGCCGTGGAACAGAACGTGATGTTTTCGGAATTCGTGGACGGCCGCAGGATCATCCGGGCCCAGCGGCCCCTGGCCCTGGACAGCGGACAGACCTACCGGCTGGAGGTGGAGGTGAGCGGCGGCCGGATGCGCGGCCTGGTGGACGGCCGTTTGGCGCTGGAATACGACGCGGGCCGGCCCGTGGCCGGGTACGTGGGCCTGTGGACCAAGGCCGACTCCGTGACCCGGTTCAGCGGCCTGGCCCTGGACGCGGCCGCAGGCGTACGCCTGCTCTGCTAGAAGCGGAACTCCCGGCCCAGCACCCGCCAGTGGAGCACCCNNGCCTCGTCGCCCTCATAGAGCCGGGCCTGCTCCGGGTCCTCCCCGGCAAAGGCCCGCACGGCCTCCATGGACTCCCAGAAGGTGACCAGGGCCACGCGCACCCCGCCGGGCTCGTCGCGCTCCAGGACCTGGTGGCCCAGGCAGCCGGGAATGGCGGCGGTTTCCGCCACCCCGGTGCGTTCCAGATGGGCCAGGAAGCCGTCGCGCTGTTCCCGGGGGCAGAGGCAGGACCACTGCCGGGCGATCACGGCCGGGCCTGTCCGTTGCCCGANNTTCTCCAGGGCCTGCAGGGCCAGGCGCGTGGCCAGGACCACGCACTCCAGGCAGGTCTCCTTGAGGTTGGCCTCCTTGTAGCGGGCCTGGCCCTCGGGGGTGCGGAAGTCGCAGCCCGTGATGTCGAAACAGTTGAGGGACTCGTAGGCCGCCAGGAAACCCTCCACGAACTCCTGCGTCGGGGCGTAGGCCAGGTCCAGGAGCTCGCGCTCCGGGGTGTCGCGGCCGGCCAGCAGGCTGATGGCCAGGATCCCGCCGCTCACCGCGCCGCAGGTGCCGCAGGTGCGCGAAAGCCCGGAGCAGAAGGCCGTGGCCATGCGCGGAATGAGCGGGGATTCCAGGCCCCGGGCCCGGGTCACGGCCATGAGCACGCTCTCGGCGCAGAGCCAACCCGCTCCCATGAGTTTCTGGGCCTCGCGTTCCGCGGACATGATGGTCTCCTTTGCGGTTCGGGTGAAAAAAAGCCCCGGCCTTGCGGCCGGGGCTCACTCGCGTCGTCTTTTCTCGCGGGGAAGCTACTCAGCCGCCACGGTCCGCTTGACCGGCTTGACCACCGCACCGGAACGGATGCAGCGGGTGCAGGCGCTGACGGTCATGACCTGGCCGTTGGGAGCCTGGTGGCGCACTTTCTGGAGGTTGGGCAGAAAGCGGCGCTTGGTCTTGTTGTTGGCGTGGCTCACGTTGTTGCCGGAATGGGGAATCTTCCCGCAGATATCGCAAATCTGGGACATGGAAAACCTCCTCGCGCGCGTGGCGTCGTTCTTCGTCTTGGACCCGGCCGGAGGGGGCTCCCGGTCGCGGGGAAGGGAATCTGTAAACCTTCGCACGGCAAAACGCAAGGGCTTTTTTCTTGACAAGGACAGGGGGCGCGGCTAGAGGGGTCGGTTGCGAGGGTTACATGTCCAAAATATGGGTGGAGTTGGCCGACATCCCGGCTGAAGGCCGGGAGTTTTCTTTTGCGGACCAGGGCTTCTGGAAGGAATCCCTGGAGGCCTTCGGCCTGCGGGCCGTGCTGGCCCGGCCGCTCACGGCCGAGGTCACGGTGCTCCCCCAGGACAACGGCGCCCTGGTGCGCGGCAGGCTTTCCGGCGCGGCGATCCTGCCCTGCGGCCGTTGCTCCGAGGACTTCGAACAGGCCCTGGATGAGGAGTTCGAGGTCTTCGAGGAGACCGGCGGCGAGGGCGGCGCGGCCGAGGAGGCCCGGGTGGTGTCCGAAGGCGGCCAGCTGCGCCTGGACCTGGGCGCGGTGCTCTGGGAGCAGTTCGTCCTGGCCCTGCCGGAGAACCCGCTCTGCCAGGAGGACTGCAAGGGGCTCTGCCCCAAATGCGGCGGAAACCGCAATTTCCGCGAATGCGGCTGTTCCGAGGCCGGGGACGACCCGCGCCTGGCCCCGTTCCGGAATCTGAAGATTTCGTAACCGTCCCGGTTTGCATTGCCCCCGGGAGCGAATCACGATATTCCCTGAACCAGAGGAGATCACGTCATGGCTCAACCGAAAAAGAAGACTTCCAAGTCCCGGCGCAACATGCGGCGCTCCCACGACCACGTGGCCGTGCCCAACGTCATCTACTGCGAGTGCGGCGAGCCGACCCTCTCCCACCGCGCCTGCCCGGTGTGCGGCAACTACAAGGGCCGCAAGGTGACGACCGCCGGTGATGCTCAATAAGGCGCCGCGCATCGCCGTCGACGCCATGGGCGGCGATTTTGGGCCCCGCGTCAACGTACCCGCGGCCGTGCGCGCCGCGGAGACGGGCGCCGGGGCCATCCTGGTGGGCGACGAAGCCCAGATCCGCGACGAACTCTCGCGGTGCAAGACTGCGGGCCTCGACATCCACGTGGTCCACGCCTCCCAGGTGGTGGGCATGGACGAGAAGCCCTCGGACGCCCTGCGCCGCAAAAAGGACTCCTCCATCCAGGTGGCCTGCCGCCTGGTCAAGGAAGGCCAGGCCGACGGCGTGGTCAGCGCGGGCAATTCCGGCGCCGTGGTGGCCTGCGGCATGTTCACCGTGGGCCGCATCGCGGGCATCGACCGCCCGGCCCTGGCCGGGATCATGCCCACGGAGCAGCGCCCCTGCATCCTCATCGACGTGGGCGCCAACGTGGACTCCAAGGCCTTCCACCTGGCCCAGTTCGCGATCATGGCCGACGTGCTGGCCCGCGACGTGCTCGGCGTGCCCAAGCCGCGCGTGGGCCTCTTGTCCATCGGCGAGGAAGAGGGCAAGGGCAATTCCGTGGTCAAGGAGGCCTTCGACCTCCTGCGCAAGTCCTCGCTCAACTTCATCGGCAACGCCGAGGGCCGCGACATCTTCGTGGGCAACTACGACGTAGTGGTCTGCGACGGCTTTGTGGGCAACGTGGCCCTGAAGCTCTCCGAGGGCCTGGCCCGCAGCTTCGGCAACCTGCTCAAGGGCGAGCTCAAGCGCGGCCTCATGTCCAAGCTCGGCACCCTGCTCTCCCTGGGAGCCCTGACCCGCTTCGCCAAACTGGTGGACTACGCCGAGTACGGCGGAGCCCCGCTCCTGGGTCTCAAGGGCATCGTCATCGTCTGCCACGGCTCGAGCAACGTGAAGGCCATCACCAACGCCATCCGCATGGCCGCGACCTTCACTGCCAACAAGGCGCACCAGCACATCGAACGGGACCTCGAGGCCAACAGCGAAATCGCCCGCTTCGGCCGCCCGGGCGCCAAGACCGCGTAGAACCGCATCCCGGGCCGCGGCCCGGGAGGAGCCGAGATGACCGAATTCCACATCCGGGGGTTGGGCTATCACGTCCCGGAACGCATCCTGACCAACGCCGACCTGGAGCGCATGGTCGAGACCACCGACGAGTGGATCACCAGCCGCACCGGCATCCGGGAACGCCGCCTGGCCGACGGCCAGAGCTGCTCGGACCTGGCCCTGCCCGCGTCCCTGCAGGCCCTGGAGCAGGCCGGGATGGCGCCTGAGGAGCTGACCCACATCCTGGTGGCCACCTTCACCCCGGACGCCTACATCCCCTCGGCCGCCTGCGTCCTGGAGCACCGCCTGGGCCTCTCCGGCCGCTACGCCGCGGACATCTCGGCGGCCTGCTCCGGTTTCGTCTACGCCCTGGACGCGGCCCGGGCCTTCATCGCGCTCCGGCCCGAGTCCAATGTCCTCGTGCTCGGCAGCGAGGTGGTCTCCTCGCGCACCGACTACACCGACCGGGGCACCTGCGTGCTCTTCGGCGACGGCGCGGGCGCGGCCGTGGTCTCGGCCACCCCGGGCAAGGGCAGCGGCCGGTTCCTGGACGCCATCCTGTCCTCCGAGGGCAAGCTCGGCGGTCTGCTCACGGTGCGCGGCGGGGCCTCGGCCGCGACCTACAAGACCGGCGAGCCCATCCGCCGCGATTTCTTCGTGGAGATGCAGGGCCGCGAAGTCTTCCGCCACGCGGTGCGCTCCATGCTCTCGGTGAGCGCCGAGCTGCTCGAACGCAACGGTTTCAAGCCTGAGGACGTGGGAGTGTTCATCCCGCACCAGGCCAACATGCGGATCATCGAGGCCGTGGGCCAGAAGATCGGCGTGCCGCACGAGCGGATCTACGTGAACGTGGACCGCTACGGCAACACCTCGGCGGCATCCATCGCCATCGCCCTGGCCGAGGCCCGGCTCACCGGCTTCATCAAGGACGGGGACCTAGTGCTCATGGCCACCTTCGGCGGCGGCTTCACCTGGGGCGCGGCCCTGGTGCAGTTCTAGGCCCAGGCCCGGTTTGCAGTCCGGCCGTTTTTCGGATATTTCAGCGCAGTTCAACCGACGATAGACAAGGACACCGCTCATGAGCGATCTCCCCCGCGTCGCCCTGGTCACAGGAGGCTCCCGAGGCATCGGCCGCGCCGTGGCCGAACGCCTGGCCCGTGACGGTTTCGGGGTATACCTGACCTACGTCTCCCGGCCCGAGGAGGCCGAGAAGACCGTGGCCGCCATCGCCGCCGCCGGCGGCCAGGCCAGGGCCTTCCAGCTGGACTCCGGCGACCCGGCGGCCATCGCCGCGTTCTTCGCCGCGGAGATCAAGGACAAGGTGCAGCTGGAGGTGCTCGTGAACAACGCGGGCATCACCCGCGACGGCCCGCTGGTGCGCATGAAGGACGAGGATTTCGACAAGGTGCTGGCCGTGAACCTGCGCGGCTGCTTCCTGTTCCTGCGCGAGGCCGCCAAGATCATGATGCGCCAGCGCCAGGGCCGGATCATCAACATGTCCTCGGTCACCGGCCAGATGGGCAACGCCTTCCAGGCCAACTACGCCTCGGCCAAGGCCGGGCTCATCGGCCTGACCAAGTCCGCGGCCCAGGAGCTGGCCTCCCGCGGGGTGCTCGTCAACGCCGTGGCCCCGGGCTACGTGGCCACGGACATGACCGCCGTGCTCTCCGAGGAGGTCACCAAGAAGTTCACCGAGGCCGTGCCGCTCAAGCGCGCGGCCACGCCCGGGGAGATCGCCGCGGCCGTGTCCTTCCTGGCAGGCCCGGATTCCACCTACATCACCGGACAGGTTCTCGCCGTCAACGGCGGCCTGTACATGTAAACCACGCTTCAAAACGCATATTCACACCTGGAGGGAAATATGTCCGTTGCCGAAAAAGTGAAAAGCATCATCGTGGACCAGTTGGGCGTCTCGGCCGACGAGGTCAAGCCCGAGGCCTCTTTCGTGGAGGACCTGGGCGCCGACTCCCTGGACCTCACCGAGCTCATCATGGCCATCGAAGAGGAATTCGATATCGAGATCGACGACGAGGACGCCCAGAAGATCGTCAAGGTCAAGGACGCCGTCGACTACATCGAAAAGGGCAAGAAGTAGCGCCGGATACGCCGGCAACGCCGCCATCTGGGATGGGCGTCTTATGCCCGGATCGGGCGTAAGACGCTCCTCCATTTCCTCCTGGGGCGCGTCCGGAGATCATCCCCAACCCATCAGGATCACCCATGAATCGCGTTGTCGTCACCGGCCTGGCCGCCATCACCCCCCTGGGCAACGACTTGGCCTCCAGCTGGAAGGCGCTCCTGGCGGGCAAATCCGGCATCGGCCCCCTGACCCGCTTCGACGCCACCGCCTACGAGACGCGCATCGCTGGCGAGGTCAAGGGCTTCGACCCCAGCCGCTACATCCCGGTCAAACAGATCAAGCGCATGGAGACATTCGTCCAGTACTCCGTGGCCTGCTCCAAGATGCTCCAGGAGGACGCCGCCTGGCAGATACCTCCCGAGGAGGCCGCCGAGACCGGCGTGATCATCGGCGTGGGCCTGGGCGGGCTCTACACCATTGAGGAGATGCACAAGAAGCTCCTGGAAAAGGGCCCCGCGCGCACCTCGCCCTTCTTCATCCCGATCATCATCGCCAACATGGCCGCCGGACAGGTCTCCATCGAGACCGGGGCCCGCGGGCCCAACGTCTGCACCACCACGGCCTGCGCCTCGGGCACCCACGGCATCGGCTACGCCTACACCGAGATCAAGCTGGGCCGCTGCCAGACCATGATCTGCGGCGGCGCGGAATCGACCATCACGCCCCTGGGCGTGGCCGGGTTCAACGCGCTCAAGGCCCTGTCCGTGCGCAACGACGATCCCGAACGCGCCTCCCGGCCGTTCGACCGCGAGCGCGACGGCTTCGTCATGGGCGAGGGCTGCGGCCTGCTGCTCCTGGAGTCCCTGGAGCACGCCCAGGCCCGCGGCGCCAAGATTTACGCCGAGGTCGTAGGCTTCGGGGCCTCGGGCGACGCCTACCACATGACCGCCCCGCCCGAGGACGGCTCGGGCATGGCCCTGGCCATGAGCCGGGCCCTGCGCGAGGCCGGCGTGCCGCCGTCGGAGATCGACCACATCAACGCCCACGCCACCTCCACGGCGCTCAACGACGCCTGCGAGACCAGGGCCATCAAGACCGTATTCGGCGCACATGCCTCCAAGCTCTCCATCACCGGCAACAAGTCCATGACCGGGCATCTGCTCGGCGCGGCCGGGGGCGTGGAGTCGGTGTTCTCGGTGCTGACCATCCACGAGGGCAAGATCCCGCGCACGCTCAACCTGGAGAACCCGGACCCGGAGTGCGACCTGGACTACGTGCCCGAGGGCACCCGCACCCAGCCGGTGAACTACACCCTGTGCAACTCCTTCGGATTCGGCGGCACCAACGCCTGTCTGCTGTTCAAGAAGTTCGAGGGCTAACGCCCGTAACCAACGAGGGGATCATGGAAGAGCTCATGATGCAGGATCCGGCGGTGGCCTCGGCCATCGCCAGCGAAGTGGACCGCCAGATGTCCAAGCTGGAACTCATCGCCTCGGAGAACTTCACCTCCACGGCGGTGCGCCAGGCCATGGGCAGCGTCATGACCCACAAGTACGCCGAGGGCTACCCGGGCAAGCGCTACTACGGCGGCTGCGAGTTCGTGGACCAGGCCGAGAACCTGGCCCGCGACCGGGTCAAGGAGCTGTTCGGCGCGGGCTACGCCAACGTCCAGCCCCACTCCGGGTCCCAGGCCAACATGGCCGTGTACTTCGCGGCCTGCAAGCCCGGGGACACCGTGCTCGGCATGGACCTGTCCCACGGCGGGCACCTGACCCACGGCAGCCCGGTGAACTTCTCCGGACGGCTCTTCGACATCAAGTTCTACGGCGTGGACCAGCAGACCCAGACCATCGACTACGCCCAGGTGGAGAAGCTGGCCAAGGAGCATAAGCCCAAGATGATCATCGCCGGGGCCAGCGCCTATCCCCGCACGCTCGACTTCAAGCGCTTCCGCAAGATCGCCGACGAGGTCGGGGCCGTGCTCATGGTGGACATGGCCCACATCGCCGGGCTCATCGCCGCGGGCGAGCACCCCTCGTGCATCGAGCACGCCCACTTCACCACCTCCACCACGCACAAGACCCTGCGCGGCCCGCGCGGCGGGCTCATCCTGTCCAACGAGGACCAGGAGAAGGTCTTGAATTCCCAGATATTCCCGGGCATCCAGGGCGGCCCGCTCATGCACATCATCGCGGCCAAGGCCGTGGCCTTCGGCGAGGCGCTCCAGCCCGGCTTCAAGGAGTACCAGTCCCAGGTGGTCAAGAACGCCAAGGCCCTGGCCTCGGCGCTCATGGACTCCGAGTTCAACCTGGTCTCCGGCGGCACGGACAACCACCTCATGCTCATCGACCTGACCAACAAGGACATCACCGGCAAGGACGCCGAGATCGCCCTGGACAAGGCCGGGATCACGGTGAACAAGAACACCATCCCGTTCGAGACCCGCTCGCCCTTCGTGACCTCGGGCATCCGGGTGGGCACTCCGGCCTTGACCACCAGGGGCATGATCGAAGAAGATATGATCGTGGTGGCCGAAGCCATCACCGCGGCCCTGGAAAACTGGCAGTCCGACGACGTGCTCGAGGAGATCCGCGAAGAAGTGGAGGAGTTCGCCCGCAGCTTCCCGCTGTTCGCCTGGTAGGAGACGGCCCATGAGCCGCATGCCCTGGCCCGACTACTTCATGCGCATCGCCTTCCTGGTGGCCGAGCGCTCCACCTGCCTGCGCCGCAAGGTCGGGGCCGTGGCCGTGCGCGACAAACGCATCCTGGCCACGGGCTACAACGGGCCGCCGTCCAACGTGCCGCACTGCGAGGAGGTGGGCTGCATCCGCGAGCGCCTGGGCATCCCCTCGGGCCAGCGCCACGAGCTCTGCCGGGGCCTGCACGCCGAACAGAACGTGATCATCCAGGCCGCGGTGCACGCCCTCTCGCTCAAGGGCGCGATCATCTACTGCACCACCCAGCCCTGCCTCATCTGCACCAAGATGCTCGTCAACTGCCAGGTGGAGGCCATCTTCTACGCCGGGGCCTACCCCGACGAGTTGGCCGAGGACATGCTCAAGGAGGCTGGTGTCCGCTATGAATTGCTCTCCGGAGACTTCCCGGTCCGCTGAAGCCCTCATGACCCGGGCCGCGGACCTGGCCCTGCGCGGCCGCGGCCGCACGGCTCCCAATCCCTGCGTGGGCGCGCTGCTCGTGCGCGACGGCGAGGTCCTGGCCGAAGGCTGGCACGAGACCTACGGCGGACCCCACGCCGAGGTGAACTGCCTGGCCCGGGCCCGCAAGAGCGGCGTGGACCCGGCGTCCTGCGAACTCTACGTGACGCTGGAGCCCTGCAACCACCAGGGCAAGACCCCGCCCTGCACGAAAACCATCCTGGACGCCGGGATCAAGAACGTGGTCATCGGCTGCGCCGACCCCAACCCCGAGGTGGCCGGAGGCGGGGCCAAGGCCCTGCGCAAGGCCGGGGTGGAGGTGCGCCTCGGCGTGCTCGAGGAGCGCTGCCGCGACCTCATCGCCGACTTCCTCCTCTGGAAGACCACGGACCGGCCCTACGTCATCCTCAAGATGGCCGCCACCCTGGACGGCCGCATCGCGGCCCGGGGCGGCCGCCCGGAGCAGATCTCCGGCCCCGAGTCCCAGGCCTTCGCCCACGGCCTGCGGGCCTTCTGCGGGGCGGTCATCGTGGGCGGCAACACCTTCTACTCCGACGACCCCATGCTCACCTGCCGGCTGCCCGGCCTGCCCAAGGACCACCAGCAGCCCTTCGCCGTGGTGGTCACCCGCCGCCTGCCCAAGGCCCACAACTTCAAGCTCATCCAGGACCGGCCCGAGCGGGTGGTCTTCTGGACCGGCGAGCAGGAGCTGCGCACCCACACGGCCGAGGACCTGACCCGGCGCGGCTGCCGCATCTGGGGCCTGCCCCAGGGCCCGGCGGGCCTGGACCTGGGCCTGGGCCTGGCGCGCCTGCGTTCGGAGCTCTCCTGCTGGCACGTGCTCTGCGAGGGCGGCGGACGCCTGGCCCAGAGCCTGGCCGAGCGGGACCTGGTGGACGAGTTCGTGCTCATCCTGGCGCCCCTGGTCCTGGGCGACGAGCAGGCCAAGTCCCTGTTCTCCGGCCGCCGCACCCGGAACATCGCCGAGGCCTGGAACTACCGCTTCACGGACTTCTCCCGCGAGGGCCAGGACGTGCGCCTGAGCTACCGGCCCCGGAGGAACGGCTGATGTTCACCGGACTGGTGCAGGGCATGGGCCAGGTGGAATCCGTGGCCGCCCGGGGCCGCGAGACCCGGATCACCGTGCGCGCCGAGTTCCTGGGCCCGGTGGTCAAGGGCGAGTCCATCGCCGTGAACGGCGCCTGCCTCACCGCCGAGGAGCCCGCCGCGGGCCGCTTCTCGGCCTACGCCAGCGCCGAGACCCTGTCCAAGACCAGCCTGGGGAGCCTCAAGCCCGGCGGGGCCGTGAACCTGGAACGGGCCCTGGCCCTGGGCGACCGCCTGGGCGGGCACCTGGTCTCGGGCCACGTGGACTGCCTGGCCGGGGTGGTTTCGGTGGCCCCGGCCGGGGAGTCGAAGATCTTCCGCCTGAGCTTCCCCAAGGAGTTCGGGTCCCAGGTGGTGGCCAAGGGCTCCGTGGCCCTGGACGGGGTGAGCCTCACGGTGAACGAGTGCGGCGACGACTTCCTCACCGTGAACATCATCCCGGCCACCCAGCGCGAAACCACCATCGGCCAGTGGAAGTCCGGCCGGACCGTGAACATGGAAACCGACCTCATCGGCAAGTACGTGCTGCGGATGCTCGGCCCCTGGGCCGAAAAGGCCGGAATCAAGCCCTCCGGCATGAGCCCCGAGTTCCTGCGCCGCCACGGGTTCTGAGCGCCAAGGAGGCGAACGTGCCCTTCCCCCCGGCCCCCGGCGAAACCTTCGACTTCATCCCCCACCGCGAGCTGGCCTGCGAGGATCTGGCCAAGTGTGTGCTGACCTTCCCGGGTCTGCTCTGGCGCACGGAGACGGCCCTGGCGCGCATCGAGTTCCTCAACAACCACCGGGTGGAGTGCCTGGGCGACAAGACCAGCCTGCTCCTGCGCAGCGCCGAGTTCCGCAAGACCGCGGTGGAGGAGCAGGACCTGCCCCTGGTGGAGGCCTTCATCGCCGCCCTGGGCCAGGGCGGGGCCTCGGGCTGCGTCTTCCGCCTGCGCGAAAGCCAGGTCTGGCTCAAGCTGCGCTGCTGGCCCCTGCCGGGCGACCCGCGCTTTTCCGTGGGCTACCTCATCGAGGTCACGGACAGCGCCGAGGCCATCAAGAGCATCATCGAGAAGGACTCCGAGCTCCAGCTCATGATCGAGCTGGCCGAGAACCCCGTGCTCCTGGTGGACTTCGACTCGCGCATGGTCATGGCCCAGAACGCCGCGGCCGCGAACCTGTTCCGCTACAGCGCCGACGAGTTCCGCAATCTCCCCTTTGCCGCGCTCTGCCACCAGGACATGCGCGCCACCATGCAGCGCATCGCCAACGAGATCCTGTTCCACAAGAAGTGGGAGGGCAAGCTGGCCTTCCGGCGCAGGAACAGCGCGCCGTTCACCGCCGAGGCCGCCCTGCGCTTCCTGGTCTGCAAGGAGAAGCGCCTGCTGCGCGTCTCCCTGACCCAGGTGGAGGGCCTGGCCGGCACCGGCGAGGAGGACGCGGCCTGCGGCCCGGCCCACCAGGAACTGACCGAGACCCTGCTCCGGCGGCTCTCGGGCAGGATCGAGATCCAGGACATCCTGGAGGTCTTC
The DNA here is from genome assembly GCA_002382645.1 of Desulfovibrio sp. UBA4079. Lineage (GTDB taxonomy): Bacteria > Desulfobacterota > Desulfovibrionia > Desulfovibrionales > Desulfovibrionaceae > Aminidesulfovibrio. Next base: position 16,433 of record DFYP01000080.1, on the reverse strand, counting down.
CTGGCCGCCCAGCTGCCCAGCTACAGCTTCGACGCCGTGATGTTCTCGGACATCCACGCCCGGAAGAACAAGGTCTTCGTCTACGGCCTGGGCGAGCCCTTCGCCCGGATGCAGGCCGGGGAGACGTACTCCTACGAGGGCACCATCGCCCAGAGCATCGAGCGCTTCAAGCTCGACCACCTCATCGTGGAGGACACCCTAGAGAGCATCAAGGCCATTGACTGGGCCCTGTTCATCCCCAAGGGCATCCGCTCCTACTTCGCCAAGCCCTTCTACCGCCGCGGGGTCCTGCGCGCGGTGCTGGTGCTCTGCTCGCGCCGGCCCGGGGCCTTCCCGGCCAAGGGCCTCTCGGAATACTCCTGCCTGTTCGAGCCGTTCGACAAGGCCATCGAGGCCTGGCGCGCGGCCCGCCGCCGCTCCCGCTCCGCTTCCTAGCCCCCCTGTTCCGCCCGGCCGCAGATCGACCCGCGGCGCGGTCATTTTCCCTTGAAATTGGTTCATCCAATTTTCCCTTGAAATTGAGCGCGGTTTGCCATTTTTCCGTAAAGCAGGACTGAAATTTTCAGCCAATGTTGTTTTCCGGGTTCTTCCATGTAATTGGTATTACCAATAGCCCTGAAAAATCACAGGAGAGACGCCATGCCGACCTCCTCTGCCAGGACCATGACCAAGGAGGAACACTCCCTGGAACGGCTCCTGGCCATGATCCAGAACGAGAGACTGGAGCTGGGTTCCCGCCTGCCCACCGAACGGGCCCTGTCCGAACAGTTCGGCGCCAGCCGCAACACCATCCGCAACGCCCTGCGCGTATTGGAAGCCCGGGGCATGGTCGAGGTCCGGCCGGGCAGCGGCTGCTACCTGCGCTCCCGCGAGGCCCACAACGGCTGCTGCGCCCGCGGCGCCCGCCAGGACTGGTCCGCGCTCCTGGAGGCCTGCTACCTCCTCTTCCCCCAGATCGCGGCCCTGAGCACCGAGCGCATCACCGGCGAGCAGCTGGCCCGCCTGGAGGCCCGGCTCATGGACCTGAGCAGGGCCCTGTTCGCCCGCAACCAGGACGCCCTGCGCGAGCACATGAACACCTTCCTGCGGGGCCTGGCCGAGGGCACGGGCAACCCCATGCTGGTGGCCGTGGCCGAGCAGCTCTGCCCGGGCAACAGCCCCCTGCACGAGATCATCTTCTTTCTCCACGACTACGAGCGGGAGATGCTCTTCGGCGACCACGCCAAGGTGCTCCAGGCCATGAAGCGCCGGGACTCCCAGGAGGTCCGGCGGTGCATGGAGGAGCGCATCCTGCGCCTGAGCCTGCTCCTGGAGCGCCACGCCGAGGTGCCGGCCTCGCCCCTGCTCAGGAACGAACGGGAACGCCTGGAGGTCTTCGCCTGATGCGGCTCACGCGCAAGGAATTCCTCGGCCTGCTCACCGGCCGGACGCAGCTGGCCGAGGCCGCCGAAGCCCCGGCCTGGGAGCCGCAGGACGCGCTCTGGGCCGACTTCCCGGACGAGCTTCTGGCCGAGGAGGTCCGCCGCCTGGGCCTGCCGTCCGAGGGCCTGGACCGCGCGGCCATGCTGGCCGCCGTGCGCCGGGCCATGCTGGAACAGACAACGCCGCGGACCGCGGCGACGGAAACCGACCCTGCTGCGGGTCTTCCGGCGGTCGAGGAGGCGGCCGCCATGAAACCCTGAACCCGCGCCGCTGGCTGAGGCCCCGCACATCACCTACGTCAAGGAGAGAAGGAACATGACTGCTGCCAACGTCCCCTTTTTGGAGGCGCGCAAGCTGGAGAAGCGCTGGAAGGGCCCGATCCCGGCGCTGGTGAACCTGCTGTTCACCCTGGCCATCTTCTACGCCACCTGGTGGATATTCCAGGACCCGCGCGGCTACATGCGGCTGTACACACCCTACGTGGGCTACAACTACACCCGCTGGATCCTCATCGTGCTCATCTGGGTGGCCTACATCTTCGACTTCTGGCCCTTCAAGCGCGGCTGGATGGAGAAGGCCCACCCCGTGACCAAGGGCATCGTGCTCACGCTGCTGTCCACGGGCGTCCTGCTCCTGCTCATCAAGGGCTTCTTCGAAGGCCTGCTGGGCAACTTCGCCATGGCCTACTTCAACCCGGCCCAGCTCACCAAGCTGCCCGGCGTGACCGCCTTCTTCGCCGAGGAATACGCGGCCACCGCCTGCCTCATGTTCGCGGCCATCGCCTCCTGGCTCTCCCCGGCCTGGATCGTGGCCATGGAGGCCGCGCCCTGGCAGGACCTGAAGCAGCCGGCCCGGGGCCTGAGCATCTGGATCGTGACCTTCTTCCTGAGCACGCTGGTCTATTTCATGACCATGCACTCGCACATGGGCATCCTGTACTACCCCTGGCAGTATTTCACGGCCATCACCCCGCCGTACTGGGAGCAGTTCGCGGACACGGTCTCGGGCAACTTCCACATCGCCTGGATCATGTGCTGCACCGTGGTGGTCTGGCTGGTGGAGACCATCTGGGAGCGCTATCCGTTCAGCGCCATCAAGAACCCCTGGACCCGGCGGCTCTCCCTGTTCTTCGCCATCATCGCCATCTCCCTGGCGCTCAACTTCTTCCTGTACTACGCCCAGGAGCTGGCCTGGGGCGAAGCGATCCGCGGTTCCCGCCGCGACGCGGCCCCGGACTGGCGCTGGCTGCACGTGGGTGAGACGGCCATCTTCTTCCTGGTGCCCGCCCTGTTCCTGTACATCTACTGCGACAACTGGCCCAAGAAGTTCTCCACCCCGGTGAACATGCTCGTGCGCACGGCGATCACGGTCCTGGGCGGCCTGGCCATCTACGCCCTGTACTACCGCTACGCGCACCTCTTCCTGGGCACCCAGAAGGGCTTCTCGCACCCGCAGCAGTTCCCGATGATCCCGATGATCTGGCTCATCAACATCTGGCTCATCAACACCTGGTTCATGGACAACTGGCCGGGCTGGAAGCTCACCATGAAGACCGACGCCGAACTCGCCGCCGAGCACGCCGCCCGCGCGGCCGAGCAGACCTGGAGCCCGCGCATGGTCCCGGGCATGGCCGTGGGCGCGGTGGCCGGAGTGGCCCTCTACTTCCTGGTGGTCTGGGCCCTGCCCGTGGTTTCCAACGCCGTCAACCTGATCCCCAAGTAGCGAGGAGGGAGCCATGTCCGACAACAAGACCCCGTTCACCCGGCGGGACTTCATCAAGGGCGCGGCCCTGGGCCTCGGTCTGGGCGCCATCGGAGCCATGGGCCTGTATTCCTACTCGCCCATGAGCCGCAAGCACATCTCCCAGGTCCAGCGCAAGCTGGCCGACTTCGGCGTCTGCCGGGGCGTCAAGTGCAAGGTCATCTCCGAGACGAGCTGGTTCGACAACGGCACGCTCATGGGCGACATCAAGGCCGCGGGCGGCCTGCTCGTGGACCAGTACACCTACAACTGGCCGCCCTTCGGCGACGGCACGGGCCTGGGCAAGGGCTCCTATGACAAGGGCATCGCCAAGATCAAGCACCTCCTGCCGCACAGGCTGGAGGAGGCCTGGGAACTGACCAAGGGCCTCTCCGTGCACCCGGACAACGCCGGCGGCTTCGCGGCCCTGGTGGAAGTGGAGGACATGGACGGCAAGGTCCACAAGTACCTCCTGGATTCGGGCTGGTCCTACAAGTGGATGGACGAGGCCTTCAAGCGCGAGGGCATCGACAAGATGCTGGCCAACGGCGAGATCGAGGCCCTGATCATCTCCCACGAGCACTTCGACCACTACTGGGGCCTGCCGGTGACGCTCAAGTACGCCCCGAACATCAAGATGTACATCCCGGACACCTTCTACCCCTCCGGGCTCCAGTACATCGCGGACAGCGGGCACAAGGGCGAGGTGATCAAGGTCAAGAAGGGCCTCCGCCCGATCCTGCCGGGCATGGCCACCTACGTCTTCGACGTGCCGATCATCTGCAAGGTCTTCGGTGAGCAGTCCCTGTACTTCAACGTGGCCGACCTGGGCCTGGTGAGCGTCACCGGCTGCTGCCACCAGGGCATCATCCTGTTCGCCGACACGGCCTACAAGGAGCTCAAGTACGAGAACGACAAGTTCCACGGCCTCTACGGCGGGCTGCACATCTCGCCGTTCGACGACTGGGACCCCAAGTACGACGACCTGGTCATCGGGCTGAAGAAGTGGGAGCTGGAGAAGGTCGGCTGCAACCACTGCACCGGCCTGGTCACGGCCAAGAAGTTCATCGACAACGGCTACCCCGTGGTCCGCGGCACGGCCCGTTTCCGCACCAAGGACACGGCCTACCTCGGCAACGGCGACAGCATCCAGTTCAAGAAGGCCTAGAACCACTCCGGGGGGCCCCCGCAAGGGGGCCCCTTCCGCAGGCCATGGACCTCTTCGAGATCACCCCCCTGCGTCCGGCGGACGCCCCGGGCTCCTGGATTCCGGGGCTTCTGCGCGCCCTGCTCCTGCGCTCCCAGTTCAGCCACGCCAAGGCCCGGCTCCTGGGCTGGCGCGGCATCCGCCCCTCCCTGGCCTTCGGCGAGTGCTGGACCTTCAAGCTGCGCGGCTCGCCCGGGGTCCACGGCCTGCTCTTCGAGGGCGAGGGCAGGGACGGGGACCGCGTGCGCGGGCGCTTTTCCCTGCACTATTTCCCGGACCCGGCCGAGCCCCGGGCCGAGATGCTGCCCCTGGCCGCGGCCGTGCTCAGCCAGCGGCCGGAATACTGGGACCTGGTGCGGGAGTTCCCGGCCCGCGACGAGACCAGCCAGCTCTTTTGCCTCGGCGCATTGACCCTTTCCGCCGCGGCCTCGGGCCAGGCCCTGTCCCTGGAGCTCACGGCCCTGTCGCGCCAACGCACCCTGGCCCCCGAGGGCCTGGACTGGCCCCCGGGCTCGGGCAACTTCGTGGTCCCGCCCGGCGGCCGGGAATCGGACGTGGCGGCCTGGGCCCTGGGCTTTCCCCTGTTCCGGACCCTGGCGGCCACGATCAGCTTCCAGCTGGGCGAGCCGCCCGCGTCCCAGGTCCTGGAGCGATTCCCGGGCCGGGTCCAGGTCTGCCGCCAGGGCCGGGTCCTGGAACAGGCTCCCTCGGAACAGACGCGCCTGCTGCGCCTGCGCCTGGACTACGGCGGCCCGCAGTCCCCGGCCTTCGGCCCGTTGCGCCGCCAGCCCTGGCAGCACGCGCACAACCCAGAATGGCTTGACGCCCAGGCCCCGGGCGGCCGGGGCGCCCTGCCCGAGCTCCTGGTGCTCACCGGCTTCCTGGGCTCGGGCAAGACCACGCTCCTGCGCCGGTTCATCGAACACAACCAGCAGCACGACCGGTTCGTGGCCGTGATCCAGAACGAGATCGGGGCCGTGGGCCTGGACGGGCGGCTCCTGGACCAGGACTCGCCCGTGCTGGAGATGGACGAGGGCTGCGTCTGCTGCTCGCTCTCGGGCCAGCTCAAGAAGGGGCTGTCCCGCATCCTGGAGCGCTTCCGGCCGGACGTGGTGGTCCTGGAAATGAGCGGGCTGGCCAATCCCAAGAACCTCCTGGCCGAGCTGCGGGAGGTCCGCGACCTGGTGCGCCGTGGGCCGGTGCTGGCCGTGGCCGACGGGCCCCACCTGGCCCAGGCCCTGAAGGAGAGCGCCGTGGCCCGGGACCAGATCCAGGCCGCCGACATCCTGGTGCTCAACAAGTGCGACCTGCTGGAACCGGACCAGGTCCGAGGCCTCGGGCAACTGGCCCGGGAGCACAATCCCCGGGCCCTGGTCCTGGAGGCCGAGCACGGGGCCATCCCCTTCGGCCTGCTCCAGGACCCGGACCTGGAGCGCCAGGGCCTGGCCTGGGACGACCTGCTGCCCCATTTCCACGAGCACGGCACCCACGCCGGGGAAGGCTACGCCTCCCAGATCCTGCATGCGTCCGCGCCGCTCGACCCGGAGCGCCTGCGCCCGGCCCTGGAACAGGCCGCGGCCCGGGCCTTCCGCATCAAGGGCGTGCTGGACGTGCTCGGCGCAGAGGACCCCGTGCTGGTCCAGGCCGTGGCCGGACGCGTGGACCTGGAGCCCCTGCGCGGGCTCACCCGGCCCGAACGCTTCCTGGTCTGCATCGGCCGGGACCTGCCCGAGGATTTCGCCGCGACCCTGGGCCGCGACCTGGGGTGTTGAACCGCCCTAAAGTTTCCCCCTCGACCCGCCGATACCACGGACGGATCAGGGAGAACTCCGCACCGTGCGCGGAATGGACCAGGGACGGTTCATGGATCAGCCGATTTTCTCCATAATCACGCCGAGCATCGGCGCCAGGCCCCGGGCCCTGGCCGCAGCGATCCGCTCCGTGGCCACAGCCATGGACTTCGCCGGACGGTCCCTGCCTGCGGGTTCCGTGGAGATGCTCGTGGGCTTCGACGGCGTGCGCGGCGAACGGCCGGGCAACCCGGGCTTCGTGCGCTTCTTCGACCTGCCCAAGGACAACGACTGGGGCAACGGCATCCGCGACATCCTGCTCAAGGCCGCCAAAGGCGAGCGCGTGCTCTTCCTGGACGACGACAACTCGCTCAAGCCCCACGCCCTGACGGTCTATCTGGACCACCGCGACGCCGAGATGGTCGTGGCCCGCATCGACACGTCCCTGGCCTTCGACCGGCCGTGCATCCCCGAGGACGAGCCCGGACGCGACCCCATCCGCCAGTGCAACGTGGACCCGCTGTGCCTGTCCCTGTCCCGGGAGCTCGTGGTGGACCGTTGCGGGGGCTGGTTCCACAAGCAGCGCTACGAGGCCGACTTCCTGAACATCCGCCTCTGGAGCCGCCGGGCCAAGGACGTGCGCCTCATCGAGGACATCGTGGCCACCTACGACTCCGGCCGCAGCCTGGACGCCCGGGCCCTGTCGCGGCGGCAGATGCACCTCTTGGACCGTCTGGCCGCCGAGCGCCGCACCCCCCAGGGGCGCGGCCTGGCAGCCGCGGCCATGGCCTGAGCTCCTTTCCCGCCAGCCTGCTGTCGATTGTAACATCCCGGACTTGCGCCGTTTTTTAGCTGCGCCCCTCTCCCCTTCCCCCTGGAGGGCTTTTGGGGTATGGAGCGGGTTTGCCATTCTTTGACACATTGCGGCCGCCGGGACCCACTCGGCCTCGCGCGGCCGAGCGAGGTGAACCATGCCTTTGTGCAGCATCGAAGAAGCCATGGAGGAGATCCGGCAGGGCCGGATGGTCATCATGGTGGACGACGAGGACCGGGAAAACGAGGGCGACCTGGTCTGCGCCGCGGAGAAGGTCACGCCCCAGACCATCAACTTCATGGCCACCCACGGCCGGGGCCTCATCTGCCTGGCCATGGACGCCGAGCTCATCGACCGGCTCAGGCTCCCGCTCATGAGCCAGCACAACCAGACCAAGTTCGGCACCAACTTCACGGTCTCCATCGAGGCCCGCGAGGGCGTGACCACGGGCATCTCGGCCTTCGACCGGGCCACCACCATCCTCACCGCGGTGGGCGACACCGTGAGCCCCGAGGACATCGTCACCCCGGGCCACGTCTTCCCCCTGCGGGCGCGGGAGGGCGGCGTGCTCGTGCGCGCCGGGCAGACCGAGGGCAGCGTGGACCTCTGCCGCCTGGCGGGCTTGAAGCCCGCCGGGGTCATCTGCGAGATCATGCGCGAGGACGGGAACATGGCCCGGATGCCCGACCTCATCCCCTTTGCCGAGAAGCACGGGCTCAAGATCTGCTCCGTGGCCGGGCTCATCCGCCACCGCATGAAGTTCGGCGGCCACACCGTGACCAAGGTGGCCGAGGCCGAGCTGCCCACCCAGTGGGGCCACTTCCGCACCGCGGCCTTCCAGTCCGGGGCCGACGGCCGCACGCACATGGCGCTCATCATGGGCGAGATCAAGCCGGGCGAGCCCACCCTGGTGCGCGTGCACAGCGAGTGCCTCACCGGCGACGTGTTCGGCTCCAAGCGCTGCGACTGCGGCCAGCAGCTGGCCGCGGCCATGTGCCAGATCAACCGCGAGGGCAAGGGCGTGCTCCTGTACATGCGCCAGGAGGGCCGCGGCATCGGCCTGGGCAACAAGATCAAGGCCTACCACCTCCAGGACGAGGGCCTGGACACCGTGGAGGCCAACCAGCGCCTGGGGTTCGCCCCGGACCTGCGGGAATACGGCACCGGGGCCCAGATCCTCGTGGCCCTGGGCGTGTCCAAGATGCGCCTCATGACCAACAACCCCAAGAAGATCATCGGCCTCGAAGGCTACGGCCTGGAGGTCGTGGAGCGGGTGCCCATCGAGATGGACGCCTGCGAGGTGAACCTGGGGTATCTCACCACCAAGAAGGAAAAACTCGGGCACATGCTCGAACTGAAAAACCGCAAGAACTGAGCGGAGGACGCCATGAACATCAAGACCGTGGAAGGAAGGCTCGAGGCCGGGAAGCTCAAGTTCGCCCTCATCGCCAGCCGCTTCAACGACTTCATCGTGGACAAGCTGGTGGGCGGGGCCGTGGACTACCTCGTGCGCCACGGCGCGGACGCCAAGAACCTGACCCTGGTGCGCATTCCGGGAGCCTTCGAGATGCCGGTGGTGGCCCGCAAGATGGCCGCCTCCAAGAAGTACGACGGGGTCATCTGCCTGGGCGCGGTGATCCGCGGGGCCACCCCGCACTTCGACTTCGTGGCCGGCGAGTGCGTCAAGGGCATGGCCCAGGTGGCCCTGGAGACCGGCGTGCCCGTTGGCTTCGGCGTGCTCACCTGCGACACCCTGGAGCAGGCCATCGAGCGGGCCGGATCCAAGGCCGGGAACAAGGGTGTGGAAGCGGCCCACGCCGTGCTCGAGACCGTGCGCGTCCTGGAGCAGCTCTAGGGCATGGCGCAGAAAAAAGGCATGCGCCGGAACGGCCGCACCCTGGCCTTCCAGGTGCTTTACGGCCTGGGCTTCGCTCCCGTCGCCGAGACCTCCACGCTGGAATGGGCCTTTGCCGAGAATCCGGCCGTGCTCAAGGAAGACGCCGAGGACGTCCGGACCTTTGCCCGCGGCCTGGTCCAGGGCGTCTGGGGCCGGCGCGAGGAACTGGACCAGATCATCCACCGCCACTCCAAGCACTGGAAGCTCCACCGCATCGCCAAGGTGGAGCTGGCCATCCTGCGGCTGGCGCTCTATGAAATGCTCCACTGCGCGGACATCCCGCTCAAGGTGGCCCTGAACGAGGCCATCGAGCTGTCCAAGCAGTTCGGCGACGAGAACTCGCGCAACTTCATCAACGGCATCCTGGACGCCGCGGCCAAGGCCGTGGACAACGGCGACCTGGGCGTGGACAAGAAATTCTGACATCAGGAAAGGATCTCATGGCGCTGGGCAAGTACGATCCCGAATCGATCGAGAACAAGTGGCAGGCTCGCTGGGCCGAGTCCCGCTGCTTCGAGGTGGAGGCCGATCCCGCGCGGCCCAAGTATTACGTGCTCGAGATGTTTCCCTACCCCTCGGGCAAGATCCACATGGGACACGTGCGCAACTACTCCATCGGCGACGTGGTGGCCCGCTACAAGCGGATGCGCGGCTGCAACGTGCTCCACCCCATGGGCTGGGACGCCTTCGGCCTGCCCGCCGAGAACGCCGCCATCAAGAACAAGTCCCACCCGGCCGCCTGGACCTACGGCAACATCGCCGAGATGCGCGCCCAGCTGAAGCGCCTGGGCTACTCCTACGACTGGCGCCGCGAGCTGGCCACCTGCCGGCCGGAATACTACAAGTGGGAGCAGCTCTTCTTCCTCAAGTTCCTGGAAAAGGACCTGGTCTACCGCAAGAACTCGCCGGTGAACTGGTGCGAGTCCTGCCAGACCGTGCTGGCCAACGAGCAGGTCGAGGACGGCCGCTGCTGGCGCTGCGACTCCGAGGTGGAGCAGAAGCAGCTGGAGCAGTGGTTCCTGCGCATCACGGCCTATGCCGACGAGCTGCTGGAATCCCTGGCGGACATGGAAAAGGGCTGGCCCGAGCGCGTGCTGACCATGCAGCGCAACTGGATCGGCAAGAGCGTGGGCGCCCAGGTGAAGTTCAAGATCAAGGGCCAGGAGGAGGAGATCGAGGTCTTCACCACCCGGCCGGACACCCTCTGCGGGGCCACCTTCATGAGCCTGGCCGCCGAGCACCCGCTGGTGGAAAAGCTCATCGCCGGCTCGCCCCAGGCCGAGAAGGTCCGGGCCTTCTGCCGCGACGTGGCCAACATGGACCGGATCAAGCGCGGGGCCGACGACCTGGAAAAGGAGGGCGTGTTCACCGGGGCCTACTGCGTGAATCCGTTCACCGGCTGGGACATGCCCATCTGGGTGGCCAACTTCGTGCTCATGGGCTACGGCACCGGCGCGGTCATGGCCGTGCCGGCCCACGACCAGCGCGACTTCGAGTTCGCCAGGAAGTACGACCTGCCCCTGCGCGTGGTCATCGAGCCCCAGGGCCAGACCCTGGACCCGGCGGCCCTGACCGCGGCCTACGCCGACCCCGGCGTGCTCGTGAACTCCGGCGAGTTCGACGGCCTGGAGAACGACAAGGCCAAGCAGGTCATGGTGGCCAAGCTGGCTGAAAAGGGTCTGGCCAGGCCCACGGTGAACTACCGCCTGCGCGACTGGAACATCTCGCGCCAGCGCTTCTGGGGCGCGCCCATCCCGGTGGTCTACTGCGACAAGTGCGGGCTCGTGGGAGTGCCGGAGAAGGACCTGCCCGTGGTCCTGCCCGAGGATGCGGTCATGCGCGCAGACGGCAAGTCGCCGCTGCCGTTCATGGACAGCTTCGTCCAGACCGCCTGCCCCACGTGCGGCGGCCCGGCCCGGCGCGAGACCGACACCATGGACACCTTTGTGGAGTCCTCCTGGTATTTCCTGCGCTACACCCAGGCCCGCGAGGACAAGGCGCCCTTCGACGACACGGCCCTCAAGTACTGGTCGCCCGTGGACCAGTACATCGGCGGCATCGAGCACGCCATCCTGCACCTGCTCTATTCCCGGTTCTACTCCAAGATCCTGCGCGACGAGGGCTACCCCGTGCCCGCCGAGCCCTTCGCCAACCTGCTGACCCAGGGCATGGTCCTCAAGGACGGGGCCAAGATGTCCAAGAGCAAGGGCAACGTGGTGGACCCCAACGCCATGATCGGCAAGTACGGGGCCGACGCCACCCGGCTGTTCATCCTGTTCGCCTCGCCGCCGGAAAAGGACCTGGAGTGGAGCGACGCGGGCATCGAGGGCGCCTACCGCTTCCTGTCCCGGCTCTGGCGCCTGGCCGAGGAGCTGGAAGGGCTGCTCCGGCCGGTACGCCCCTGCGCGGCCGTGAGCGGCGAGCTCTCGGCCCCGGCCAGGGCCCTGCGGCTCAAGGAGCACGACACCGCGCGCCGGGTCACCCGGGACATCGAGAACGCCTTCCAGTTCAACACGGCCATCGCCGCGCTCATGGAGCTGGTCAACGAGCTCTACGCCCTCAAGGACGAGCTGAAGACCCTGCCCGAGGGCCCGCAGGTCCTGTCCTCGGCCGTGGCCACCACCCTGACCCTGCTCTCGCCCGTGGCCCCGCACATCTGCGAGGAGCTCTGGCAGGCCCTGGGCCACACGACCCAGCTGGCCTCCGAGCCCTGGCCCGCGCACGACGAATCCGCCCTGGTCCGCGACCAGGTGGAGCTGGTGGTCCAGGTCAACGGCAAGGTCCGCGGCCGCGCCGCCGTGGCCGCCGACGCCTCCGAGGAGGACGTCAAGGCCGTGGCCCTGGGGCTGGACAACGTGGTCCGGCACGTGCAAGGCAAGACCATCGTCAAGGTCGTGGTCATTCCGGGCAAGCTCGTGAGCATCGTGGTCAAGTAAGGAGGCCGCCCCCATGCGCCGCGTCCAGCCCCTGCTCACCCCGGCCCTGCTCGCCCTGGTCCTGCTGCTGGGCTCCTGCGGCTACAACCTGGGCTCCGAGGGCCCGGTGAGCCTCAAGCCCGCCTCCCGCGACCTGTTCATCGAGCGCGTGGACAACCCCACGGCCTTCACCTGGATGGAGTCCCGGCTGCGCTCGCTCTACCGCGACGAGATCACCCGCCGGGGCTGGGCCCGCTGGGTGGACCGCAAGCAGGCCACGGGCCTGGTGGTCATCAGCGTGGACCGCTACACCCGCAACACGGGCGTCTACGGCCGCGACGACAAGACCCTGCGCTACACCGCCACCCTGCGCGTCTCGGCCCGGGTGATCTCGCCCGTGGACAACTCGGTGCTCTGGGACTCCGGCCTAGTCACCTGGAGCGAGAACTATTCCTACGGCGAGGAGCAGGCCGTGGACGACCTGGTCACGGACCTGGCCGTGCGCCAGCTGGTGGACCGCATGACCCAAGGCTACTAGGAGGCCACATGCCCAGGCAGGGCTATTCCTTCCTCGTCTGCCCGGACCCCGAGCTGCTGCGCCGCCGGGTGGACGCCCTGGCCGCCGGGGGCGGCATGGGCTCCGCCGAGCGCAAGGTCTTCTGGGGCGACGACGCCGAGCCCCTGCCCGGGGCCTTCTGGGAGGCCCTGACCCAGAAAAGCCTGTTTTCCACGCCCAAGACCCTGGTGCTGCGCCGGGCCCACAGCCTCAAGGCCGAGGCCTGGGACCGCCTGGACAAGGCCCTGTCCGCGGCCAACTCCGAGGTCTGGGTCTTCCTCTGCCTGGAGGGGGCCTGGGACCGGGGCAAGGTCCCGATCCCGGCCGCGCTCTCCAAACGCACCCTCTGGAAGCACGCCGAGAAGTCCGGCTGGATCTGGCAGTCCAAGGGCCTGGACGACAAGGCCCTGCGCGGCTTCGTGCGCGACTGGGCCGCGGCCGAGAAGATCGGCGTGGAGCCCCAGGTCCTGGAAACCCTCTGCCGGGCCCTGCCCCTGGACGCCGCGGCCCTGGCCCTGGAGCTGGACAAGCTGGCCCTGGCCGCCGGGCCGGAGCGCCGTCTCCTGGCCGAGCACGCCGAACTGGTGCAGCAGAGCGAGGACATGGACCTCTTCGCCCTCATGGACGCCCTGGCCAAGGGCGGGTCCCCGGCCCTGGTCTGGCAGCGGGTCCTGGGCAACCGCGGGGAGTCCGACAGCCTGCTCTTCCCCCTGGTGGGCGCGCTCTGCCGCGAGGCCCGCACCCTCTGGGCCCTGCTCACCGGGGACGAGGACGTGAAGATCCACCCCTACGTGCGCCAGCTCAAGACCCCCCTGGCCCGCCGCCTGGGCAAGCCCGGGCTGCAGCGGCTCTTCGACCTGGCCCTGGAGGCCGACCTGGGGGTCAAGAGCGGCTCGCGCAAGCCCGAACAGGCCCTGGAACTCCTGGTGGCCGAACTCACCGGCGTGTTCGGCGCGGGGCGGGCGGGTCCGTGAGCGGCCAGGACAAGCCCCACTACCTGGGCCACCGCGCCCGGCTGCGCGGCCGCCTGACCCGCGAGCCCAAGGCCCTGGCCGACTACGAGCTTCTGGAGCTGATTCTGGCCCAGGTCCTGACCCGGGCGGACACCAAGCCTTTGGCCAAGGCCCTGCTGGCGCGCTTCGGCACTCTGGCCGGGGTCTTCGCCGCCCCCGAGGACCAGCTCCTGGCCCTGGACGGCTTCGGCCCGGCGCTCTGCGCCCACTGGACGCTTTTGCGCGAACTCCTGGCCCGGCTGGCCGAGGGGGGGCTGGCGCCCCGCCAGGTGCTCTCCGGGCCCGAGGCCGTGATCGCCGCGGCCCGGGCCCGCTTCGGCCGCTCCGGCACCGAGGAGTTCTGGGCCGCGCTCCTGGACAACAAGAACCGGGTCCTGGCCTGGGAGCGGGTCAGCCAGGGCACCGTGGACCAGACCGCGGTCTATCCCCGGGAAATCCTGGCCCTGGCCCTGAAGCACAAGGCCTCGGGCCTGATCCTGGTGCACAACCACCCCGGCGGGGACCCCAGGCCGTCCGAGGCGGACATCCGGATCACGGCCCAGCTGGCCCGGGCCGCCACCGATCTGGGCCTGCGCCTGCTGGACCATCTCATCGTGGCCGAGGACCGGCACGTGAGTTTCCAGGAGCAGGGGCTGTTGTAAAGGAGATAATCATGTCCCGCACCGTGCGTTGCACCGTAGAAGGGAGAGTGCAGGGGGTCTACTTCCGGGCCTTCACCCGCGACGAGGCCCTGAGCCTGGGCCTCAGCGGCTGGGTCCGCAACCTGCCCGACGGCCGGGTGGAGACCGTGGCCCAGGGCCCCGAGGAGGCTGTGGAGCGCTTCAGGGCCTTCCTGCACAAGGGTTCGCCCTTTTCCCGGGTGGATACCGTGCACTGCCAGGAACTGGAGGGAAGCGAGGCCTTCAGCGGGTTTGAAATCCGCAGATAGGCGAGGGCACGGGTTTTTTTCGACGCGCGGGGTTGCCTTCCTCCGGATCGACATTAGTTGGGAAGGGCGGCCCCAGAGCCGCCTTTTTGCGTCGCCAACCCCCAAACGAGGGATATGTCCTTGAAGAAGAAAAAAACCCCCATCAAGGCCCTGCCCATGCGCCGCAACGGGGTGGAAGTCCGCCCCGAGGAGATCGAGCAGGCCCTGTCCACCCCGGGCAACGGCTCGCCGGACGTGGGCGAATCCGGGCCCCAGGCCCAGATGCAGCAGGCCGAGGCCCAGATCCCCCGGACCATGCCGGTCCTGCCCGTGCGCGACATCGTGGTCTTCAACTACATGATCCTGCCGCTCTTCGTGGGCCGGGAAAAATCGGTCAAGGCCGTGGACGCGGCCCTGTCCTCGGACCGCTACATCCTGATCCTGACCCAGAAGGACGAGACCGTGGACGACCCCGGCCCGGGCGACCTCCACGAGATCGGCACCGTGGGCATGATCATGCGCATGCTCAAGATGCCCGACGGCCGCCTCAAGGTCCTGGTCCAGGGCCTGGCGCGGGCCCGGGTCAAGTCCTTCCTCCAGTCCGAGCCCTACCACCTGGCCGAGGTGGAGTCCCTGCCCGAGCAGGAGGTCAAGGAGCTGCGGCCCGAGCACGAGGCCCTCATGCGCGCCTCCCGGGAGCAGAGCGAGAAGATCCTCTCCCTGCGCGGCATCTCCTCGGTGGACATCATGGGCGTGCTCAACAACGTCACCGAGCCCGGCCGGCTGGCCGACCTCATCGCCTCCAACCTGCGCATGAAGGTGGAGGAGGCCCAGAAGATCCTGGAGTGCATCGACCCCCTCAAGCGGCTGGAGATGGTCAACGGCCAGCTCATGAAGGAGGTCGAGGTCGCCTCCATGCAGCAGAAGATCCAGAACATGGCCCGCGAGGGCATGGACAAGGCCCAGCGCGACTTCTTCCTGCGCGAGCAGATGAAGGCCATCAAGAAGGAGCTGGGCGACGAGGGCGGCGAGTCCGAGGAGTTCGACGAGCTCAGGAAGGCCATCGAGAAGGCCGGGCTGCCCAAGGAGGTCCGCAAGGAGGCCTTCAAGCAGCTGGCCCGCCTGGAGTCCATGCACCCCGAGTCCTCCGAGGCCACGGTCATCCGCACCTACCTGGACTGGCTCGTGGAGCTGCCCTGGAAGAAGCTCTCCCGCGACCGCCTGGAGATCAAGGCGGCCAAGACCATCCTGGACGAGGACCACTACGACCTGGACAAGGTCAAGGAGCGCATCCTGGAGTACCTCTCGGTGCGCAAGCTGAACCCCAAGATGAAGGGCCCGATCCTCTGCTTCGTGGGCCCGCCCGGCGTGGGCAAGACCTCGCTCGGCCGGTCCATCGCCCGCAGCCTGGGCCGCAAGTTCCACCGCATGTCNNATCCGCGGCCACCGGCGCACCTACATCGGCTCCATGCCCGGACGCATCATCCAGGCCATGAAGCAGTGCGCCACGCGCAACCCCGTGGTCATGCTCGACGAGATCGACAAGCTCGGCTCGGACTTCCGCGGCGATCCGTCCTCGGCGCTGCTCGAGGTGCTCGATCCGGAGCAGAACTTCTCGTTCACGGACCACTACCTGAACGTGCCCTTCGACCTCTCCAAGGTCATGTTCATCTGCACGGCCAACGTGCTCGACACCATCCCCGGCCCCCTGCTGGACCGCATGGAGGTCATCCGCATCCCGGGCTACACCGAGCAGGAGAAGGTGCACATCGCCGAGCGCTTCGTGATCCCGCGCCAGGTCAAGGAGAACGGGCTCTCCGAGAAGGAGGCCCTGTTCCAGGACGGCGTGCTGGCCAAGATCATCCGGGACTTCACCCGGGAGGCGGGCCTGCGCAACCTGGAGCGCGAGATCGGCTCCATCTGCCGCAAGATGGCCCGCAAGAAGGCCGAGGGCGAGAAGGGGCCGTTCACGGCCGCGCCCTCCAACCTGCACAAGTACCTGGGCGCGCCCAAGTTCCTGGATGACGAGAAGGAGGCCGTGCTGCCTCCGGGCGTGGCCGTGGGCCTGGCCTGGACCCCCTACGGCGGCGAGATCCTGCACATCGAGGTGAGCACCATGCCCGGCACGGGCAAGCTCATCCTCACCGGCAAGCTCGGCGACGTGATGAAGGA
>DFYP01000067.1 GCA_002382645.1 Desulfovibrio sp. UBA4079 | reverse complement strand
GCCCTGGCCCTGTCCGGCCTGGACTCGCCCGCGCTCAAGGAGGGCGTGGCCGGCACCGTGGTGGACCCGGACCGGGTGCGGCCGCCCGGGGCCCTGCCCGAGGAGGCCTTCCTGGCCCGCTGCCTGCGCTGCGGCGAGTGCATCACAAGCTGCCCCACGAACACGCTCCAGCCCGCCTGGCTCCAGGCCGGGGTCTGGGGCCTGTTCAGCCCCATCGCCATGGCCCGGCGCGGGGCCTGCGACCCGGACTGCGCCGAGTGCGGCCGGGTCTGCCCCACGGGCGCGGTGCGGCCCCTGCCCCTGAACGAGAAGATGTGGGCCAAGATGGGCACGGCCGTGGTCCTGCGCCAGAAATGCCTGGCCTGGGAATGGGGCAAGCCCTGCCTGGTCTGCAAGGAAGTCTGCCCCTACGGGGCCATCGAGATGCGCCGGGTGGAGTCCTCGCCCGTGACCGTGCCGTTCGTGCTCGGCACGCGCTGCGTGGGCTGCGGCTCCTGCGAGAACCGCTGCCCGGTGCAGGCCACGGCCGCCATCCAGGTGGAGCCCATGGGCTCCCTGCGCCTGGCCCAAGGCTCCTTTGAGCAGACCGGCCGGGGCATGGGCCTGGACATCCGGCGGGCGGTGAAGCCCGGAGCCCCCGCGGGCCCCGAGAACCTGGCCCCGGGAACCTCGCCCTTCGACCCCGCGCCCGGGGCCGCGCCTCAGGCCGCGCCCGGGGCCCCCTCTGGGGAGGTTCCTGCCGGGGCCTCTCCGTTTGATCCTCCAGTCACTAAATAGATTGAGAAATTCCGCACTATTCCGTTCTTTCTGAAAAAAACCCTACCGTTGTGGGGGGAACTCCCTTGACGAACCCTTCACAATTTCATAGTGACTTTGTAGGAATTAATTCATACCCAAAGAGTATGATTTAGTTCTCAGGAGAGCATTCCCCACGTTCATCGGTTCCCCAAGGCCCCGGCGCGGTCCGGGGCGCGAGCATTCCCTTCGCAAGGTTTCCGGAGGCGTTCACGGGCGTCGCCTCCGGTCCTGATGTGCTCAAGCGCCGCCCGGGGGAGTCTGGAGGCTCTTTGTCCATCAAATCAAAGAGGTGCGAGGACTGGATGTTATGAAGGCGAGACCACTGCTGAAATGGGCTGGAATCCTGTGCGCGTTCGCCGCCGTGTCGGTGTTCTGCATCGAGGCGGGAGGGGCGAACGAGACCAAGGGTTCGGCCGAGCGGCCGGACGTCATCCGGATCGAGACCATGGCCGCCTACGGCAAGCTCGAACTGCCGCCCGTGGCCTTCCCCCACGACAAACACTCGGACGCCGTGAAAAAGGCGGGCAAGGACTGCACGGCCTGCCACAAGGAGGAGAACGGCAAGCTCTCCCTCAAGTTCATGCGCGTCAAGGACGGGGGGGCGGCCGCCTTGAAGTCCGCCTACCACGACAACTGCCTGGCCTGCCACAAGCAGACCGCGGCCAAGGGCCAGAAGGCCGGGCCGCAGGACGGCGAGTGTCGTGCCTGCCACAACCCCAAGGCCCCGGCCGGGACCCAGCTGGACATGGGCTTCACCAATGTCCTGCACTACCGCCACTCGGGCTCCAAGGACATCGCCTCGCCCTCCGGGGACAAGGACAACTGCGGCCGCTGCCACCACGAGTATGACAAGGCCGCCAAGAAGACCCTCTGGGCCAAGGGCAAGGAAGGCACCTGCCGCTACTGCCACCTGGATGCGCCCAAGCAGGACCAGACCCTGGGCGTGGAAGTGAAGAGCTTCCGCCAGGCCGCGCACAACGACTGCGTGCTCTGCCACCAGTCCATGGAGGCCAAGAAGATCGCCTCCGGCCCGGTGCGCTGCGCGGGCTGCCACGGCACGGAAGCCCAGAAGGCCATCAAGGACAACAACAAGAAGGCCCTGGAAAAGGTCGGTGAGCTGCCGCGCATGAAGCGCAACCAGCCCGACGCCGCGGTCATCAGCGTGAACGTGGACAAGGCCGCGGTGGCCGAGGGCGCCAAGATCTACGCCATGCGGCCGGTGCCCTTCGACCACAAGACCCACGAGCAGCAGAACGACACCTGCCGGGCCTGCCACCACAAGTCCCTGGACTCCTGCACCAAGTGCCACACGACCCAGGGCACCAAGGACAGCAACTTCGTGACCCTGGAGCAGGCCATGCACCGCATGGAGACCCAGCGCTCCTGCGCCGGCTGCCACCAGACCCGCCAGGCCGAGCCCAAGTGCGCGGGCTGCCACAAGGCCTCGGACAAGGTCAAGAAGCCCGAGCCCCAGACCTGCGCCAAGTGCCACGCCGAGCCCGTTGCCGGAATGCCGGCCCTGGACCCCGCGGCCCTCTCCACCATGAAGATCGAGGAGGAGAAGACCCTGGCCGAGCCGTATCTGAGCGCCCGCAAGATGGAGGCCCAGATCTACGCCCAGGACGACATCCCCGAGAAGGTCATGATCAAGGGGCTGGTGGACGAGTACGAGCCCAGCGAACTGCCGCACCGCAAGATCGTCATGACGCTCCTGAAGAACATGAAGGACGACAAGCTGGCCGGCTTCTTCCACAGCGACCAGGGCACGGTCTGCCGCGGCTGCCACCACAACAGCCCGGTCTCCAAGACCCCGCCCTCCTGCGCCAGCTGCCACGCCAAGCCGTTCTCCGCCAAGGAGCCGGCGCGGCCCGGCCTCAAGGCCGCCTACCACGACCAGTGCATGGGCTGCCACAAGGCCATGAAGCTCGAGAAGCCGGTGGCCACCGACTGCAACAACGGCTGCCACAAGCCCCGCAAGAAGTAGCGGGAACGCCAGAATAGTGAGGAGTCCGTCATGAGACGCAGAAAGTTCCTGGCCCTCATGGGCGTCGCCGGCGCGGGTCTGGCCCTCGGGAAAACCCCGGCCCAGGCCGCAGGCAACGTCCATTTCGAAGGATATCCCGACGCCAAGGCCGTCCTCTTCGACGCCACGCGCTGCATCGGCTGCCGCAAATGCGAAGCCGCCTGCAACAAGGTCAACAAGCTGCCCGCCCCGGCCAAGCCCTTCGACGATCTGAAGGTCCTGGACGGCGAGCGGCGCACCACGGCCAAGGCCTACACCGTGGTCAACCGCTACCAGCCCGCCGGAGCCGCGGCCCCGGTGTTCCGCAAGCTCCAGTGCAACCACTGTCAGGAGCCGGCCTGCGCCTCGGCCTGCTTCGTCCGGGCCTTCAAGAAGAACCCGGACGGCTCCGTGACCTACGACGCCTCGGTCTGCGTGGGCTGCCGCTACTGCATGATGGCCTGCCCGTTCAACGTGCCGGCCTACGAGTACGACGAGCCCCTGACCCCCCGGGTCATGAAGTGCACCATGTGCCACCCGCAGATCGAAAGCGGCGAGCTGACCATGCCCGGCTGCGTGGGCGCCTGCCCCAAGGAGGCCCTGGTCTACGGCAAGCGCAAGGACATCCTGAAGATCGCCCACGCCCGCATCGAGGCCTTCCCGGGCCGCTACGTGGACCACGTCTACGGCGAGTCCGAGATGGGCGGCACCAACTGGCTGTACCTCTCGGGCGTGCCGTTCAAAGAGATCGGCATGCGCGAGGACCTGGGCGTGACCAGCGCGCCCGAGCTGACCTCCGGGGCGCTGGCCGTGGTGCCCATGGTGGCCGCGGTCTGGCCCGCCCTCCTGGGCGGCATCTGGGCCATCTCCAAGCGCAACGGCAAGGTGGCCGACGAGGAGAGGAAGGAGGCCGTGAAGACGGCGGTGGCGGCCAACCAGGCCGACAACGACGCCAAGCTGGCCAAGGCCAAGGAACAGGCCGAGAAGGACAAGAAGGATTCAATCGAGCGCGAGGTCAAGAAGGCGCTCGAGGAAGCGGCGTCCGCCGCCAAAGAGGAGGAGGGCGCCTAGATGACCTCTGAAACCAAGAAGACCCTGTTCACGCCGTTCAACATCTTCGCCGGGATCGTCCTGCTCATCGGCGCGTACCTGACGGTGATGCGCTTCACCGGCGGCCTGGCCGCGGTGACCAACCTGGACGACAACAACCCGTGGGGCATCTGGATCGGCTTCGACCTGCTCTGCGGAGTGGCCTTGGCCGCGGGCGGCTTCACCACCTCGGCCGCGGTGTACATCTTCGGCATGAAGAAATACCACTCGGCGGTGCGCCCGGCCATCCTCACGGCCTTTCTGGGCTACGCCCTGGTGGTCTTCGCCCTGCACTACGACGTGGGCCGCCCCTGGCGCCTGCCCTACCCCATCTTCCTGCAGCCCGGCACCACCTCGCTGCTCTACGAAGTGGGCCTGTGCGTCTTCCTGTACCTCACGGTGCTGGCCATCGAGTACTCGGTGGCGGCCCTGGAGTGGCTGGGCCTCAAGAAGCTCCGCAGCCTGGTGCACAAGCTGACCCTGCTCCTGACCATCTTCGGCGTGGTCCTCTCCACCCTGCACCAGTCCTCGCTGGGCGCCCTGTACCTCATCGCGCCCTCCAAGCTGCACCCGCTGTGGTACTCGACCTACCTGCCCATCCAGTTCTTCGTCTCGGCCATCGCCGTGGGCCTGTCCATGGTCATCTTCGAGGGCACGCTCTCGCACAAGCCCTTCCACCACAAGATGGACGCCACCTTCCTGGCCGAGCACGACGGCGTGATCCTGGGCTTCGCCCGGGGCGCGTCCATGGTCCTGGCCTGCTACCTGGCCATCAAGATCATCGCGCTCGGCGCCGACAACAACTGGAAGTACCTCGTCTCGGGCTGGGGCGCCTGGTACCTGTTCGAGATCCTGGGCTTCGTGGCCCTGCCGAGCCTCTTGTACGCCATCGGCTCGCGCGAGCGGAACATCAAGCTCATCAAGTGGACCGCCGCGCTCACCGTGTTCGGCGTGGTCCTGAACCGCTTCAACGTGTCCCTGGTGGCCTTCAACTGGCAGCTGCCCTCGGCCCAGCGCTACTTCCCGAGCTGGGGCGAGATCGGCGTGTCCGTGTTCGTGGTGGTGGTGGGCATCCTGGTGTTCCGCTTCATCGTGACCCGCATGCCCATCTTCTACGAGCATCCCGAGTACAAGGACGCCCACTAAAGGAGCCTGACATGGAGTTCTACACCTACCATGACTTCATGCTGAACGCCAAAAACGCGGTCTATATCCTCATGGGCCTCATCGTGCTCGGGTTCGTGGGTCTCTGGCGCTTCGTCACGGCCCGCGACGCCGACCACGAGGCCGAAAGCCACGAAGAGCACCACTAAGGAGATAGGAACATGTACGAGTTCATCACCGGTCCCCTTCTCTGGGTCGTGTTCGCGGCGTTCCTGGGCGGCCTGGCCTACCGGGTCGTCTGGTACGTCAAAGGCCTGCACTGGCAGCTCGACCGCGTGGCCTACAGCGCGTTCCCCGCTGACGGCGCCAAGGGCGCGGTCCGCTCCATCTTCTTCTGGCTGGTGCCCTTCGGCACGCGCAGCTGGCGCATCAAGCCCGGGTTCACGGCCATCTTCTTCGGCTTCCACATCGGCGCCGTGCTGGTGCCCCTGTTCCTGACCGGCCACGCCGTGCTGCTCCACGAGCGCTTCGGCATCAACTGGCCGTCCATCCCCCAGGGCCTGGCCGACTGGCTCACCGCCGCGGCCATCGTCTCCCTGGTGCTCATCGGACTGCGGCGCATCAGCCTGCCCGAAGTGCGCATCGTGACCTCCTGGTACGACTGGCTGCTCATCGTCCTGGCCGGACTGCCCTTCGTCACCGGCTTCGTGGCGGTCATGCACTGGGGTGACTACCAGTTCTGGATCATCGCCCACATTCTCACGGGCGAACTGCTCCTGGTGTCGATTCCCTTCACCAAGCTGTACCACGTGGTCGGGTTCTTCCTGACCCGCGCCCAGCTCGGCATGGACTTCGGCATCAAGCGCGGCGGCCGCAAGGGCCGGAACATGCCCTGGTAACCGCAAGCCAGCAAACCTGTAAGGAGAACGGATATGCCCGAAGGCAAGCTCTGCAACAAGCAGCCCGTGACCACCAAGGAACAGCTGGACGCGCTGCTCGCCGATACCCGCGGCCGGGTCTACTACGAGGAGATGAAAAGCCTCGAAGTGGACAAGGAGAAGCTGCGCAACAGCCTGAAAGCCAGCCTCAAGTCCCGGACCAAGACCTGGCTTGAGATGTGCGCCCACTGCGGCCTGTGCGCGGATTCCTGCTTCCTGTACACCGTCAACGGCCGCGACCCCAAGCAGGTCCCGGCCTACAAGATCCAGTCCACCCTGGGCGAAATCGTCAAGCGCAACGGCGACGTGGACAACGAGTTCATGCTCATGGCCATGGAGACCGCCTGGTCCAAGTGCACCTGCTGCAACCGCTGCGGCATGTACTGCCCCTACGGCATCGACATGGGCATCATGTTCGGCTACCTGCGCGGCCTGCTCTTCTCCCAGGGCTTCGTGCCGTGGGAGCTCAAGATCGGCTCCGGCATGCACCGCATCTTCCACGCCCAGATGGACGTGACCACCGAGGACTGGGTCGAGACCTGCGAGTGGATGGCCGAGGAGAACGGCGAGGAGTGGCCGGGCCTGGAAATCCCGGTGGACAAGGAAGACGCGGACATCATGTACACCTGCAATGCCCGCGAGCCCAAGCACTACCCCGAGGACCTGGCCGAGGCGGCCATCCTCTTCCACCTGGCCGGGGAGAACTGGACCGTGCCCGCCGAGGGCTGGGAGCAGACCTCCCTGACCATGTTCGCCGGCGACTGGGAAGGCTGCAAGCAGCAGGTGCTCAACGTCTACTCGGCCATC
Organism: Desulfovibrio sp. UBA4079; assembly: GCA_002382645.1. GTDB lineage: Bacteria > Desulfobacterota > Desulfovibrionia > Desulfovibrionales > Desulfovibrionaceae > Aminidesulfovibrio. The sequence goes on along the minus strand of DFYP01000067.1, from coordinate 3,526 downwards.
GAGCGGCTGCGGCCCAAGCGGGTCATCGGCACGGAGTGCGGCCACGCCCACCGCGGCACCGTGGTGGAGGGCCCCTACTGGGCCGGACGCCCCGACGGCCAGCCCCCGGCGCCCTACATCCACTACGTGGAATGGATCGCCGAAGCCCTGCGCACGGGCAAGATCAAGGTCGACCCGGCCAAACGCATCAAGGAGCCGGTGACGCTCCAGGACTCCTGCAACTACGTGCGCAACCACGGCCTGGCCATGGTCACCCGCGAGATCATGAGCTACATGGTCGAGCCGGGCTACTTCATCGAGATGACGCCCAACAAGGAACACAACTACTGCTGCGGCGGCGGCGGCGGATTCAACGGCGTGGGCATGTACCGGGCCCAGCGCAACGTGGCCCTGCGCAAGAAGCGCGACCAGATCCTGGCCACGGGCTGCAAGCTGGTCATCGCCCCCTGCCACAACTGCTGGGACGCCATCCGGGACCTGGAGGAGGAGTACAAGATCGGCATCCGCTGGTCCTTCCTCAAGCCTCTGCTCATCAAGATGGCCATCGTCCCGGACCATCTCAAGCCCAAGGAAGATGAAGAGTAGGCCGACCAACAGTCCAGTGCGGGCTTCTGCCCCCGCCGCCGACCTCGAACGCGGCGGCGGGGGCGCTTCCGCAGGCGCGCCATGACTCCCGCTTCCCGGAAAAAAATCCTGATCATCGACGACGATCCCGGCATCGTGCACTTCTTCACGGCCCTGTTCCGGGAGAACGGCTACGAGACCTGCTCGGCCGGCGACGGCGAGGAGGCCGTGGCCAAGTGCCGCGACGAGCGGCCGGACCTCATCACCCTGGACATCGCCATGCCCAAGGCCTGGGGCCCGCGCTTCCTGCACCGCCTGGAGAGCGAGGGCCTGACCCCGCCGCCGGTCATCGTGGTCAGCGGCATGGCCGCGGCGCGCCACGCCGTGCCCGGGGCCGTGGCCGTGCTCGCCAAGCCCGCGGACCCCGACGAACTCCTGCGCGCGGTGCGCGAGGCCCTGGGGTAGACATGCGCATCACCACCAAGAGCCGCTACGGCACCCGCATGGTCCTGGACATCGCCCTGCACGGCCAGGGCGGGCCCGTGCCCATCTCGGACATCGCCCAGCGCCAGGGCATCTCGGAAAAGTACCTGGAGAAGCTCATCAACGAGCTCAAGAAGGCCGGGCTGATCACCAGCCGCCGGGGCGTGGGCGGGGGCCATTCCCTGGCCCGTCCGGCCTCCCGGATCACGGCCGGGGACATCGTGCGCGCCCTGGAGAAGAGCGAGACCCTGGCCCCCTGCAGCGACTGCGGCGAATGCACCGCCGCGGGCCAGTGCATGACCCGGGGCATCTGGATCGAGGCCGCCCAGGCCATGATGGACAAGCTCGACTCCGTGAGCATCCAGGACCTGCTCAACGACGCCCGCGGGCAGTAGCCCCCCTCCCCCGAATCCCCGCCTCCCCGGTCTTCTATCCGGAAAGTCGCTGGAACAGCCCGCGACGCATCACGATTTTGAATTTGCCTCTGCCGACAAAACGGTATTGAGGAAAGAATGCCCGGAACAAGTCCGGGCCCTGCCGTTTTTCAACCACTCAACCGGAGAGAGGCCGTGAAGAACTTCTTTGCCAGCAAATGGGGCATCGTCGCCGTGGGTCTGGCCATCGGCGTCCTGGCCCCGCTTCTCCAGTACTGGGGCAATCCGGGCAACATGGGCGTGTGCGTGGCCTGCTTCGAGCGGGACATGGCCGGGGCCCTGGGCCTGCACCGGGCCGACGTGGTCCAGTACATGCGCCCGGAGATCATCGGGTTCGTGCTGGGCTCCCTGGCCGCAGCCCTGCTCGCCCGGGACTTCCGGCCGCGCGGGGGCTCCGCGCCCATCGTGCGCTTCTTCCTGGGCCTGTTCGCCATGATCGGCGCGCTCATCTTCCTGGGCTGCCCCTGGCGCGCCCTGCTCCGGCTCGCCGCGGGCGACGGCAACGCCATCGCCGGCATCCTCGGCCTGGTGGCCGGCATCTGGCTGGGCACGCGCTTTTTGCGCGCCGGGTTCACCCTGGGCCGCAGCCAGAAGACCCCGGCCGCGGCGGGCCTGCTCCTGCCCCTGCTCATGGCCCTGTTCCTGGGCCTCCTGCTGCTCTATCCCCAGGTGGAGGGCGAGCCCATGAGCGGCGTGCTCTTCTACAGCCTCAAGGGACCGGGCGCGCAGCACGCGCCGCTCCTGCTGTCCCTGGCCGCGGGCCTGGCGATCGGGGCCCTGGCCCAGCGCAGCCGCTTCTGCACCATGGGCGCGTTCCGCGACCTGCTCCTGTTCCGCCAGATCCACCTGCTCACCGGCGTGCTGGCCCTGGTGGCGGCCGCCGTGGTGGTCAACCTAGCCCTGGGCCAGTTCCATCCGGGCATCGAGGGCCAGCCCGTGGCCCACACGCTCCAGATCTGGAACTTCCTGGGCATGCTCCTGGCCGGGCTGGCCTTCGCCCTGGCCGGCGGCTGCCCCGGCCGCCAGCTGTTCATGGCCGGGGAAGGCGACGGCGACGCCGGGGTCTTTGTCCTGGGCATGATCGTGGGCGCGGCGTTCGCCCACAACTTCGGGCTGGCCAGCTCGCCCAAGGGCCTGGGTCCGCACGGCCTGGAGGCCTGGATCGTGGGCATGGTCTTCTGTGTGGGCATCGGCCTGTTCATGAGAAACCGGACCCAAGGAGCGTAAGCCATGGCCGAGATCATCGACGCGCGCGGACTGTCCTGTCCCCAGCCCGTGCTGGACGCCCTGGCGGCCATGAACCGCCTGGGCGCGGGCACCCTCGAGGTCCTGGTGGACACCGAGGCCTCCAAGGAAAACGTGAGCCGCGCCGCGGCCTCCAAAGGCTGGACCGCCGAGGTCCAGGCCGGGGCTGCGGGCGAATTCCGTCTGATCCTCAACAAATGAACCCCCTCTCCTGGCTGCGGGCCTGGTTCGGCAAAAAGCCGGACCAGGCCCGCAGCGACCGCGGCCTGCTCGTCTTCGCCAACACCGGCGAGGTGCTGCGGGCCGAGAAGGTCCTCACCGAGGCGGGCTTTTCCGTGCAGGTCCAGGGGCCGCCCCCGGAGCTGCGCTCGGGCTGCGACCTGGTGGTGGTCTTCCCCCTGGTGGACCAGCTGCGCGCCCTGCGCGTCCTGGACCAGGCCGGGCTGCCGCCCCTGCAGGCCGTGCCCGCGGCCGGTCCCCTGCTGGAACCCGTGAGCCTGTTCCAGGTCAAGGACTTCGGCCCCTGGCTCATGGTCCGGGCCGCCAACATGAAGCTCACCGTGGACAAGCGGACCCGGGTCATCGTGAACGTCTCGGGCGGCGGCTGCCCGGACGTGCCCTACCTGGCCCGGGAACTCACCGGAAAACCCCTGGACGCGGCCCCCAGGCCCCGGGACCTGGGCCACACCCTGTGCGGCTACGCCCTGGACCTGGCCTTCGAGGAAATGCTCCGCCGATGCTCGCCGTAGCCGGAACCGTGCCCCTGGCCGACCTGTCCGTGCTGGAAGGGGACGTGGAAC
>DFYP01000158.1 GCA_002382645.1 Desulfovibrio sp. UBA4079 | reverse complement strand
AAGGCCGTGTTTGCCCGCATCCTCAGTGCCCTGGGCCGGGGCGACCTGGCCGACCTGGACCAGTTCGTCGAGCCCGAGGCCGTGGCCCAGCTCACCGCCCGGGGGCCGCGCGGCGGGGCCCCTGAGATCGTGCTCCTGGAGGCCGAGGTCCAGGAGCGGCGGGAGGAGGGCGGTCTGGAACGGGTGCGGGTGCGCTACCGGGCGCTGCTGCGCACGGGCGGCGAGCAGGCCGCGCCCGAGGAGACCCGGCCCCTCTGGCGCTTCGTGCGCCGGGCCGGGGACGCGGCCTCGCACTGGAAGCTTGAGGCCGTGGAAGACTAGCGCTATAACCCCTCCGCCTGACCCGTTGACGCCACTGCCCCCGGAGGACCCTTTGTCTAAAGAATACCCTTTGAACGCCTCGCTGGAGGAGCTGCTCGCCTTGGCCCGGACCGAGTTCGGTCCCGTGCGCTTCGAGGACGTGCGCCTGGGCTCCGTGGAGCTCAAGCTTCTCCAGATCGAGGACATGCCCCGCTACCTGGAGACCCTGGTGGGCCGGACCCGGCCCGGGGAGAGCGTGGAGCTGCCCCTGTGGGCCAAGATCTGGACCCCCTGCCTGATTCTGGGCATGTTCCTGCAGCGCTTCCCCATTCCCGCCGGGGCCGAGGTCCTGGAGGTCGGGGCCGGCGGCGGGCTCTGCGGCCTGGTGGCCGGGGTTCGCGGCTTCACCGTGACGCTCACGGACCTGGAGCCGGCGGCCCTGCTGTTCTGCCGCATCAATGTGCTGCGGAACGGCCTGGAGGACCGCGTCACGGTGCAGCGCGCCGACTTCACCCGCGACCGCCTGGGCCGGCGCTTCGGCTGCATCGTGGGCTGCGAGGTGCTCTACAACGACGCGGTCTATGCCCCGCTCCTGGAGTTCCTGGATGCCCATCTCGCCCTGGAGCCGGGCGCCGAGGTGCTCCTGGCCCTGGACCAGAAGCGCACGGGCAAGGGCTTCTTCACCCGGGCCCAGGAACAGTTCCGGATGCGCCGCAAGGACGTGCCCTACGTGGACCAGGACTGCGGCGAGAACACCGTGACCTGCCTCTACCGGCTGGAGAGAAAACCGGCATGATCCGGCTCAACGACTGCTTCAAGGTCTATACCGAGGACCAGGACAAGGCCGCCTCCCCGCGGGAGACCGTGGCCCGGGTGCGCCGCGTGCTGGAGGAGAAGTGCCGGGGCGTCCTGGAGGAGACCCGGCGCGTGGACACCGGCCGCCTGGGCATCCCCGTGTTCCTGAGCGTCTGCGGCCCGGCCGCCCGGGAGGTCATGCCCACGCGCAAGCAGATGGGCAAGGGCGCCTCCCCGGAACAGGCCGAAGCCTCGGCCCTCATGGAGCTGGTGGAGCGCTTCAGCTATTTCAGCTTCTGGGCCCGGGAGGAGAATTTTCAGCTCCTGCGCTGGTCCGAGGCCAAGCGCCTGTTCGGGGCGTCGCTCCTGGACGTGGCCGAGGTGCTCCACTCCGTGGGCGAGGATCTGCCCCGGGACCAGGCCGAGGCCGTGCTCGACCTGGCGCATTGGCGCTTCCACCCAGCCCTGGACGTGGCCGCCGGGGTCGAGCGCCAAGTGCCCCTGGACTGGTTCAAGCGGCTCAACGAATTCAACGGCTCGTCCGCGGGCAACAGCTTCGAGGAGTCCATCCTCCAGGGGGCCTGCGAGCTGGTGGAGCGCCACGTCTCGGCGCGCATCGACCGGGAGCGGCCGGTGCTGCCCACCCTGGACCCGGCCAGCTTCCACGATCCCGTGCTGGCGCGGCTCTGCGCCTGCTTCCGGGACAACGGCGTGCATCTCCTGCTCAAGGACTTCACCCTGGGCCTGCCCGTGCCCACGGTGGCGGCCCTGGCCTATGACCCGGCCACCTTTCCGGGCCTGAGCGAGATCGTCTTCACCGCGGGCACGGCCGCTTCCCCGGCCAAGGCCGCCATCCGGGCCGTCACCGAGGTGGCCCAGCTGGCCGGGGACTTCCAGACCGGCCGGATCTACGAGGCCTCGGGCCTGGGCAAGTTCACGGACCTGGAGGAGACCCGCTGGCTGGAGCAGGGCCCGCTCCTCGCCCTGGACGCCCTGCCCGGGGTGGAAGACCGCAACATCCTCAAGGAGTTGCAGTCCCTGGCCCAGGGCCTCAAGGCCCGGGGCTACAGCCTGTACAGCGTGGACACGAGTCACCCGGACCTGGGCCTGACCACCAACTACAATTTCGTGCCCGGCTTCGAGTTCCGGGAGCGCACGGCCCAGCGCAGCCTGGGGCTGTTCGTGGGCCGGGCCCTGGCCGAGGAGGCCCCGGCCGAGGAGGCCGGACGCGGCCTGGCCGTGATCGCCCGGGCCTATCCCGGGGCGTCCTTCCTGCCGTTCTTCCAGGGCCTGCTCCAACTGCGCCTGGGCCACTTCGCCCCGGCCGCGGCCTGCTTCGCCGAGGCCGAGCCGGTCCAGCCCGAGGCCAACGAGCGGGCCATGGCGGCCTTCTACCAGGCCTACGCCATGACCCGGGCCGGGCTCTGGGAGGAGAGCATCCCGCACCTGGACCGGGCCCAGGCCCAGGACCCGGAGATCAAGGAGATCTTCAACCTGCGGGGCGTGGCCCGGTTCAAGCTCAAGCGCTTTGCCGAGGCCGCCGAGGACTTCAAGGCCGCCCTGCACCTGGACAGCGGTTCGGCCCCGGACCTGGCCAATCTGGGACTTTGTCACAAATTCATGGGCCGGCACGCCGAGGCCCTGGATTATCTGGGCACGGCCCTGGAGTTGGACCCGGGCCTGGATTGGGCCCGGCCGCACTACGAGGAACTGCTCAAATCCTGAACAAGGGCGGGCTCCTGGGCGGAAATGGGCCCCCTCAAGGACCCGTCTCGGGTGCGACTCTCGGTTGACAAAAACCCGCCCCAATGCGTATTGAAGTACAAATCAGCGATGACCTGTCAGTGGTCCCAAGACGGCGGATCGCCGTTCATGGAAGAGGGAACATTCCGGCGCGATTCCTGGCGCCGGGACGCGGAGTATGCCAGATTCCAACCAAGCAGAGGAGGAACGCCCATGGCTGTTGTGGAATTCAAAGGCAAGAAGTTCGAGGTGGACGAGGACGGTTTCCTGCAGCGCTTCGACGACTGGAACCCCGAGTGGGTCGAGTACGTTAAGGAGTCCGAAGGCATCAAGGAACTCTCCGACGGCCACAAGAAGGTCATCGACTTCCTGCAGGACTACTACAAGAAGAACGGCATCGCGCCCATGGTGCGCATCCTGTCCAAGGTGACCGGCTTCAAGCTCAAGGAGATCTACGAGCTGTTCCCGTCCGGCCCCGGCAAGGGAGCCTGCAAGATGGCCGGCCTGCCCAAGCCCACCGGCTGCGTCTGATCCCAAGTTCCCAGCGTGCAAGCGGAAAGACGGGGGCTTCGGTCCCCGTCTTTTTCTTTTCCAGGGCCCCGGTCCCTCCCCCCTTGCCAAACGTCGCAAGCGGGAGTATATGAATCTGCTTCGCGCATCCAGAACCATGGGAGACAGCCATGAAAGACAAGATCCATCCGAAACTGCACGACGCCAAGATCCGTTGCCACTGCGGCTTTGAGATCGAGGCCAAGTCCACCAAGGGCAAGGCCGTGGACGTGGAAATCTGCGCCAACTGCCATCCGTTCTACACGGGCAAGCAGCGCTTCGTGGACACCGCCGGCCGTATCGACCGTTTCCGCAAGAAGTACGCCAAGTTCCAGGATTCCGAGAGCGGCAAATAGCCGTCCTCGCGGCCACGACCAGTGAGCCTTCGGGGGAAGGGCCCTTCGCGGGCTCGCTTCCCCCGGGGCTTTCTTGTTTTCCCGGGCTTTACATCCGGGCCGTCGGCGTTATCATCCGCATCAGGATAAAGGACCCCCGGGCATGAGACTGCTGCGACTCCTGCTGCTGGCCGCCAAAGAGGCCGTGGGCGGACAGGCCGTGATCGAAGGCGTGATGATGCGCGCCAAGAACCGCCTGGCCATCGCCGTGCGCCGCCCGGACGGGGAGATCCACGTGGAGATCCGGCCCTGGTTCTCGCTGACCCGCGCCCCGTTCCTCCGCAAACCCTTTGTCCGCGGCTTCCCCATCCTCCTGGAGACCCTGGTCAACGGCATCAAGGCTCTGAACTTTTCGGCCACCCAGGCCCTGGACGAGGAGACCGACGGCGAGATCAGCGGGCTGCACCTGGTCCTGACCATGGTCGTGGCCATCGGCGCGGCCCTGGGCCTGTTCGTGGTCCTGCCGCACTTCTTCTCCGTGGGCATGAAGTGGCTCGGGCTTTCCGGCGACGTGGACGCACTGAGCTTCCACGTCTGGGACGGCCTGTTCAAGCTGGTCATGTTCGTGGGCTACATCCTGGCCATCTCCTACGTGCCGGACATCCGGAGGGTCTTCCAGTACCACGGGGCCGAGCACAAGGTCATCTGGACCTTCGAGAGCGGCGGCGTGCTCACGCCCGAGACCACCCGGCCCTACAGCCGCCTGCACCCCCGCTGCGGCACGGCCTTTTTGCTGTTCGTCCTGGCCGTGAGCATCGCGCTGTACACCTTCCTGGTGCCCTGGCTGCTGACCTTCTACTCCCCGGCCCAGTTCGCGGTGAAGCACCTGTACATCGTGGCCCTCAAGCTCGTGCTCATGATCCCGGTGAGCAGCCTGGCCTACGAGATGATCAAGTTCGCCGGGAAGTTCCACGGCAACGTGTTCTGCCGGGCCCTGTGCTGGCCCGGCCTGGCCCTCCAGATGCTCACCACCCAGGAGCCCGACGACAGCCAGATCGAGGTGGCCATCGCGGCCCTCAAGGGCGCCATGGACGAGGGGAGGGCCTGCTGATGTTCGCCAAGCTGGAGCGCATCGAGCGGTCCTTCGAGGATCTGGAAAAGGAGCTGGCCCAGCCCGAGGTCTTCTCGGACCAGGAGCGCTACCGCAAGCTGGCCAAGACCCACTCGGACATGGGCGAGATCGTCAAGGTCTTCCGCGAGTACCGGCGCCTGACCCAGGAGCTGGCCGACAACAAGGAGCTGGCCCGGGATTCGGACCCCGGCATCCGCGAAATGGCCCAGGCCGAGATGGCGGCCATCGAGGAGCGCCTGCCCGAGCTGGAGGCCAAGCTCAAGATCCTGCTCCTGCCCAAGGACCCCCTGGACGACAAGAACATCATCCTGGAGATCCGCGCGGGCACCGGCGGCGAGGAGGCGGCCCTGTTCGTGGCCGACCTTTACCGCATGTACGCCCGCTACGCCGAGTCCCAGGGCTGGAAGGTGGAGGAGCTCTCCACCCACGACACCGGCTCCGGCGGCTACAAGGAGGCCATCGCCTCCATCTCCGGCGATAAGGTTTATTCCAAGCTCAAGTACGAGTCCGGGGCGCACCGCGTGCAGCGGGTCCCGGCCACCGAATCCCAGGGCCGCATCCACACCTCGGCCGTGACCGTGGCCATCCTGCCCGAGGCCGAAGAGGTGGACGTGGAGATCCGGCCCGACGAGATCCGCGTGGACGTGTTCCGCTCCTCGGGCCCGGGCGGCCAGAGCGTGAACACCACGGACTCGGCCATCCGCGTGACCCACCTGCCCACGGGCCTGGTGGTCTCCTGCCAGGACGAGAAGTCCCAGCACAAGAACAAGGCCAAGGCCCNNNCGCATCCGCACCTACAACTTCCCCCAGAGCCGGGTCACGGACCACCGCATCAACCTGACCCTGTACAAGCTGGCCGCGGTCATGGAAGGGGACCTGGACGACCTGGTCCAGGCCCTGGTCAGCCACTACCAGGCCGAAGCCTTGACCCGGCAGGCCGGCGCCTAGCCGACATGAACGGGCCCAGCGTCCGGGACATCCTCAAGAAATCCGAAGCGTTTCTCGCCGAGCGCGGGGTGGACTGCCCGCGCCTGTCCGCCGAACTCCTGCTGGCCGAGGCCCTGGGCCTGGACCGGCTCCATCTCTTTCTGGACATGGCCCGGCCCCTGACCGCGGACGAGGTGTCCCGGGCCAGGGACCTGGTGGCCCGCCGGGGCCGCGGCGAGCCCGTGGCCCTGATCCTGGGCCGCAAGGAATTCTTCGGCCTGGAGTTCCGGGTGACCCGGGACGTGCTCGTGCCCCGGCCCGAGACCGAGCTGCTTCTGGAGGAGGCCCAGCGCGACATCCCCAAGGACGCGGCCTTTCTGGCCGCGGACCTGGGCACGGGCTCGGGCTGCCTGGCCGTGGCCCTGGCCGTGCTCTTTCCCCAGGCCCGGGTGGCGGCCGTGGACGTGAGTCCGGCGGCCCTGGCCGTGGCCCGGGACAACACCCAACGGCACGGGGTGGCGGAGCGCGTACTCCCGGTGCGGGCCGACGCCGGACGCTGCCCCCTGGCGGACGGCTCCTGCCGCCTGGTGCTGGCCAATCCGCCCTATGTGAGCGCCCCGGAGTTCGCCGGGCTCTCCTGCGAGGTGCGCGAGTTCGAGCCGCGCCTGGCCCTCTGGGGCGGGGACGACGGCCTGGACCAGGTCCGGGCCCAGGCCCCGGAAGTGGCCCGTCTGCTTGCCCCCGGCGGGCTTGGCTTCATGGAGATCGGCTGCTCCCAGGGCCCGGCGGCCCTGGAGATTTTCCAGTCCCTGGCGGCCTTTTCACGGGCCACGGTGCTCCGGGACCTGGCGGGCCGCCAGCGGGCCGTGGCGGTGCTGCGCGGCTGATGGGACTGTGGCGGGAAAGCCACACAACCCACGGAAAGGTGTGGTGAAATGCTTACGGAATGGCGTTTCCACTACACATCGCGCATCGCGCAACACACAAGACAATTATTTGAAATCATACAATAAAACAAACTCTAGACTCGCTGGCATCGTTCTTGCTTAAAGCGGCTTCGGAGGGAGTATGCTACAGACCACCATCCGTAAGACCGTTCGCTGCAAGGGCATCGGGCTGCACAGCGGCAAGCAGGTCGAATTGACCCTGCGGCCGGCCCTGGAAGACGCAGGCATTTTGTTTTCGATCCGCAATGGCTCCGGCTCCGCCTTCCTGACGCCCAATCCCTCCCTGGTGGTGGACACCGGTTTGGCCACCACCCTGGGCAACGGCCAGGAGACCCTGGCCACGGTGGAGCATCTCCTGGCCGCCATCCGCGGCCTGGGCATCGACAACATCCACGTGGAGGTCCAGGGCCGCGAGATTCCGATCATGGACGGCAGTTCGGCCTCCTTCGTCTATCTCCTGAACCAGGCCGGCATCCGCACCCAGTCCAAGCCCCGCCGTGTCCTGGCGCTCAAGGCCCCGATCCGCTTTGAGAGCGAGGGCCGGTTCATCAAGGCCGAGCCCTTCGCCGGGTTCCGGGTGGACTACACCATCGATTTCGCCCATCCGCTCATCGGCCGCCAGAACCTGCGCTGGGAAGGCTCGCCCCGGACCTTCGCCGTGGAGCTGGCCAAGGCCCGCACCTTCGGCTTCCTCAAGGAAGTGGACTACCTGCACGCCAACGGCCTGGCCTTGGGCGGGTCCCTGGACAACGCCGTGGTCCTGGACGAGTACAACGTGCTCAATGCCGACGGCCTGCGCTACAAGGACGAGTTCGTGCGCCACAAGTTGCTGGACTTCGTGGGCGACATGGCCATCATCGGCCTGCCCCTGCACGGCAGCTTCGAGGTCTTCGCCTCGGGCCACGCCATGAACAACGCCTTCCTGCGCTACCTGGACGAGCACCGCGCCGAGTATCTGGAAGAGGTCGAGTTGCCCGTCCCGGCCGTTGCCCCCGAAGTGCGGACCCTGCCGGGCAAGGCCCCGCACGCGGCCCAGGCCGTGGCCTGATCCCCGCCTGAAGACGAAAAGGAAGCCGCCGCAAGGCGGCTTTTTTTTGTTCAGCGTCCGGCCAGGGCGTCGGCCAGCACGCCGCCGCTGGACCCGGGCGCGAGGGTGTCCGTGCCGAGGCATTCCAGGGTCAGGGCGTCGAGGCCGGGAAACGGGGGCAGGGGAGGTTCGGGCCAGGCCGCCGGATTCTCCAGGAGGACCCGGTAGGAGGCCCGGGGCGGCTTGCAGAGCAGGCGGATGCGGGCCTGGCCCCGGCCGGGCAGGAAAAAGCCGGCCTCCAGATTCAGCAGGCCGCCCGAAGTCCGGCGCAGCACGGTCTCGTGGCGCTCGGCCCCCAGGGGCAGCCAGGGTTGCCAGAACAGGCGGCGGGAGGGTTCCAGGACCCGGGACAGGGCCGCGGCGCTCCGGGCGCAGTCCAGCAGGGCCTGGGCCAGGGGACCGTTGACGGCCAGGGCCCGGGTCAGGATCGCCGGGGCGCTGCCCTCGGCCTGGGCCAGTTCCGGGACCTTGCGGGCCAGGGCGTCGTAGCGCAGCCGGGCGCTGGAGAAGTTCGCGGCCAGGGTGCTCAGGGGCGTGGCCGGGACAAAGGACGGGGTCACGTCCTGGAGCCGGATCTCCGGGTCCAGGCTGGTGATCAGGAAGAGCAGGGGCGCGCCGGGGGGCGGGAGCTGGGCCACCCTGGCCAGGAGCTCCTGGCCCTCCACCGAGACCCAGGCCAGGTCCGGGCCCTCGGCGCGGAGCATCCGCGCCCGCACCTTCTGGCCCACGCGGTGGAGCCTGCGGAAGGCCGCCTGCCGGGCCAGGGCTTCGAAGGAGTCGTGCATGGCCGCGGGGGCCGTCTCAGTTCCCGGCCTGGTTGATGATGATCGCCACCTCGTCCACCGAGAGGCCCGTTGCCTTGGCCAGGGCCGGGGCGGGCTTGCCCTCGCCGTGGCCCGTGAGGATCACCTGGCGCAGGAAGCTCGGGGAGCGGGTGAAGGTCTCGGCCTGCTTGACCAGGCCGTCCAGCTGCTTGGTGCGCTCCTCCAGGAGCCGGTCCAGCCGGGAGAGTTCCTCCTGGCGGCGGCGGAAGCTGTCCACCAGTTCCTGCTCCAGCTGGGCGTTGAGCTGGAGCTTGCGCACGAGTTCGCTCTGCCGCGCCTGGAGGGTCTGCACCAGGGCCTCGGAGCGCTTGAGGCGCTGGAAAAAGGCCACCACCACGGAGAGCAGGGCCAGTTCGGCCATGGAGACCAGGACCAGGAGCAGGGTGGCGAAATCCATGCACAACCTCGCAGGAAGGGCGGCCGCGGGACCAGCGTCAAGAAGATGCCTGATGCGGCCGTGTTTTCCGGGGGAAGTGCAAGAACCCTGCCTGCGGGCGGGGGCGGGGCTAGATCTTGACGTTGATGATGTTGCCGGTCCAGGGCGAGGCATTGGAGGCCACGGCCTCCTGCTCGGGCTCGTGCGGCGTGCGTTCGCGGTGCTGGGCGTACTGGTCGGGCCGGTCCTGCCCGCCGCCGTCGCGGTCCACGGGTTCGGCGGCGTCCGGATGTTCCACGTTCTGGACCGTTTCGCGGTCCTCGCGGATCTTCTTGTCCAGCATCGGGGCGAAGTGGTTCTGCTGGGCCTCGGTCTTGGACTGCTCGGCGTGCGCCACCTGCTGCACGTAGGGCAGCTGGGACACGAGGATGGGCAGGTCCAGGGGCGAGGCCGACATCTTACTTCACCACGTACTCCTCGAAGAGGAGGTTTTCGAACTGCCCCGCGCCCATATACTGGTTGACCACGGTGAGCAGTTCCTTCTTGAGACGTTCCGCATTCTTCTCATCGGCCAGATACTGGAGATCTTTATTCTTGAGATAGTAGTACACCGCGTTGCGCACGGTGAGCGTCTCCTGGGTCAGGTTCTTGGCCAGGTTCTGGTCCTTGGTGCTGAAGACGATGCGGACCACCAGGAAGCGGACGGCCCCGTCCTTGTCCCGCTGCTCCACCCAGAAGGGGTCCAGCCGCAGGATGGTCTCGCCCTCGTCCTTGGGCTTGACCTGCTCCACGGGCTCGGGCGGCGGGGGCACCTCGGCCTTCTTCTCCTCCACCGGCGGCGGGGGCGCGGGTTCGGGCTTGTTCAGGAACAAGAACTTGAAGACCACGCCCATGGCCAGCAGGATCACCGCCACGGCGATCCACAGGAACTTGTTCTTGAGCCAGGGCGGGAGCTGGCGGGCCGGTTTCTCCGGCTCCACGTCCATGGCTTCCGGTTCGGGCTCGGGCTGCTCCTCTTCCTCTTCTTCCAGGAAGGGGGCGTCGTCCAGGTCCAGATCGACCTTCTTGGCCCCGCGGCTGGCTTCCCCGCCGTCGTCGAGCTGGGCCTTGAGGCCTTCTTCCGGGGCGCCGGCCGCAGCCGAATCGTCCGTGTCGTCGGGGACGATGAAGAGCATGCCGCGGACTCCCCCTGGACGCTACTTGCCGAAGATCTTCTGGATCTTCTGATCCAGGGTTTCCGGCGTGAACGGTTTGACGATGTAGTTGGACACCTTGGCCTGCACGGCCTCGATGATGTTCTCCTGCTGGGCCTCGGCCGTGACCATGAGGAAGGGCAGGGCCCCGAACTCCTCGCTGGCCCGGACCTTGCGCAACAGCTCGATGCCGCTCATCTTGGGCATGTTCCAGTCCGAGATGATGAATTGGATGTTGTCCTTGTTGAGCACGTCCCAGGCCGTGGTGCCGTCGTCGGCCTCGACCACGTTGCTGTAGCCGAGCTGGCGCAGGATGTTCTTGATGATCTTGCGCATGGTGGAGAAGTCGTCCACCACCAGGATGCGGATGTTGAGATCGGCTGCCATGGCGCTCTCCCTGCCGGGCCTATTCGTCGGTCTCGAAGCGGGCCCGGAAGTTCTCCCGGAGCTTGAGCAGGGCCTGCGAGTGGAGCTGGGAGACCCGGCCTTCGGTGATGTCCATGACCTCGGCCGTCTCCTTCATGTTCAGTTCTTCGCTGTAATAGAGCGAAATTACCAGCTTCTCGCGCGGCGTCAATTCCTCGATGAGCCCGGCCACCTTGTTCACCAGCTCCTGGAAGGCCGTGGACTGGTAGGGCTCGTTCTCCGAGAGCATCTCCCGGTTGCCCATGATGGACTCGTGCAGGGAGTCGATGCTCACGCAGAGGTTGTTCTGCAGCGCCTCCAGGCCCTGCTGGACCTCGCGGGAGGACAGCCCGGTGCGCTCCTCGATCTGGGAGGAGTTGGGCGTGGCGCCGGTCTCGTGCTCGATCTGGCGCATGGCGTCCTCGATGACCTTGACCTTGTGCCGCAGGCCCCGGGAAAACCAGTCCATGCGCCGCAATTCGTCGAGCATGGCGCCCTTGATGCGGTTCTCGGAATAGGTGTCGAACTTGATGCCGAATTCCGGGCGGAACTTGCCCAGGGCGTCCAGGAGCCCGAGGCTGCCCGCGCTGATCAGCTCGTTGAGCTCCACGCTCTGGGGCAGCTTGGCCTTGAGGCGCAGGGCCAGGATGCGGATCTTCGGGCCGTAGTGGCGGACCACCTCTTCCCGCTCGCGGGGGGAAAAGGCGTCCCAGGACCGCAGTCCCTGCTCCAGTTCACGCCACGGAGGGTTCGTGGAAGAGGAGCTTTTTCCAGAAGAACTTAATATTGCCATCGGTCCTTGCCGTCGTCTTCCAGGCGCTGATGGTCTGCGCGGCCGCCCCCAGGGCCTTGCTGGCCGGGGAGTCCGGGGCGTGCTCGCAGACCGGGGTCTGCTGCACCACAGCCTTTTTCACCGCCGGGTCCTGGGGGATGGAGCCCACCAAGTCCAGGGAGACCCCGGAGAGAAAATGGTCGCAGGCCTCGGACAGGCGCACGAAGGTCTCCTTGGCCTGCCGGGGCTCCTTGACCATGTTCACCAGCACGCGGAAGCGTTCCACGCCGTGCTGGTTCTTGAGCACCTTGACCAGGGCGTAGGCGTCGGTGAGCGAGGTGGGCTCCGGGGTCAGGACCAGGAGGCGCTCCTGCGCCGCCAGGTTGAAGTAGAGCACGTTCTCGTTGATGCCCGCGCCGGTGTCCACGATGAGGTAGTCGATGTCGCCCTCCAGCGCGTCCATGGAGGCCAGGAGATCGAGCTTCTGCCCGGTGTCCAGGCTGACCATCTCGGCCACGCCCGAGGAGGCCGGGAGGATGCGGAAGCCGTAGGGTGTGTCCAGGAGGATCTGGTCCAGGGTCACGCCCTCGTGGAACAGGTGGAAGAGATTGAGCTTGGGCGCCAGGCCCAGGACCACGTCCACGTTGGCCAGGCCCAGGTCGGCGTCCAGGAGCACCACCCGCTTGCCCATGCGGGCCAGGCAGAGGGCCAGGTTGGCCGAGATGTTGGTCTTGCCCACGCCGCCTTTGCCGGAGGTCACGGAGAAGACCATGGGGAGTCGCGAGGTCATCGGGTCTCCTGGCCGGCCGGGCATCAGGCGGCGACGCATTCGGCCGGCAGCTGGTGCTTGAACAAAAGCCTCCAGATCATCTCGCTCCGGGCCGGGACCAGGCTGCCTGTGAGTCCGGGGGCGCAGGACAGCGCCGAGACCGGCAGCCCGCTCTCGTGCGGGAGGTTGATCAGTGACCCGAACGTACAGGCTTCATCGAGTTTCGTCCAGATCAGGCTTTTCACGGCCTGGCTGGCGTAGCGCTCGCGGAAGGCCTGGAACTGGGCCGGGCTGTAGTAGGGGTTGAGCACGAGGTGCACGGCCAGGTCCTCGTAGTGGAGCATGGCCCGGGATCCGAGCCAGGTTTCCAGGCTGGCGCCCGGCGGCAGGCCGGGCAGGTCCAGGAAGACCCGGTCGAACTTGCGGGAGTCCGCGACCAGGGCCCCGAAATCCTCGCGCACGGCCACTTCCCGGAAGGCCAGGCCGGAGAGCTCGGCGTAGTGCCGGAGCACCATGCGGCCCTTGCCCTGGCCCTGATCGGCCGAGACGAGGCAGATGCGGGTCTTGGGGTGCCGCTTCTTTTCACGCAGGGCCAGGCGCACCAGCGAGGTGGTCTTGCCTGCCCCGTGCGGGCCGGCCAGGGCGTGGAACTTCTGGGGCCATTTTTTTGACTCGAAGGGCTGGACGCTCACCAGGCCTTCCAGCACGGGCAGGATGGACAGGCCGGCGTCGGCCCGCAGGCGGCGGTACACGGCCAGGAGCACGTCCTGCTCCACGCCCTCGCGCTCCAGGTATTCCATGCTCAGGCGCTGGCGCGGGGTGAGCGCCGCGGGGTCCATCTGCGGCCGCATGAGGGCCAGGAGGTGGCCCTTGATCTGGCGCCACTCCCGGGTCCATTCCGCAGCCTCCAGGGCCTCGCCCAGGACGTCCTCGCGGGAGCGTTCGCGGCTGGGCGCGCTGCGCTCCACCGCGGCGGTGATCTCGCAGACCTTGGCCCCGTTCTCCGTGACCATCTTGTTGGACAGGATCACGGCCTCGTCACCCAGTTCGGACTTGACCTGGGTCAGGGCTTCCTTGGCGCTTCGGCCTCTGTAGATTTTCACGTGCATGGTCTAGCTCAACTCCACCACGGCCAGGGATTGGATTTTCACGTCCGCGGGGATCTCGGCCTGGGAGATCACCGGCAGGCTGGGCAGGAAGCGCAGGAGCAATTGAGCGAGATGCGAGCGCAGTTGCGGCGAGGTCAGAAGCACGGGCTGGCCGTCCACGGCCGGATGGCCCTCCATGGTCTTGCTGATGGACCGGATGATGCGCTGGGCCAGCCCCGGCTCCATGGCCAGGTAGGCACCGTGTTCGGCCTGGCGCAGGGCCCCGCCCAGGCTCTCGTCGATGGCCTGGCCCAGGGTGTAGAAACGCAGGCCGTTGTCGCTGCCGAGGTGCGGCTTGAGAATGGTCCGGCCCATGCGGGCGCGCACGTATTCGGTGAGCTGCGTGGGGTCCTGGGTGGCGTGGCCGTAGTCGGCCAGGGTCTCCACGATGGTCAGCAGGTCGCGGACGGACACGCCCTCCATGACCAGGTTCTGCAGGACCTTCTGGACCGCGCCCAGGGAGAGCACGTTGGGGATGAGGCTCTCCACGGCCTTGGGCGCGCGCTTGGAGAGGTTGTCCAGGAGGTTCTGGATCTCCTGGCGGCCCAGGAACTCGTGGAGGTTGCGGCGGAAGACCTCGGTCAGGTGCGTGGCCACCACGGTGGAGGGGTCCACCACGGTGTACCCGGCCAGGAGCGCCTCCTCCTTCTGGGCCTCGGGAATCCAGAGGGCCGGGAGGTTGAAGGCCGGCTCCACGGTCTGCACGCCCTGGATGCGGTGCTTGGCGTCGCCCGGGTCCATGGCCAGGAAGTGGTCGATGAGGATCTCCGAGCTGGCGATGGGGTTGCCCTTGACCAGAACGCGGTACTCCCCGGGCTTGAGCTGGAGGTTGTCGCGCAGGTGCAGGGACGGGATGATCACGCCCATGTCCAGGGCGAACTGCCGCCGGATGGAGCGGATGCGGGCCAGGAGGTTGCCGTTCTGCTCCTCGTCCACCAGGGGGATCAGGCCGTAGCCCACCTCCAGCTCGAGCTGGTCCAGGGGCAGGAGCGTCTGGACCTCCTCGGGGGTGTCCAGGGACTTGGGCTGGGCCGTCTTGTCCTCGTCCTGCTTGGTCAGCTCGCCGAAGTGCTTGGCCGAGACGCGCGAGATGCCATAGACCAGGCCGGAGAGGGTCACGAAGGGGAAAAACGGCATGCCCGGGACCAGGGCGAAGACGCAGAGCATTCCCGAGACCAGGCGCAGGGCCCGGTGGTGGAAGGTGAGCTGGCCCAGGAATTCCTCGCCCATCTTGGCTTCCGAGGCCGCGCGCGAGACGATGATGCCCGCGGCCGTGGAGCTGACGATGGAGGGGATGATGGCGATGAGTCCATCGCCGATGGTCAGCAGGGTGTAGGTCTTGGCCGCCTCGACCCAGGGCATGTCCTTCTGGAACACGCCGATGAAGAAGCCGCCCACGATGTTGATGGCCGCGATGATGATGCTGGCCTTGACGTCACCGGACACGAACTTGCCCGCGCCGTCCATGGCTCCGTAGAAGTCGGCCTCCTTGCGGATCATGTGCCGGCGCTTGGTGGCCTCCTTCTCGTCGATGAGCCCGGCGTTCAGGTCGGCCTCGATGGCCATCTGCTTGCCGGGCATGGCGTCCAGGGTGAAGCGGGCGGCCACCTCGGCGATGCGGGTGGTGCCGGCCACGATGACGACCTTGTTCAGGGTGAACAGGATGAAGAAGATGACGATGCCGATGGCGTAGTTGCCGCCGACCACGAACTCGCCGAAACTCTGGATCACCCGGCCAGCGGCCGTGACGCCCTCATCGCCGTGGAGCAGGATGATGCGCGTGGAGGCCACGTTCAGGGCCAGGCGCAGGAGCGTGGTCACCAGGAGCAGGGACGGGAAGATCGAGAACTCCAGGGGCGAGGTCATGAACATGGAGGTGACCAGGATGATCAGGCTGATGGAGATGCTCACGCTGAGCATGAAATCCAGGAACGGCGTGGGCAGGGGAATGAGCATGACGAACAGGATGACCATCACGCCGACGGCCAGCATGATATCGCCCTGTTTGGCGAAACGGCTGTAGTCGAGGTTCAGGACCTGGGGCTTGGCGTTGGCCTGGGACATAGTTTTGACACCCCTCGACAGTCGGTCTCACGTCCGGGGGGGCGTCGAATGCCCCCGTCATCTCTTGGTTTTCTTGAACTTGTCCAGGCGGGCGAGCAGGGCGGCCACGGCCTGGTACAGCTCCTCGGGGATCACTTCCCCGATTTCCACCTGCTTATACAAAGCCTGTGCCAAGGGCTTGTCCTCGCGGATGGGGATGTTGTGCTCGCGGGCCACTTCCTTGATTTTCTCGGCCAGGTGGTCCACGCCCTTGGCCAGGACCTTGGGGGCCGGGGCCTCCATGATGTCGTAGCGCAGGGCCACGGCGATGTGCGTGGGGTTGGTGACCACCACGTCGGCCTTGGGCACGTCGGCCAGCATGCGCTTGGCCATCATCTGCATCATCTTCTGGCGCTGATGGGCCTTGATCCGCGGGTCGCCCTCGGCCTGGCGGCGCTCGTCCTTGACCTCCTCCTTGGTCATCTTGATCTGCTCCTCGTAGTTCCAGCGCGTGTACCAGAGGTCGGCCAGGGCGATGAGCATCATCGGCACCAGGGCGTAGCAGACCATCTTGTAGCCGGTGGTCAGGATATAGGCCGAGAGGGCCTCGGGCGTGGAATAGAACAGCGGGAGGAAGTTCCGGAACTCCTGTTTGATGATGAGGTAGGGGGCGATGGCCACGACCACGGCCTGAAGCAGGCTGCGGCCGAAACGCATCAGGGCCTGGGGGCTGAGCATGAGCCGCTTGATCCCGGCCACCAGGTTGAACATCTTGCCGAACTTGGGCTTCATGACCTTGGTGGTCCAGAGCTGGCCCACCTGGAGGCGCAGGGTCACGTAGGCCACGAACAGCAGCACGAGCATGAGCGGCAGGATGAGCAGGGCCATCCTTTGAACGCACCAGATGAAGAGCTCGTAGACCGACTGCGGGGTCAGCTCCAGGCGCAGGCCGTCGATGAAGAAGAAGCGGTAGATCGAGGAGAGCTGGGCGTAATAGAAGGGCACGAGGTAGCGCAGGGCGATGGCCCCGGCCAGCAGGGTCATGGTCTTGCCGATCTCGGTTCCCTTGGGGACGTTGCCGTCGTCGCGGACCTTCTTGCGCCGCTTGGGCGTGGCTTGTTCTGTTCTGCTCGGATCTTGCTGGCCCATGGCCGCCTCACGGTCCCGGGGGGCCCATGGCCCGCAGCAGGTTCAGGAACATGGCGTCCAGGTCCCGGACGTAGCCGGAAAGGACCATGGCCAGGAGCTGGAAGATCAGGGTCAGGAACAGGAAGCCCACGCCGAGCTTCACCGGGAAACCGAGGACCAGCACGTGCATCTGGGGCGCGGCCCGGGAGATGAGGGCCAGGGCCAGGTCCACCAGGAAGATCGAGGCCATGACCGGGGACGCGATTTTGACGGCCAGGAAAAACATCTGGCCGGAGAACTCCAGGACCTGGCGCACCAGCACCGGGGTCAGGAACAGCCGCCCCGGCGGCACCAGGGCGAAGGACTGGGCCAGGCCCTTGAGCAGGAACAGGTGGCCGTCCAGGGCCAGGAACACGAGCATGCTGGTCATGTACAGGAAATGGGCGCTCACGGCCTCGGACACGCCGGTGTCCGGGTCCAGGACGCTGACCATGGCGAAGCCCATCTGGAAGCCGATGAGCTGGCCGCCGGTCTGCACCGCGGCGAACAGGAAGCGGACCATGAGGCCCATGGTCAGGCCCAGGGCCGCCTCGCCCAGGAGCATGACCGGCAGCTCCCAGGGGTCCATGGGGAAGANNTGGCCGCCGAAAAAGGGCAGCAGAAAGAGCACGACGCTGATGCGGAACAGCGTCAGGAAGAAGCTCAGCACGGCTCCCGGATCAAAGGTGAAGAGATTCATGAATGGACCTCGCCCGCGGCGATGCAAATCGCGGACCAGGGGAGGGGGAGGCCGGCAGAGGGCGCGCCGCGAGAAGCCCCGGGGAAGAGGGGGCCCGGGGGCTGCGGCACGGTCAGTTCAGGATGTAGTGCAGCGGGTTCTGGGGCACGCCGGCCAGGAGCACTTCGTAGTGCAGATGGGGGCCGGTGCTCCGCCCGGTGTCGCCCACAAAGGCCACCAGGTCCCCGCGCTTGATCATGTCGCCGGGCTTGACGGCGATGCGCTGGAGGTGGCTGTAGCGGGTGCTGATGTTCGGGGAATGGCTCAGGACCAGGGTCAGGCCGTTGGAGCCGTCCTTGTCCGCGGCCACCACCCGGCCCGAGGCCGGGGCGTAGATCGGGGTGCCGCGGGGGGCGGAGATGTCCAGGCCGCGGTGGAATTCTTCCTGGCCGGTGAACGGGGACTTGCGGTTGCCGAAGCCCGAGGTCACCCAGCCCGTGGTGGGCCAGACCGAGGGCGTGGAGAGCAGGATGCCGGAGTTGGATTCGAGCCTGCCCAGGACTTCCTGCTGGCGGACCTCTTCCAGGGTGGCGTCCACGTTGAGCTGCTCCAGGAAGCCGTGCATCTTGCGGGCCAGGAGCTCATGGCGGTGCAGGGGCAGGTAGCCCTTGGAGAAGTCGGTGGTCACCGAGCCGCCGCGGGCGGTCATGGTCTGGGCGTTGTCCTGGTCCAGGTTGATCATGACCCGGAGCTTGGAGTCGAAATCACGGATGCGGGTGAGGTTTTTCTGGAGGCCGGCGATTTTCTGGGACAGGCTGAGCAGCTGGGTTTTTTGTTCTTCGAGGGTTTTTTCCGAGAGTTCGAGGTTTTTTTCCAGCTGTTCGTGGCTCAGGTAGTAGCGCAGGAGCAGGACGTTGCCGGCGGCCAGGAGGCCCAGCACCAGGAGCAGGGAGCAGAGGGCCCAGCCGCGGAGCTGGATTTTGCTGCAGCTGCCCTTCTTGTCCTTGAAGATGACGATGTGGTATTTTTTGAGAAACATTGAGATTCCGCTGCCTTGGTTGCCGGTTTGGAAACCCGCCTCACAGCGTCTTCAGACGTTCGGCAAGCTATAGACTACTGTCTCGCGGAGGTCAAGCCGAGTTGCCATTTCGTAAGGGCGTTGAAGGTATTCACGCGGAAGGCCTTGTCCCGGGCCCAGAGTTCCCGCAGCCAGCCGAGCATGTCGTCGCGCCGGGTCTTGCCGTTGGAGGGGCAGTCGTTGGCCCAGACCGGCAGGGCCCAGTGGCGGGCGGCGGCGCGGATGAAGTTCTTCTCCACCAGGAGCGCCGGGCGGACCACCTGGAGCCGGCCCTCGAAAAAGGGTTCCTGGATGGCCAGGCCGTCGGCCCGGCCGTTCTGCATGAGGTTGAGGAAATAGGTCACCACCAGGTCGTCGGCGTTGTGGCCGAAGGCCAGGTGGGTCAGCCCGTAGTCCTGGCAGAGCCGGAACAGGCGCTTGCGGCGGAGCATGGCGCAGAAGAAGCAGGGGGAGTTCTTGCGGTTCTCCGGGGAATGGGCCCGCGGGCCGAAGTCCGTGAGCTCGGCGTGCAGGGCCACACCCTCCCGGGCGCACCACCGGGTCAGGGCCTGGTGGCTCTCCGGGGAGAAGCCCGGGTTCACGTGCAGGGCCATGACCTCGAAGGGAAAGGGCACGATGGCCCGGCGCAGGAGCAGGGTCTTGAGCAGGACGAAGCTGTCCACCCCGCCGGACACGGCCACGCCGATGCGGTCCCCGGGCCGGAGCATGCCCGTGCGCTGCATGCACAGTCCCACCAGGGAGACGCACTTCTTCTGGGCGTAGGTGAGCTTGCCTATGACCGCCACGGGGACTCCTGGAGCGCGTTCGTCATGGAGGGAGTGATAGGGCATCTCGCCTTGACTCGCAAGATGGGTGTGGATATAGTGCACCCCTTTGCCCGGCTGGCCCTGAGGCCAGGCTCCTGTGTGCACGCTCTCCGGAGGCGCCGGATTCTTGAAACGCTGGTTCATCCTGGCCCTGGGCCTGGCCCTGGTCTTCTTCGGCCTGTATCTCCTGCTCTCGCGCAAGCCCGCGGACCAGGGCATGTCCGAGGCCATCTGGCCGGCCATGGCCGCTGATTCCGTGCGCGAGATCGAGATCCGCCTGCCCGCGAACCGCTACGTCCTGTACCGCGAGGGCAAGGCCTGGTTCGTGCATTCCGGGGAGAGCGAATATCCGTCCCAGGCCAAGGCCGACCCGGCCAAGATCGCAGCCCTGCTCGAACTTCTGGCCCTGAACAAGCCCCAGCGGGTCCTGCCCCCGTCGGCCCGCCAGGCCGACGTGACCTACGGCCTGGACCAGCCGCGCTTCCGCATCGCGGTGAGCGCGGAGGCGGGCAAGGACAAGCCCGCGGAAAAGGCCGAGCTGGCCCTGGGCCTGCTGAGCCCCTCGGGCGACGCGGTCTTTGCCGCCAATTCCCGCAAGCCCGGCACGGTCTTTCTCCTGGCGGCGGGCTGGGCCCGGCAGATCGACCACCCGGCGGACTATTATTTCGACACCCGGGTGCTCTCGGCCAGCGAGGACGGCGTGACCCGGGTGCGCTCCCTGGGGTCCTCGGGCCCGTCCTGGGAGATCGCCCGCAAGGACGGCGGCTTTTTCTTCGTCCTGCCGGAATCGGCCAAGGACAAGCCCGTGGCCGGATCAGAGGTCAAGCTCCTGATCCACGACCTCATCGGGCTCAAGGCCAAGCCCCTGCCCGAGGGCGTCCAGGCCCAGGGTCAGCCCTGGCTGCGGTTCGAGGTCTGGAGCTCCGGGCCCGCGCCCGAGGTGGTCGAGATTTTCGGCGAGGAGCCCCTGCCGGGCATGGTCCTGGCCCGGGCCTCCTGGCAGCCCGTGTTCCTCGCCCTGGAGCGCGCCAGCCTGGACCGGGTGGCCAAGAGCGGCTTCGACCTGGAGGGCCGCAAGGTCCTCAACCTGGATACCGGCAAGGTTCAGATTTTCCGCATCGTGGCGGGGGACCAGAGCGTCCGGCTGGAGAAGACCCAGGACGGCTGGCTGGACGCGGCCAGCGGCAAGCTGCTGCGGGGCATTGACATGGCCCTGTGGCGTCTTACTAATGTGAAGTTCGAGGCGGGGGTGGCGGCCGCGTTGCCGAAAACCGCCGTCCCGGCTATGACCTGCGAGATCCTGGAGAAGACCGGGACCTCGCTGGTTGTTTTGCGGTTTTTCACCGACTCGGACCAGCAGGCCGGGCTGTGCTGGCTGGAGGCCGACAACAGCGGCGCCTACTATCCGGTGTCCGACCAACTGCTCAAGGACTTGCAGGGACTTTTCCCGTTGAAGAAATAGACGGCAGGGGGCCGGGCAGGTCCGGTCCAGCCGCAAGGAGTCGCCATGGCGAGAATCACGGTCGAAGATTGTCTGGAAAAGGTCAGCAACCGTTTCCTCATCGTGCAGATGGCCATCAAACGGGTCAAGCAGTACCGCGAGGGCTACGATCCCCTGGTGGAGAGCAAGAACAAGGAAGTGGTCACCGCCCTGCGCGAGATCGCCGAGGGCAAGGTCCTGCCCAACGCGTCCATTCCCGAGGCCGGCGTGGTGCTTGAGGGCGGAGCGGAGTAGCCATGGCCTCCCGGCGGGACTACTACGAAGTCCTCGGCGTGTCCCGTACCGCCTCCGAGGATGAGATCAAGCGGGCCTACCGCAAGCAGGCCTTCGAGTTCCACCCGGACCGCAACCAGGACGATCCGGAGGCCGAGGCCAAGTTCAAGGAGGCCGCCGAGGCCTACGAAATCCTGCGCGACGCCGACAAGCGCAGCCGCTACGACCAGTTCGGCTTCGACGGCGTGAACAACGGCTTCTCCGGGTTCAACAGCACCGAGGACATCTTCGGGGCCTTCAGCGACATCTTCGGCGAGTTCTTCGGCTTTGCCTCGGCCCGCGGCCGGGGGCCGCGCCCCCGGGCCGGCGCCGACCTGCGCTACGACCTGAGCATCGGGTTCCGCGAGGCGGCCAAGGGCACGGAGGTGGAGCTGAACATCCCCGTGGAGACCCTCTGCGCCACCTGCAAGGGCTCGGGCGCCGAGCCCGGCACCTCGCCGGAAACCTGCCGCCAGTGCGGCGGCTCCGGCCACGTGCAGCAGGCCCAGGGCTTCTTCCGCATCTCCGTGACCTGCCCGGTCTGCCACGGCCAGGGCCGGATCATCACCCGCTACTGCCCGGACTGCCGGGGCCGGGGCCACGTGCCCGAGAGCAAGGAGCTGCGCGTGCGCATCCCCGCCGGCGTGGACTCCGGGGCGCGCCTGCGCCTGCGCGGCGAGGGCGAGGCCGGTTCCAACGGCGGGCCTCCGGGCGACCTCTATGTGATCATCAGCGTGGAGCCGGACAAGACCCTGCGCCGCCAGGGCCAGAACCTGGTGGTCAGCCGCGAGATCGACATGGTCCAGGCCTCCCTGGGCGCCAAGATCGAGGTGCCCACCCTGGACGAGCCCGTGACCGTGGACGTGCCCAAGGGCACCCAGCACGGCGAGGTCTTCCGGCTGCGCGGCCTGGGCCTGCCGCACGTGGGCAGCACCCAGAAGGGCGACCTCCTGGTGGAGGTGCGGGTGCGCATCCCCTCGCGGCTGAACAAGCGCCAGGAGGAGCTCCTGCGCGAGTTCGCCGAGATCGAGGCCGGCAAGACCGTGACCAAGGTCCAGAAATTTCTCAAGAAGACCATGGACAAGGTGGTGGGAGAGTAATGGGCCAGGACTTCAGTCACATCGCTGACGACGGCTCGGCGCGCATGGTGGACGTCTCCGGCAAGCCGGACACGGCCCGCGTGGCCGTGGTCCGCGGCCACGTGCGCATGTCCGCCGCCACCATGGACCTTCTGGAGCGCCGGGCCCTGCCCAAGGGCGACGCCCTGAACACGGCCCGGGTGGCGGGCATCCTGGCGGCCAAGAAGACCGCCGAGCTCATCCCGCTCTGCCATCCCCTGCCCCTGTCCTTCGTGGACGTGCGCTTTTCCGTGAACCGCGAGGAAAGCCGCGTGGACGTGGAGGCCGAGGTCCGGACCACCGCGCCCACGGGCGTGGAGATGGAGGCCCTGCTGGCCGTGCAGGTGGCCTGCGCCACCATCTACGACATGTGCAAGGCCGTGCAGAAGGACATGATCATTGGCGACTGCCGGCTGGTCTTCAAGTCCGGGGGCAAGAGCGGGGAATTCCGGGCCGAGTAGGGCCGGGGCACGAATCATCGGGGCCGTCGCGCGGACAGCGCGGCGGCCTTTTTCATTGCGCGGGCGGGAGCTCCTCGCCCCGCTTGCCGTGGAGCACGTTGTCCAGCAGGGCCCACTCGTCGCCCGCGGCCTTCTGGAAGCGCGCCTCCAGCAGGGCCCGCACCCGGGGGATGCGCAGGTTGGAGCGCAGGGACCAGCGGGCGGCGTAGCCCAGGAGCGAGGCCCCGCCCGAGTCCGAGTGCACCGAGAGCAGCCCGGTCTGGACGATGCGGTCCACGTAGGCCGTGTCGTCGGAGCCCAGGTAGCGCATCCAGAGGCAGTCCAGGTCCTGGGCGTCCTGTTCCAGCTCGGCCTCGTTCTGGGGCGCGAGGTTGCCCAGGAGCTGCCGGGGCGCGGAGCTGAGCAGGCCGGCCACGAGCCCGGCCAGGGTGGGCGAGGCCCAGGTGTCCCGCAGGCGGCCGAGGAAGGCCCGGGACTCCGGGGTGTCGCCGTACCAGACCGCGTTCAGGAAGATGACCCGGGCGTTCTCGTCGGGCGCGGCGGTCAGCTCCTGGGCCGCGCGTTCCCGGGCCGCTGCCGGGGCCCGGAACAGGGCCGCGGAGAAGAAGTGGGCCAGGGGACGGCGCAGGGCCTTGTCCTGGAACAGCTTGGAGCCTGCCAGGTACTGCACGGCGCAGCCCAGGCGCGTTGGGTCCGGATTGGGTCCGTAGGCCTCCACCCAGGCCATGAAGGCGTCGTCCGAGCCGAAGCAGGCGGCCTGGGCCGGGACGGTCCAGAGCGCCAGGACGAGGCAGAGCAGGGCGGCGCGGCGCAGCATCACCAGACCATGCGCATCTTCACGCCCTGGGCCGCGATGTGCTCCTTGATGCCGGAGATGGAATACTCGCCGTAGTGCACGATGGAGGCGATGAGCGCCGCCGAGGCCCCGGCCTTGGTGAAGGCCTCGGCCATGTGCTGGGGATTGCCCGCCCCGCCCGAGGCGATGACCGGGATGCGCACGCTTTTCACGATGGTCCGGGTCAGCTCCAGGTCGTAGCCTTCCTTGGTGCCGTCGGCGTCGATGGAGTTCAGGCAGATCTCGCCCGCGCCCAGGGCCTCGCCGGTGCGGGCCCAGTCCACGGCGTCCAGGCCCGTGGGCTTGCGGCCGCCGTGGATGACCACCTCGAAGCCCGAGGGGATGGCCTCGCTCTTGGGCACGCGCTTCACGTCCATGCCCAGGACCACGCACTGGGCCCCGAAGGCCGCCGCGCCCTGGCTGATGACGTCCGGGTTCTTCACCGCGCCGGAGTTCACCGAAACCTTCTCGGCCCCGGCCAGGAGCACGGCGCGCATGTCCTCCAGGGTATTGATGCCCCCGCCCACGGAGAACGGGATGAAGATCTGCGAGGCGACCTTCTCGACCACGTCCAGGAAGATGCCCCGGCCCTCGGAGGAGGCCGTGATGTCGTAGAACACGATCTCGTCCGCGCCCTGCTCGTAGTAGTGCCGGGCGCTCTCCACCGGGTCGCCGATGTCCACGTTGCCTTTGAATTTGACGCCCTTGGTCAGCTTGCCGTCGCGCACGTCCAGGCAGGGGATGATCCGCTTACTGAGCATTGGAGACCTCCCGGCAAAAGGCCGCGAAATTGGCCAGGAGCTGGAGCCCGGGCCGCCCGCTTTTCTCGGGGTGGAACTGCACGGCCCACAGGCCGCGCCGTCCGTGCACGGAGCAGAACGACCGGCCGTAGGTGGTCTGGCCGATGACGTACTGCTCGGCCGGGGCCGGGTAGTAGCTGTGCACGAAATAGAACTCGCTGCGCGGGTCGATGCCCTGGAACAGCTCGCAGTCCTGGAGCAGCTCCACCGAGTTCCAGCCCATGTGCGGGACCTTGATGGGCACCTTGCCGGCCTCGTCCTCGGTCCAGGCCGGGTTGAACAGGCGGCATTCGCCCGGGATCACGGACAGGGCCTTGGTGTCGTTCTCCTCGGAGTAGTCCAGAAGGATCTGGCAGCCCACGCAGATGCCCAGCAACGGCTTTTCCTGCCAGATGAGCGACTTGAGCACGGAATCCAGGCCTTCGCCCACCAGCTCTTCCATGGCGGTTCCGGCCGCGCCCACCCCGGGGAAGATGACCCCCTGGGCCGCGGCCAGCTCGTCGGGATCGGCGGTGATGCTGTTGGCGATGCCCAGCGAGTCCAGGGCCCGGCGCACGCTGGTCTGGTTGCCGGCCCTGTATTTGAGGATGGCGAGCATGGCTCCTCCTTGCGTTCCTGCACAGGGCAACTAGTAGAAATCGCGCATGAACTCAAGCCCGGGGCGGACACTCTGGCGGACGCCCGGCAAGGCCCTGGCGGCGCGGCTTTGCGGGAGATGACAAAAAGGTGAGCCGGAGACCGGACGGGCTACTTGGCCAGGACCCGCAGATAGAGGTCGCCGGTGAGCGGACCGAGCTTGCGGCCCAGGCCCTTGAGCCGGATGGGCCGGCCCACCACGAAGTCCGCGGGCAGGGTCAGCTCCACGGTCCTTTCCTGGCCCGAGAACTGGCGCACCGAGAGCCGCAGGCTGCGGCCGGGCAGGAGGTGCTGGGCCGGGAAATAGACGGTCTGCTCGTCGTCCATCTGGCTGCGGAACCAGTGCTTGACCCCGCCCCAGAGGCCCCGGGACAGGTCCAGGCTGAAGGTCCGCTTGCCCCACTGGAACTGGAGCCGCCTGCGGCTGAATTCCTTGGGCGGGGTGTAGCCCGGCCGGTCGCGGCGGATCTCGGTGTAGAGGTCGTCGAAGACCTGGCGGGCGAAGGGGTCCTTCAAGAGGTCGCGGAGCACGTCCTCGTCGCGGACGCTGTAGCTGCGGGACCAGGCGGCCTGGCGCTCGGCGGCGGAGTCCCGCTGGGGCGGGGGCTCGGGCCGGGCCTGGCGCTGCTGGCGCTCGTAGGCCTG
>DFYP01000092.1:7168-11932 GCA_002382645.1 Desulfovibrio sp. UBA4079 | reverse complement strand
GAGCGCCTGGAGGACTGCGTCCCCCGGCTGGCCGTGGTAACGGTGCGGGTCCGGGACGGCGCGCCCCTGGTGCTCACCACGGGGCCGCTCCTGGCCGCGGTGCGGGCCTCCATCGCCCTGCCCGGCGTGCTCACCCCGGGGACCTGGGAGGGCGAGGCCGTGTTCGACGGGGCCCTGGCCGATCCCCTGCCGGTGCGGCCCTGCCGGGACCTGGGGGCCGGGGCCGTGGTGGCCGTGGACGTGAGCCGGGACGCGCTCCCGGTGGCGCCGGGCAGCTCCCTGGCCGACACCCTCAAGGGCGGCGCGGCCAAGCTGCTGGCCGCGGCCGGTTCCCGCCTGGGGCCCAAGCAGCGTCTGGCCGCGGAGATGTTCGCCCGCTGGCTGGAGGACGGCGAGGACGCCGGACCCAACATCGTGGAGGCCATGCTCGGGGCCCTGAGCATCGCCCAGCGCAGCATCAAGGCCGAGCGCCTGCGTCAGGACCCGCCCGAGCACGTGCTTGTCCCGGAGGTGGGGCGCATCGGCTTTTTGGACTTCCATCGCGGGGCCGAGGCCCTGGCCGCTGGCGAGGCCGCCGCGGCCGAGCTGTTGCGCACCTTGCGGGGCGCCAGTCCCCGGGCCGAATAGATCGCTGAAAAAATCCCGTTTCGCAGGCCGTTCAGGGAACGCGAGGGCAAGGCGCGATACAAACGCAAGGCCGACGCGTATCTCCATACGCGAGGAGTTGCGTTTGTTGCGGCAACGCAGCCATCGCGGAGTCTTGGACGGCCTGCTAGAACATGAGGCCGGGCAGGAAGGTGATGATGATCGGGAAGGCCAGGAGCAGGGCGATGCAGACCACCACCGCGGCCACGAACGGCATGGAGCCCTTGAAGACCCGCTCCAGGGTCACGCCCGGCAGGACCCGCTGGGCGATGCCGTAGACCACGTAGACATTGATGCCCACCGGCGGGGTCAGCACCCCCATTTCCGTGACCATGACCGCGATGACCCCGAACCAGATGGGGTCGTAGCCCAGGTTGGTGACCACCGGGTAGAACACCGGGATGGTCAGCATGATCATGGCCAGGGAGTCCATGAAGCAGCCGCCCAGGAAGTAGATGGCCACGATCACGGCCATGATGGCCGCGGGCGGCAGGTCGAAGCCGCTGACCCAGTTGGCGATGTCGAAGGGGATGCGGGTCACGGCCAGGAACTTGCCGAAGACCACCGCGCCCGCGATGAGGAACATGACCATGCAGGAGGTCCGCAGGGTCTCGTTGAGCGATTTCTTGAAGCCCTCCCAGGTGAGCTGGCGCTTGATGAGCGAGAGGGCGGTCACCGCGATGACGCCCACGGCCGCGGCCTCGGTGGGCGTGAACAGGCCGAAGAACAGCCCGCCCACCACGCTGCCGAAGATGAGCAGGGTGTCCACCAGGCCCAGCAGGGACTTGATCCGCTGGCCCCAGGTGAAGGACTCGCCGGCCGGGCCCAGCTTGGGGTTGCGGGCGCAGAGCAGGGCGATGGTGGCGATGAACAGCATGGTGAGCAGGATGGCCGGGAGGATTCCGGCCACGAACAGCGCGCCGATGGACTGGCCCGTGAGCACGCCGTAGACCAGGAGCACCACGCTGGGCGGCATGATCATGCCCAGGCCTCCGGCCGAGGCCACGCAGCCCGTGGCCAGCTCGTCGCCGTAGCCGAAGCGCTTCATCTCGGGCAGGCCCACGGTGGCCATGGTGGCGGCCGTGGCCGGGCTGGAGCCGCAGATGGTCCCGAAGGCCGTGCAGGCGGCCACCGTGGCCATGGCCAGGCCGCCCCGGATGTGCCCCAGGAAGCGGTAGGCCGTGTCGTAGAGCTTGCGGCTGATGCCTGTGTTGAAGGCCAGCTGGCCCATGAGGATGAACAGCGGGATGGTGCAGAGGTCCAGGGAGGCGAAGCTCGAGTAGATCGAGCGCGAGACCAGGTTGAGTCCGCCGGTCCAGGAGGTCAGCAGGCTGAAGCCCACGAAGCCCACGAGCATCATGGCGTGGGCCACGGGCAGCCGCAGCATGAACAGCACGATCATGATCAGGATGCCGAGGACGCCGGCCAGGGTCTGGTCCATCAGATCCTCCCCTTGGCGCGGCGCAGGACGTCCCGGCCGATGAGCAGGGTGAAGACCACGAAACCGAGGCCCACCACGGCCACCACGAAGTATTCGCGCAGTCCCAGGCTCATGGTCCGGACCCCGGCGCGCTCCAGGTCCAGGGCGAAGTCGAACATGCGCCAGGCCACCACCGCGAAGAGCGCCAGGGAGAGCAGGTCCGTGAACTGGGCCAGGGCCCGGCGCAGGGGCGCCGACATCCGGCCCACCACGAGGTCCACGGCGATGTGGCTCTGGGACTGATGGGCGTGGGGCAGGGTGAAGGCCGTGACCAGGCCGGCCAAGAGCGCCACCACCTCATCGGAGCCGAACAGGGGATGGCGGAAGGCCCGGCCGAGCACGTCCGTGCCCGTGGTCAGGGCCATGCCCACCAGGAATACGCAGGCCAGCACGCGCATGATTTCCGAGGCGCGGTCCAGCAGGTCGGGCTTGTTCTGCATCAAACGAATCCCCATGGACGCGGCAGGGGCGGACCGGCTCACGCGGCCCGCCCCTGTGCGCGGAATGCTCTTGAGCTATTTCGAGGCCTTAAGCGTGGCGTTGATGTACTCCACAACGGCCTTGCCGTCCACCTGCTTCTCGCCCACCTCGGTGACGTAGGCGTCGTTGATCGGGGCCACGGCCTGTTTCCACTTGGCGATCTCGGCGGCCTCGGGGCGCACGAAGGTCCCGCCCTTGGACAGGAAGAACTCCCGGCCCTCGGCGTCGCTCTTGTCCCACTGCGCGCCGTGCTTGGGGGCCCACTCGGCGTTGATCGCGGTGATGGTCTTCTGCACGTCCGGGGGCAGGGAGGCCCACTTGGCCTTGTTCATGACCACGAAGAAGGCCGTGGTGTAGGCGATCTCCGGGACCTCGGCGCAGACGTTGACCACCTCGGCCAGACGCCAGCCCTTGTTGGACTCCACCGGGTGCACGCTGCCGTCCACCACGCCCTTCTGGATGGACTGGTAGGTCTCGCCCATGGGCTGGCCCACCGGCACGGCGCCCAGGGCCGTGACCACCTTGGCCGAGTTGCCCGTGGCCCGCAGCTTGAGGCCCTTGAGGTCGGCCATGGTCTTCACCGGCTTGTCCTTGGTGAAGATGAAGCCCGGGCCGTGGGCGTGGAAGTACATGACCTGCACGTCGTCGAATTCCTTGGGCTTGAACTGGGCGAACACGCCGTTGGCCACCTTGGTGGCGACGGTGCCGTTGGTGTAGCCCAGGGGCAGGTCCACCGCGGCCATGACCGGGAAGCGGCCACGGGTGTAGGCCAGCACCGACATGCCCAGGTCCGAGATGCCCTCGACCACGCCGCCGTAGATCTGGTCGGCCTTGGTCAGGGTGCCGCCGGGGTAGAACTCCACCTTGACCTTGCCGCCCGTGCGTTTCTCCACCTCGCGGGACCAGGCCTCGGCCATCATGGCTTGGTCATGGGTCGGCGGGAAGAAGGTGCTGTAGGTCAGCTTGATGGGGTCGGCGTGGACCGCCGGGGCCAGGCCCAGGATCAGGACTAGGGCCAGCAGCAGGCGAACGGGTTTGAACATGGCTCCTCCGAGGATTTGTCCCCGCGTCGGGCGGGGTGGTTTCTATTTCCCGGCGTCGGCGGCCAGGGTCAGGATGAGGCGCTTGGCCGCGTCGCGGATGTCCCGCTTGTTCAGGGTGCCGGTGCCGAGCACCCCATGGATGAGAAAGCCCTCGAACAGGCAGGTGTTCAGGGCCCCGAGCTTTTCCCCGGGGACCTTGGGCCCGACCCAGGGCCGCACGAGTTCCGCGAACACCGCGTCCGAGAGCCGGAAGGCGCTCTGGGCCAGGGAGGCCTTGAGCCCCTCGTCACAGGAGGCGTGGATGGTGAACTCCAGGAAGAGCCGGGCCCAGCTCTTGTCCTCCATGATCGATTCCAGGAAGTCCCAGATGGCCTCCAGGACCTGTTCCAGGGTGGCGGCGCGGGCCAGGGCCTCGGTGCGCCGGGCCCGGCAGGAGGCGAGCTTGGCCTCGATGAGCTGGAGGGTGATGTCGTCCTTGCTCTGCCAGTGGCGGTAGAAGCTGCCCTTGGCGTAGCCGGCCTTCTTGGTGATGTCGGCGATGGTGGTCCCGAAGAAGCCCCGCTCCTGGAACAGCTCCAGGGCCGCTGCGAGCAGCTCCTGCTGGGTTTCCTGGGATTTTTCCTGCTGCCGCCGGGCCATGGGTTTGCCTTTTTTGTGACCACCGTTCGTTTTATGACCAGCGGTCAGGAAAAGAGGGCTAGCATGGGCCNNCAGCGGACCGCGCAGACCACCCTGGCGCGCGGCCGAAATTTGGGGCATGAGGGGGGCAGCAAGGAGCACGGCCATGATCCGCCTGGACATCCCCGGATTCAAGTATCTGGAGATCAAGCACCTGATCCTGGACTACAACGGGACCCTGGCCCTGGACGGCGAACTCTTGCCCGGGGTGGCCGAGGTCCTGCGGGAGCTGGCCGCCAGCGTGACCCTGCACGTGCTCACCGCGGACACCCAGGGCAACTGCCGGGAGCGCCTGGCCGGGCTGCCCGTCATCGTGAGCGTGGTGGCCAGCGGCGAGCCCGAGGACCAGGCCAAGCTGGCCTATGCCATGGACCTGGGGCCGCGGGTCTGCGCCTGCGTGGGCAACGGCATGAACGACCGGCTCGTGTTCGAGCGCTG
>DFYP01000092.1:0-7112 GCA_002382645.1 Desulfovibrio sp. UBA4079 | reverse complement strand
GCCGGGCAGCCATGGCTGCCCGGCCCCGCGTTGTCTGTGCCGGAGTTCAGCTGAACAGCGACAGGAACCAGTGCTCCACCTCGGGCATGTACCAGGTGGCGATGAGTCCGGAGAGGCTCATGGTGATGGTGTAGGGCAGGGCCAGGAGGACCATGCGGCCGTAGGACAGCCGGATCACCGGGGCCAGGGCCGAGGTGAGCAGGAAGAGGAAGGCGGCCTGGCCGTTGGGCGTGGCCACGCTGGGGATGTTCGTGCCGGTGTTGATGGCCACGGCCAGCATGTCGAACTGCTCGCGGCTCATGGCCCCGGCCGCGGCCTGGAAGGCCTTCTTGGTCTCGGTGATGTAGACCGTGGCCACGAAGACGTTGTCGCTGATGGCGGAGAGCAGGCCGTTGGCCACGTAGTAAGCCGCCAGCTGGGTCCGGCCCTCCATGGCCAGCACGGCCTGGATCACCGGGGCGAACAGGTGCTGGTCGTGGATCACGGCCACCACGGCGAAGAAGACCACGAGCAGGGCCGTGAACGGCAGGGCCTCCTGGAAGGCGTGGCCGATGCGGTGCTCGTCGGTGATGCCGTTGAGCGCGGTGAGGCCCACGATGACCGAGAGCCCGATGAGGCCCACCTCGGCCAGGTGGAAGGCCAGGGCCAGCACCAGCCAGATCCCGGCGCAGGCCTGGATCAGGAGCCGGGCCTGGCCGGCCTTGCCCCGGGCCGTGTCGCGGCGGGCGGCCTCCTCGGCCAGGATCGAGCGGACATTGCCCGGGATGGAGTGGCCATAGCCGAAGAGCTTGAACTGCTCCACCAGGGCGCAGGTGAGCAGGCCCACCACGAGCACGGGCAGGGACACCGGCGCCACCTTGATGAAGAAGTCCACGAAGGTCCAGCCCATCTCGTGGCCGATGAGCAGGTTCTGGGGCTCGCCCACCAGGGTGGTCACCCCGCCCAGGGCCGTGCCCACGGCCCCGTGCATCATGAGGTTGCGCAGATAGCCCCGGAATTCCTTGAGCTCGGCCCGGTCCAGCTCCTTGACCGCTTCGTCGTCGCGCAGGTCCAGGCCTTCGCCGCGGCCGGACACCGAGCGGTGGTAGACCCCGTAGAAGCCGTAGGCCACGGCGATGATCACCGCGGTCACGGTGAGGGCGTCCAGGAAGGCCGAGAGGAACGCCCCGGCGAAGCAGAACAGCAGGGAGATGAGGATCTTGGAGCGCACCCGCACGAGGATCTTGGTGAAGGTGTACTGGAGCAGGTCCTTCATGAAATAGATGCCCGCGACCATGAACATGAGCAGGAGGATCACCGGGAAGTTGTGCAGGGTCTCGTCGTACACGGTCTGGGGGCTGGTCATGCCCAGCAGGATCGCCTCCACGGCCAGCAGGCCGCCCGCGGGCAGGGGGTAGCACTTGAGGGCCATGGCCAGGGTGAAGATGAACTGGCCGATGAGCACCCAGCCCGTGAAAAAGGGCCCTGCGGTGTGCAGGAGGATGGGGTTGAGCACGAGGAAGAAGACGAGGGTCAGCTTGTACCAGTGCGGGGCGTTGCCCAGCAGATTCTGGTTCAGGGCCTGGGCGATGGTTTTGGCCAACGGACTGCTCCTTGGTCGTGGGGTGGCTTTGGGCGGCCGGGCGGCCGCGACCAGAATATTACTTGCCTGTAATGTTTCAGGCCGGATTGTGCAAGAATTTCCGGCAGGCCGCAGCGCTTCGGGCCCCAAGCCTGGGCCGGCCGCATCCTTTTGAAACATGTGCAACAGAAATCGGCACACCGAGTTCACGGGACCGACACCCGGACGGGCCGGTTCCCTGGCAGAACATCCGCAACCCCTTCCTCGCATCCTATCCCCGGACGCGGCGGGTNNCACCCGCCGCGTCCCCCTCCCGGGCTTGTCAAAGCCGCGGCTTTGTGGTTTCCAAGGGAAACCCCAGGGGAACCATGCGCACCTTCCTTTTCCTGCCGCCGGTGCGGCGACCCGCGGGCGGCGTGGCCGTGATCCTGCGTCTGGCCGAGGTCCTGCACCGCTCCGGCCGCGAGACGGCCCTGGTGGCGCGCGAACGCGCGGGCTGGATTCCAGGAGAGTCCGCGGACCGCGCCCCGGTGATCCTCTGGCCGGACCTGGCCCTGACCCCCGGAGACCTCTGGCTCGTGCCCGAGGGCTGGGTCAACGCCCTGGCCCCTGGCCTGGAGGCCAAGGCCCGCTGCCTGGTCTATTGCCAGAACTGGGCCTATCTCTTTTCCGCCCTGCCCGAGGGGGTCCCCTGGTCCCGGCTGCCCGTGGAGTTCCTGGCCGTGTCCGACCCCGTGGCCTGGTTCATGGAACAGGCCCTGGGCCGCAGGCCGCCCGTGCTCCGGCCGGGCATCGACCTGGCCCGCTTCCGGCCGCCCGCGGTCAAGCCCCAGGGACGGCCCCGGGTGGCCTTCATGCCGCGCAAGAACAAGGCCCTGGCCCAGCAGATCCGGGCCGTGTTCGAGTCGCGCAACGGGCCCGACCGCCTGGACTGGCGGGCCATCGACGGCCTGGACGCCCAGGGCGTGGCCCAGGCCCTGCAGGAGGCCCATCTTTTTCTGGTCACCGGCTTTCCCGAGGGCTGCCCCCTGCCGCCCCTGGAGGCCATGGCCTGCGGCTGCCTGCCCGTGGGCTGCAGCGGCCTGGGCGGCTGGGACTACATGCGGCCGGCCCAGCGGGCCCCGCGCTTCGCGCCCTGGTGGCCCCTGCGGGAAACCCCCTGGGGCGGCAACGGCTTCTGGTGCGCGGACGGCGACGTGCTGGACGCGGCCCTTTGCCTGGAGCAGGCCGTGGGCCTCATCGAGCGGGGCGGCCCGGACCTGGACGGCCTGCTGGCCGCGGGCCAGGCCACGGCCCAAGCCTATGGCCTGGAGGCCTTCGAGACCGCTGTCCTGGATGTGTGGGCAGAGTTGGAACGCTGAACAGACCTCCGGCGGCCGGAACCCCGGACCGCTGTTTCAAGGACCGTCATGAGCAAGAAAAAGGAGCGGCAGGAGCCCGAGAGCCTGGGCCTGCCCCTGGGCGGGGTGGACAGCCACGCCCACCTCGACATGGAGCCCTACGCCATGGGCCTGGACGCGCTGTTCGCCCGGGCCCGGGCCGCGGGCGTGTCGCACATCGGCAACGTGTTCCTGGGTGCAAAGGCCTACCTGGCCCACCGGGACCTGTTCGCGGACCGGCCCGAGGTCTTTTTCCTCCTGGCCGAGCACCCCAACGACACGGCCGGGTTCGACCAGGAGCGCGCCGCCCGGCTGTTCGACTGCCTGCGCAATGACCCGCGCATCCGGGCCGTGGGCGAGACCGGGCTGGACTTCTACTGGAAGGACGTGGACCCGGCCAAGCAGGAGGCCGCCTTCCGGGTCCACCTGGACCTGGCCCGGCAGCTGGACCTGCCCCCGGTGATCCACAGCCGGGACGCGGCCGAGCGGGTGCTTTCCGTGCTCGACGGCATGGGCTTCCGGGACCGGCCCGTGCTCTGGCACTGCTTTGGCCAGGGCCCGGACCTGGCCCAGGAGATCCTGGACCGGGGCTGGCATGTGAGCATTCCCGGCACCGTGACCTATTCCAAGGCCTTTGACCTGCGCGCGGCCGTGGCCCAAATCCCCTTGGAGCGCATGGTGCTCGAGACCGACTGTCCGTACCTGGCGCCCGAGCCCTGGCGGGGCAAGCAGAACCACCCGGCCCTGAGCGGCTTCACGGCCCAGGCCGTGGCCCGGATCAAGGGCCTGGACCCGGCCGCGGTCTGGCTGGCCTGCGGGGACACGGCCCGGCGCTTCTTTAGGCTCTAGTCCGGCGGCGGACAAAAAAAGAACAGGCCGGCTTGCGCCGGCCTGTCTTGTTTTCAAGGGGAGGGATCAGCCTAGCAGGTGCCCGAGCGGCGAGCCGACTCGGAACAGCTGAGGCGCGCCAGGGCCTTGCGCAGAGCGGCCTGGGCCCGGGCGTAGTTGATCTTCTCCTGTTGCTGGACCAGGCGCGCCTGAGCCCGCTCCTGGGCTCGGCGGGCGCGCTCGATGTCGATCTCGGCAGCGGTCTCGGCCACCTCGGCGAGCACGGTGACTTTGTCCCCGCTCACTTCGCAGAAGCCGCCGGCCACGAAGACGTAGTACGCCTTCCCGGAATCCTTGTAATAGAGGTTTCCGATGCCCAGAGCCGACAGGAAGGGGATGTGGCTCGGCAGGACGCCGAACTCGCCGAGCGCGCCGGGCGCGCCGACATACTCCACTTCCTGGGAGAGGACCTTGCGGTCGGGCGTGACGATTTCGAGCAGCAGCTTTTTGGCCATTTTCTTATCCTACAGGTTCTTGGCGTTTTCCAGGGCTTCTTCGATGCCGCCCACCATGTAGAAGGCCTGCTCCGGGATGTCGTCGTGCTTGCCGTCCAGGATTTCCTTGAAGCCGCGGATGGTGTCCTCGATCTTCACGTACTTGCCGGCGCGGCCCGTGAACTGCTCGGCCACGCTGAACGGCTGGGACAGGAAGCGCTGGATCTTGCGGGCCCGCGACACGGTGAGCTTGTCCTCGTCGGAGAGCTCGTCCATGCCCAGGATCGCGATGATGTCCTGGAGGTCCTTGTACTTCTGGAGCACGCCCTGCACACCGCGGGCGGTGGCGTAATGCTCCTTGCCCAGGACCAGGGGGTCCAGGATGCGCGAGGTGGAGTCCAGCGGGTCCACCGCGGGGTAGATGCCCAGCTCGGCGATCTGGCGCGAGAGCACCAGCGTGCCGTCCAGGTGCGAGAACGTGGTGGCCGGGGCCGGGTCGGTCAGGTCGTCGGCGGGCACGTACACGGCCTGCACCGAGGTGATCGAACCCTTGGTGGTGGAGGTGATGCGCTCCTGGAGTTCGCCAAGGTCCGTGCCGAGCGTGGGCTGGTAACCCACCGCCGACGGCATGCGGCCGAGAAGCGCGGACACTTCCGAGCCGGCCTGGGTGAACCGGAAGATGTTGTCAATGAACAGGAGCACGTCCTGGCCTTCCTGGTCGCGGAAGTATTCCGCGGCGGTCAGGGCGGTCAGGGCCACGCGGGCGCGGGCTCCCGGAGGCTCGTTCATCTGGCCGTAGACCAGGGCGGCTTTGTCCAGAATGCCGGCGTCCTTGAACTCGTGGTACAGGTCGTTGCCCTCGCGGGTGCGCTCACCCACGCCGGCGAACACGGACAGGCCGCCGTGCTGCTTGGCGATGTTGTTGATGAGCTCCATGAGAATAACGGTCTTGCCCACGCCGGCGCCGCCNNATCTTGCCGCCCTTGGGGAAGGGGATCAGGAGGTCAACGACCTTGACGCCCGTCTCCAGGAGTTCGACCTTGGTGTTCTGCTCGGTGAAGGCCGGGGCGTGCCGGTGGATGGGCAGCATGATCTCCGAGGAGATCGGGCCCAGCTCGTCCACGGGGCGGCCGACGACGTTCATGATGCGGCCCAGGGAGGCCTTGCCCGCGGGCACCAGGATGGAGTTGCCGGTGTCCACCACGTCCATGCCGCGCACCAAGCCTTCGGTGGCGTCCATGGCGATGGTGCGGACCACGTTGTTGCCCAGGTGCTGCGCGACTTCGCAGACCAGATCCGGCGCGTCGGTGTTGTTCGGATTCTTGATATCCAACGCGTTCAGAATGTTGGGCAGTTTGCCTTCAGGAAATTCGACGTCGACAACGGCGCCGATGACCTGAACGATCTTGCCGATGTTGCTCATGTGTTAGGCCCCCTTTTACCCTTTCAGCGCTTCCGCGCCGCCGACGATGTCCATCAGCTCCCTGGTGATCGAGGTCTGACGGGTCTTGTTATAGAGCAGTGTCAAGGCCTGGGTCATGTCGTCGCAGGCCCTGGTTGCATTGTCCATGGCCGCCATGCGGGCGGCGTGCTCGCTGGCCGAGGTGTCCAGCAGGCCGCGGTAGATCTGCACCTTGATGAAGCGGGGCAGAAGCTCGGCCAGCAGGCCCTCCACCGACGGCTCGTACACGTACTCGGCCTTGGTCCCCGCCGGAGCCTCCTCCGCCTCGCCCTGCTGGGCGATGGGCAGGACCTGCAGGGTCACGGCCGGCTGTTTGGCCATGCTCACGAACTCGCCGTAGATCAGCTGGACCTCGTCCAGATCCCCGGCCAGGTAGCCGGCGATGATCTCCATGCCGATCTCGTTGGCCAGGGAGAAGTCGAACGAGTTCATGGCGTCGGGATACTGGAGGCCGATCTCGTACTCCAGCTTGCGGGCCATGTCGCGGCCCTTCTTGCCCACGCAGTAGAACTTGATCGCCTTGCCCTCGGCCTTCTTGCTGACCGCCAGCCTGGCGGCCATCTTGAGCAGGTTGGTGTTGAAGCTGCCGCACAGGCCGCGGTCCGAGGTGACCAGGATGATGCCCACGGTCTTGACCTCTTCACGCACCTCCAGCAGCGGATGCACGCTCGCATCAGCGCCCGAAGCCAGATCCTTCAGCATCTCGTAGAACTTGGCGGCGTACGGCCGGAAACGCTCAATGCGCGCCTGCGCATTGCGCATCTTGGCCGAGGCCACCATGTTCATGGCCTTGGTGANNTTGACGTCTCGCAACGATGCCATCGCCTACCCCCTTTGTCCGCTCCGCGCTAAGCGCGGAATCCCTTCTTGAACTCGTCCAGGGCGGCCTTGAGGCGGGTTTCGATGTTCTCGTCGAGAGCCTTCTTCTCCAGGATGTCCTTGAGGATGTCGGCCTTGGAGTTGCGCATGAAGTCCAGGAACTCGTCCTCGAACTTGCGCACGGCGTCCACCGGCACGTCGTCCATGAAGCCGCGGGTGCCGGCGTACAGGGACGCGACCTGCTCGGCCACGGGCATGGGCTGGAACTGGGGCTGCTTCAGGAGCTCCACCAGGCGGGCGCCGCGGTTGAGCTTGGCCTGGGTGCGCTTGTCCAGGTCGGAACCGAACTGGGCGAAGGCGGCCAGCTCNNGGGCGGATGCCGGCGTTGAACAGGTTCGGCTCCAGGTACACCTGGCCGTCCGTGATCGAGATCACGTTCGTGGGGATGTACGCGGACACGTCGCCGGCCTGGGTCTCAATAATGGGAAGTGCCGTGAGCGATCCGCCGCCAAGATCCTGGCTGACCCGGGCAGCCCGCTCCAGTAGACGGGAATGGTTGTAGAAGATGT
>DFYP01000013.1 GCA_002382645.1 Desulfovibrio sp. UBA4079 | reverse complement strand
CCCGGGACAAGACCTCCATCCTGTTCACCGTGCCGGACAAGCCCGGGGCCCTGGCCGAGGTGCTCGACTCCTTCGCGGGCCGGGCCATCAACATCACCAAGCTGGAGTCCCGGCCCCTGCGCGGGGAGAAGTGGAAGTACGTGTTCTTCACCGACCTGGAGTGCGACCTGAGCCGGGCCGAGTACGAGAGCTTCCTGGCCGAGCTGCGCCAGCGCTGCCACACCCTCAAGGTCCTGGGCTCCTACCCGGCCGGGCCGCACATCGAGACCATGGGCTAGGGGAGGGATGATGCGCGCCGTTTCCATCCAGGCCCCGGCCTCCAAGTCCATGTCCCACCGGGCGCTCATCGCCGCGGCCCTGGCCCCTGGCCGGTCCCGGGTGAGCGGGCTCCTGGACAGCCAGGACATCCGGCGCACCCGGGCCTGCCTGACCGCCTGCGGCGCGAGCTTTGCCGAGGACGGCGATTCCATGGCGGTCACGGGCATGGCCCAGGGACCCCGGGGCGGAACCCCGGAGCGGCCCGCGGACATGAACGTGGGCGAGTCCGGCACCACCTGCCGTTTGCTGGCCGGGGTCCTGGCCGCGGGCCAGGGCGCCTTCCGCATCCACGGCGAAGGCCGGATGCACGAACGGCCCATCGGCGAGGTCTTCCGGGCCCTGGAATCCCAGAACGTCGTGGCCGACTACGAGGCCCTGCCCGGCTATCCGCCCGTGGTCCTGCGCACCAGGGGCCTGCCCGGCGGAAACCTGAGCATTTCCATGGAGGAGAGCAGCCAGTACCTCTCCGGCCTGCTTCTGGCCGCGCCCCTGGCCCAGGGTCCGCTGACCATCGGCGTGGCCGGGTCCAAGGTGGTGTCCTGGCCCTACGTGGCCCTGACCCTCCAGGTGCTCGAGGACTTCGGCGTCCCCGCCACGGTGGAACTTTTGCAGGACGGCCGCTGGGCCGCGGTCCCGCGCGGCCAGGCCTTCGAGGCCCGGCCCGGGGCCATCCGCTTCGCCATGCGGCCCGGGACCTACCGGGCCCGCGCCTACGAGGTGGAGGGCGACTGGAGCAATGCCTCTTATTTCCTGGCGGCCGGGGCCCTGGGCCCCAATCCGGTGTCCGTGGCCGGCCTGCGGCCCGACTCGCTCCAGGGCGACCGGGCCATCCTGGAGATCCTCGCGCGCATGGGCGCGGCCGTGTCCTGGAAGGACGGCCGCGTCCTGGTGGAGCCCGCCCAGGGCGGCCTGACCGGCGCGGACCTGGACATGGGCCACTGCCCGGACCTGGTGCCCACCGTGGCCGTGGCCGCGTCCCTGGCCAAAGGCGAGACGACCATCCGCAACGTGGCCCATCTGCGCATCAAGGAGTCCGACCGGCTCGGGGCCCTGGCCTCGGAGATCACCCGGGCGGGCTGCGGCGCGGAACTCCTGGCCGACGGCATCCGCGTGATTCCGGGCAAGGTGGTCACGGACCGCGAGGTGCCCTTCCTGGCCTACGGCGACCACCGCATGGCCATGAGCCTGTCCCTGTACGGCCTGGCCGGGGTGCCCGTGGCCCTGGACAATCCCGGCTGCGTGGCCAAGTCCTTCCCCGGGTTCTTCGAGCAGTGGGACAAGGTCGCCGCGGCCTCCCGGGAGGTCCGGCGTGGCTGAGAGGGCGGTGCGCAGCCTGGCCGTTGTCGGGGCCGGGGGGCAGATGGGGGCCCTGTTCGCGGACGCCGCCCGGCAGGCGGGTCTGGAGGTGCGGCCCCTGAGCCGGCCGCTGACCCCGGAGCGGGTGAGCGCGGCTGTGCGCGGGGTGGACCTGGTGTTGTTGTCCGTGCCCATCAACAAGATGAGCCAGGCTTTGGACGCCGTGACCCCGGAACTGGACCCGGGCTGCATCCTGGCCGATCTCTGCTCGGTGAAGGCGCTTCCGCTCAAGCAGATGCTCGAGGCCTTCGCCGGTCCGGTGGTGGGGACCCATCCCCTGTTCGGCCCGGTGATTCCGGACGGCTTCGAGCCCCGGGTGGCCGTGTGCCAGGGACGGGACGAGGCCGCGGCCCAGGCCGTGTCCGACTTCCTGCGGCGGCTGGGTTATGCCCCGTTCTTCTGCACGGCCGAGGAGCACGACCGGGCCCTGGCCGTGGTCCAGGGGCTCAATTTCACCACCACGGTGGCCTACCTGGCGAGCCTGCGCGAGGTGGACCCCCAGGGCCGCTTCCTGACTCCCTCGCTCCAGCGGCGGCTGGATTCGGCCCGCAAGATGCTCACCCAGGACCGGGAGATGTTTCGGATCATCGCGGAGTCCAACCCCTTCACCCAGGAGGCGGTGCGCCGCTTCCGCAGCCTCCTGTCCCTGGCCGCCGGGGGCGACCTGGACCTGCTGGCCGACCAGGCCGGCTGGTGGTGGCGAGACGACAACGGGGCGGGGCAGCAGTGAGCGAAAGCTCAGACGGCAGAGGAACACAGGCCGCGCCCCGCAGGGAGCGCGGCCTTCGCATTTCAGCGTAACGGGAGGAAACATGGACATTCGCTTGCAGCAACACGGACGGTGGCTCCCCGCGGACGTGCAGACGCCCATCAGTCTGTACCTGAGCCTGGTGGGGGAGAAGCCCGGCATTCTTCTGGAGAGCGCCGAGGTGGACGGCCGTCTGGGCCGCTTCAGCCTCATGGCCTGGGACTTCCGCCTGCGGCTCCTGCCCCGGGACGGCAAGCTCTTCCTGGATATCGCGGACGAGCGCCTGGCGGGTCTCAAGGACCTGGAGGGCCTGCCCTTCCTGGAGGGCGTGCGCCAGGCCATGCGGCGTCTGGTCCTGGTTCCGGACGCCGGCGTGGGCGAGCTGCCC
The DNA here is from genome assembly GCA_002382645.1 of Desulfovibrio sp. UBA4079. GTDB lineage: Bacteria > Desulfobacterota > Desulfovibrionia > Desulfovibrionales > Desulfovibrionaceae > Aminidesulfovibrio. The sequence continues at coordinate 2,702 of DFYP01000013.1, read as the reverse complement.
GGCCTGACCCGCGGGCTCTACGGCTACTTCGGCTACAACACCGCGGGCATGTTCGAGCCGGCCCTGGCCGCGAGCGTGCCCCCGGCCGAGGCCGAATCCTGCCTCGTGCTGGCGGGCCGGGTGGTGCTCTTCGACCATTTGCGCCACCGCTGCTGCTTCCTCTCCCTGGATGCGGACGCCAGGCCCGAGCCCATGGCCGTGTCCCTGGAGCCGGGCCTGGGCGGCTCTCCGGACGAGCCCGAGACCTCGCCCGGCCGCGAGGAGTTCTGCGAGGCCGTGCGCCGGGCCAAGGATCTCATCACCGAGGGCGAGGGCATCCAGGTGGTGCTCTCCACCCGCTTTTCGGTCCCGGCCCGTGAGGACGGCTTCTCCATCTATCGCCGCCTGCGCCAGGCCAACCCCTCGCCGTTCATGTTCTTCATGCGCTTCCCCGAGGTGGTCCTGGTGGGTTCCTCGCCGGAGATGATGGTGCGCTGCGAAAAGGGCCGCCTGGAAGTCCGACCCATCGCCGGGACCCGGCCCCGGGGCGCGACCCCGGAGCAGGACCAGGCCCTGGCCGAGGACATGCTGGCCGATCCCAAGGAGCGGGCTGAGCACGTCATGCTCGTGGACCTGGGTCGCAACGACCTGGGCCGCATCGCGGCCCCGGGCACGGTGCGGGTGGAGAAATTCATGCAGGTGGAGCGCTTCTCCCACGTCATGCACCTGACCTCCTACGTGGAGGCCCAGCTCAAGGGTGGCCTGGACGCCCTGGACGTGCTGGCCTCGACCTTTCCGGCGGGCACCGTGTCCGGCGCGCCCAAGATCTGGGCCATGCGGGTCATCGCCGAGATGGAACGGCGCAACCGCGGGCCCTACGCCGGATGCATCGGCTGGATCGGCCTGGACAGGGACGCGGTGAGCCTGGACACCGGCATCACCATCCGCAGCATGTGGATCCGCGACGGCAAGGTCTGCTGGCAGGCCGGGGCCGGGCTGGTCTACGACTCGGTGCCGGAAAAGGAATGGCAGGAGGCCAACAACAAGGCCCGGGTGCTGCGCGAGGTGATCCGGGGCAAGGAGGACGGCGATGTTTTTGCTCATCGATAACTTCGACTCCTTCACCTTCAACCTGGTGCAGGCCTTCCAGCAGCTGGGGGCCGATCCCGTGGTCTATCGCAATGACCGGCCCGAGGTCCTGGACCTGGCCGCCGGGGGGAAGTTGGAGCGGGTCTGCATCTCGCCGGGCCCCAGCCGTCCGGAGAACGCCGGGCTCTGCCTGGAGTTCCTCAAGCGCCTGCCCAAAACCGTGCCCGTGTTGGGCGTGTGCCTGGGCCACCAGATCCTCGGCCACCACGCCGGGGCCTCGGTGGTCCGCGCCGACCGGATCATGCACGGCAAGACCTCCCTGGTGGAGCACGGGGGCGACGGCCTGTTCGCGGGCCTGCCCAATCCCGTGGAGGTCTGCCGCTACCACTCCCTGCTGGTCCTGGCCCAGGAGGCCTCGCAGGTGCTGCGGACCACGGCCCGCACCGCCGAGGGCGAGGTCATGGGGCTCAGCTATCTCGACCGGCCCTGGGTCGGGGTGCAGTTCCACCCCGAGTCCATCCTGACGCCCCAGGGACCCACGTTGTTGTCCAACTTCCTGAAAATGCGGCCCGCGCAGGCGGCCTGAGGAGGGGATCATGGACGGTTTACGCGACATTCTCGAAACCCTGGCCCGGGGCGCGGACCTGACCCAGGAACAGGTGGCCGCGGCCTTCGGCGCGCTCATGGCCGGGGAACTGACCACGGCCCAGGCCGGGGCCCTGCTCATGGGCCTGCGGGCCAAGGGCGAAACCCCCGAGGAGCTGGCCGCGGCCGTGAAAGCGGCCCTGGGCCATGCCCGCCAGCTCAAGGGGCTCACGGGCGCGCGCATCGACACCTGCGGTACGGGCGGCGACGGCTCGTGCAGCTTCAACTGCTCCACGGCCGTGGCCCTGTTCCTGGCGGACATGGGGCACAAGGTGGTCAAGCACGGCAACCGCGCCGTGTCCTCGTCCTGCGGCAGCGCCGACGCCGTGGAGGCCCTGGGCCTGCCCCTGCCCAAGGAGCCCGAGGAGGCCGCCCGGGAATTGGAGCGCCGCAACTTCGTGTTCCTGTTCGCCCCGGCCTACCATCCGGCATTCGCCCACGTGGTCCCGGTGCGCCGGGAGCTGGGCATCCGCACCCTGTTCAATCTCATGGGCCCGCTCTTGAACCCGGCCCGGCCCACGCACCAGCTCGTGGGCGTGGGCGTGGCCCAGGCCCTGGACCTCATGGCCCGGACCCTGGCCCTCACCGGGTTGGAGCGGGGCATGGTGGTGCACGGCTTCGGCGGCTACGACGAACTGACCCCGTTCGGCCCGGCCCAGGCCCGGCTGGTGCGCGGCGGCAAGGTCGAGTCCCTGGACATCGACCCCCAGGCCCTGGGCCTGCCCCGGCACAAGCCCGAGGAGGTCCGCGCCGAGGGCAAGGAACAGGCCGTGGCCGTGCTCAAGGCGGTGCTCACGGGCAAGGGCAACGCGGCCATGCAGGACATGACCGCCCTGAACCTGGCCGCCTGTTTGTCGCTGCTCACGGAACGGCCCCTGGCCGAGTGTTTGGAGGAAGCCAGGGCCAAGGTCGCCCAGGGGATCACCGGGGAGGTCCTCCATGCTTGAGCGCTTCCGCCAGGCCAAGCAGGCCGAGATCGCCCGGCTGCT
>DFYP01000073.1 GCA_002382645.1 Desulfovibrio sp. UBA4079 | reverse complement strand
ACCCCGGCCAAGGCCGAGACCCCGGCCAAGGCCGAGACCCCGGCCAAGGCCGAGGCTCCGGCCAAGGCCGAGGCTCCGGCCAAGGCCGCGCCCGCGGCCCCGGCCGTGCCCGTGGCCCAGGCCGGCAGCGTCATGCCCTGGGGCGTGCACGTGGGCTCCTGGAAGGACCTGCCCGACGCCGAGGCCTATGCCGAGAAGGTGCGCGCCAAGGGGCTCGTGGCCGAGGTCTGCCGCGTGGAGATCCCGGAGCGCGGGGTCTGGTACCGTGTGCTCTCGGGCAGCTTCGCCAGCGCCCACGAGGCCGCCGAGGCCCGGCCCGCGGTGCTGGAGACCCTGCATCTCCAGCAGGCCGCGCTCTACCGTCTGGACAACCCTGTGGCGGAGGCCCGGGTCCTGGCCAGCGCGCCGTAGACATCTCTCCCCCCTCCCGGCCCGCCCCGAGCGCGGTACGTCCCCCCGGCCACGCTGGCAGCGGGGCGGGCCGGACCTTCCAAGGCTTCCATTTTTGCAGTGATTGCCCTATTCTCGCGGAGGATTCCGAACGTCGGAAGCGTACCCCAACCAAGGAGCGCGCCTTGTCCGCAGACGGGCAGACCGTGTTTCGCGTCCTGGCCTTGGACGACGAGCCGGGCATGCTCACGCTCTACCGCGACATCCTCTGCGTGGAGGCCGAGGAGGCCTCGGTGCTGGAGGCCCTGTTCTCGGCCCCGGAGGGCGCCCCGGACCCCGGGCAGGACCGGCCCCAGTTCGAGGTGACCCTCTGCGCCCAGGCCGAGGCCGCCGTGGACCGGGTGCGCGAGGCCCTGGAGCAGGGCCGTCCCTTTGCCGTGGCCCTCATGGACGTGCGCCTGGCCGAGGGCCCGGACGGGATCTGGGCCGCGGAAAAGGTCCGGGCCATGGACCGGGACGTGGAGATCGTCATGGTCACGGCCTACGCCGACGTGACCCTGCGCGAACTGAACCTGCGCATCCCGCCGCCCGAGAAGCTCCTGTTCCTGCACAAGCCCTTCCGGCCCCAGGAGCTGCGCCAGCTGGCCACCTCCCTGTGCAGCAAGTGGAACACCGAGAGCCAGCTCCGGGAACTCAACGCCACGCTCACTCAGCGCGTGGCCGCCAGCACCCGCGAGCTGAACGAGGCCAACGAGCAGCTGCGCCGGGACATCGAGGAGCGGGCCCAGGTCATGCGCCGGCTCCAGGCCAGCGAGGAGCGCTACCGCGTGCTCTTCGAGGAGGACATCACCGGCAACTTCGTGGCCGGTCCCGACGGGATCATCCAGAACTGCAACGAATCCTTTGCCCGGCTCTTCGGCTACGCCTCGGCCCAGGAGGCCCGGGCCTTCGACTTCCGCTCCCTGGAGTCGGCCCAGGGCGATTCCGGCCCGCTCCTGGACCTGGCCCGCGACGGCCGCAAGCTGCGCGACCTGGAGCTGGTCTATCGCAAGGGCTCGGCCTCGCCGGTGCAGCTCATCGGCAGCCTGGACGGGGTGCTCGGCCCGGACGGCGGGCTCAAGGAGATCCGCGGCTACTTCCACGACGTCACCGAGCGCCGCAAGCTCGAGGAGCAGCTCCGGCAGGCCCAGAAGATGGAGGCCCTGGGCACCCTGGCCGGGGGCATCGCCCACGACTTCAACAACATCCTGGGCGTGATCATGGGCTACGCCGAGATCGTCCTCACCGGCGCGGCCAAGGACCCCGGCCTGGAGCGCCGGGTGCGCGAGATCCTGGCCGCGGGCAGCCGGGCCCGGGACTTGGTGAACCAGATCCTCAACTTCAGCCGCCAGGCCCCCCAGGAGCGCCACAGCCTGAAGCTCGCGCCGCTCATCAAGGAAGCCCTCAAGCTCCTGCGCTCCAGCCTGCCCGCCAACATCGCCATGCGCACGGACCTGCGCACCGAGGACGACCTGGTGCTGGCCGACCCCACCCAGGTCCATCAGATCCTGCTGAACCTCTGCGGCAACGCGGCCCACGCCATGCGCGAGTCCGGCGGCGGCCTGGACGTGGTCCTGACCGGGGCCTCGGAGCCCGGCGGGCCGCCCCTGCCCGCGGGCCTGGGCGACGACCGCTTCTACCTGCGGCTCACGGTGCGGGACACGGGCCACGGCATGCCCCCGGATGTCCAGGAGCGCATCTTCGACCCGTTCTTCACCACCAAGAAGCCGGGGGAGGGCACGGGCATGGGCCTGGCCGTGGTCCACGGCATCGTCAAGCGCCACGACGGGGCCGTGACCGTGGAGAGCGAGCCGGGCAAGGGCACCGCCTTTCACGTCTTCCTGCCCCGGGCCCAGGCCCTGGAACGGCCGGTGGAGGCGGCGGAGCCCGTGCTCCTGCCCACCAAGGGCCGGATCCTGTTCGTGGACGACGAGAAGCCCCTGGTGGACATCGGCCGGGAGATGCTCGAGGGCTTCGGCTTCGAGGTGGTGGCCCGGACCAGCAGCGTGGAGGCCCTGGAGGCCTTCCGCCACCGTTCCCGGGACTTCGACCTGGTGCTCTCGGACCAGTCCATGCCGAACATGACCGGCGTGGAACTGGCCCGCGAGATACTGCGCATCCGCGAGGACATCCCCATCGTGCTCTGCACCGGGTTCAGCGAGGGCCTGTCCCTGGAGCGCCTGCGCTCCATGGGCATCGCCGACTGCATCATGAAGCCGCTGCTCAAGCGCCAGTTGGTGGAATGCGTGGGCCGTCTCCTGCGCCGGGGCGGGGAGCCGAAGGCCGCGAAGGCCGGAAAGGCGGGGAAGGGCGGCGGAAAGAAGCCTAGCGGACGTTCCCGTCGGGCTCCACGAAATACGTGATGCGGGTGCGCGGGCTCAAGTAGTCGAAGATCTCCTGGGGCAGGTGCTTCAGGCGGATGCTCTTCTCCACCTTGAGGTCCGGCTCGTCGGCCAGGTCGATGATCAGGGCCTCCTTCTTGGGAATCTGCGGATCATAGAGCACCAGGCTCGGGCAGAGCTGGTTGTCCGGATTCACGGCCATGACCATGCCGATGGAGCCGTTGGACAGCTGGACCACCGTGCCCGGGGGATAGACGCCCAGGCAGCGGATGAACAGGGCCAGGAGGTCCTTGTCGAAGAGCTTCTTCTGCTGGGTGAACATGTAGGACAGGGCCAGGTAGGGAGTGAAGGACTCCTCGGGATCGGGGTGGTTGCAGTGGTTGTCGTAGACATCGGCGATGGCCACGATGCGGGCCACCAGCGCGATGTCCTCCCCGGCCAGCCCGGCGGGATAGCCCGAGCCGTCATGGCGCTCGTGGTGCTGGAGCACCGCGGGCAGGCTGCCCCGGGGGAACTCCGCGATGGCCCCGAGCATCTCCTGGCCGTATTGCGGATGCTTCTCGATGAGCTCGCGCTCGGGCTTGGTGAGGTTGCCGCGCTTGCGCAGCACGCGCTTCTCGATCCTGGTCTCGCCGATGTCGTGGAACAGGGCGCCCATGCCCAGATCGACCATGGCCTGGGCGTCCAGGCCCGCGTCCCGGCCCACCATCATGGAGAGCACGGCCACGTTCAGGGCATGGGAATAGACCCGTTCGGACTGGGGCAGGACGTTCATCAGGTGCAGGGTGGACTCGGCGTCGGACAGGAAGTGGTCCCGCAGCCGCTCCACAAAGGCCAGGGCCTCGAGCACGGACTGGGAATTGCCCCGGGACAGGCCCTGGAGGATGCGGGTCAGGTCCTTGAGCGAGGCGGCGTAGCGCTCCTCGCACTCGGCGATGCGGGCCTTCTTCTTGCGCAGGCGCTCGATGCGCTCCTTCTTGATGCGCCAGAGGTCTTCGCTGGCCTTGTCCGTTGCGGGCTTGGCCGCCGCGCCCCGGGCGGCCCCGGCCGGGCCGGGGAGGCAGTCGCTCTTCTCCGGGATGCAGATCGCCTCGGTCACGCCCAGGGAGCGCAGGACCTCGATCTCCTCTTCGGAGCGGATCTTGAAGCTGGAGAACAGGAAGGGGTGATTGAACCAGTTGACCCGCTCCAGGCGGATGAAGACGCCGGGCTTGAGCTGGTCCACCGAGACCTTGTATTCGGGCATGTTCAGATCGCTCATGATCACCGCCGGGAGGGCCGGCCGGGCAGCCTGCTCCCAAGGTCAAGACTATGCGGTGTCCCCCGGGAAAAAGCAAGACGAACCTGGGGTTGCCGTCGGGTTGTCAAGGACTCGCCCGCGTTGATATAGGCGGACCGGGGGGCGTCTTTCCGGGCGCGCTCCAAGGCCCGGGAGGACCATGCCGTACGCGTCCGCACACCTGCTCGTCCGCCTCTGCCTGTCCGGGCTGCTGCTGCTCTGGGCGGGGCTGGCGGCCTGGCTCGTGCTCCTGCATCCCGGGGTGGACAGCACCGCGGTCTGGGGGGTCTTCGTCTCGGGCCTGAGCCTGGGCGGCCTGGCCTTTCTCCTGGACCGGGCCCTGGGCCGCTCGCGGGAGGCCGCCCAGGCCGAGACCGAGGGCCGCCTGCGCCTGTTCCGCAAGGCCGTGGAGTCCTCCAGCGACGGCATGGCCATCCGCGACGCCGAGTTCCGCCCGGTGTACGCCAACGCCGCCTACACCCGCATCCTCGGTCTGACCCAGGAGGACTTCCTCCACGGCGACCTGCTCCAGTTCTGCCGGCCGGAGACTGCGGTCTTCTTGCGGGACACGGTCTTTGCCGAACTGCGGCGCAGGGGGGCCTGGCAGGGCGAAATCTCCTTCCAGGGAACCAAGGGCCGGGAGGTGGTGCTCTGGGCCAGCATCGACTCGGTGCGCGACCGCCGCGGCCGGATCACCCACTACATCGGCGTCTTCCACGACATGACCGGCCCCCGCCAGGACAGCGAGGCCCTGCAGCGCAGCGAGTCCCGGCTGCGCATGGTCCTGGACGCCACCTCGGACGGGGTCTTCGACCACAACCTGGAGACCGGAGAGACCTATTTCAGCGACAGCTACTACCGGCTTCTGGGCTTTCCCCGGGGCCGGGACGACGACGCCCGGTTTTTCTGGGGCAGCCGGATCCATCCCGGGGACAAGGGCCTGGTCCTGGAGGCCCTGCGGGCCCACTGCGAGGGCCGGACCCCGACCTACCGCGCCGAGTTCCGCATCCGCGACAGCCAGGACCGCTGGCGCTGGGTGCTCTCGCGCGGCAGCGTGGTGGCCCGGGACGCCGCGGGCCGGCCCCTGCGCCTGGTGGGCACGCACGCGGACATCACTGAGAGCAAGCGGGCCCAGGCCGCCCTGGAATCGGCCCAGGAGGAACTGGAGCAGCGGGTGCGCGAACGCACCCGGGAGCTGCTGGAGGCCGGGGAGCAGGTCCGGGACCTGACCCGCGAGCTCTTGGAGGTCCAGGAGTCCGAGAGGCGGCGCATCGCCCGGGACCTGCACGACAACGTGGCCCAGAACCTCTCCTCGCTCAAGATCATGCTGGGGGCCCTGCTGGCCGAGGTCCCGGGCCTGGGCGAGGCGCTCCGGGACAAGGCCGCCTTGGCCGTGCGCATCCTCCAGGACGCCATCGGCTCGGTGCGCGGGATCGCCTACGACCTGCGGCCGCCGTCCCTGGACCAGCTGGGCCTGGTGCGCGCCGTGGAGCAGCACTGCGAAGACTTTGCCAGGCTGACGGGAATCCCGGTTGACTTCTCGCCTGTGGGCATGGAAAATATACAGTTGGACGGCAATGTCGAGGTCAACCTCTTCCGGATCATCCAGGAGGCCCTGACCAATGTCGGCAAGCATTCCAGGGCGTCCGGAGCGCGGGTCCGGCTGGTGGCCTCCTATCCCCACATACTGCTGCGGGTGGAGGACGACGGCCTGGGATTCGATCCTGCAGCCGGGCTGGCGGCAGCCGGCGACGGCCGGCGCATGGGGCTGCGGAGCATGACCGAGAGGGCCAGAATCCTGGGCGGCGATCTGCGCATCGTCTCCAGTCCCGGGAAGGGCGCGCGGTTGGTGGTGGAGGTTCCCTATGCCGGGAGGAGCGATGGAGAGGCTCAGGCGGATTCTCATCGTTGACGATCACCCTCTGTTCCGGGAGGGGCTCAAGACCATCATCGGCAGGGATTCCCGCTTCGAGGTGGTGGGCGAGGCCGGCAGCGCCGGCGAGGGCGTGGACATGGCCAAGAGCCTGCACCCCGATCTCATGCTCGTGGACATCTCCATGCCCGACAAGAGCGGCCTCTGCCTCATCCGGGAGCTGCGCCCGCTGCTGCCCACCACGCGCTTCCTGGTGATCAGCATGCACTCCAAGGCGGATTACATTGTGGAAGCTTTTCAGGCCGGAGCCATGGGCTACATGATCAAGGAGTCGGCCACCGAGAGCCTGCTCACCGGCCTGGAAACCCTGGCCCGCGGCGACATCTTCCTGGACGTGGCCCTGTCTCGGGAGGTGGTCGGCAAGCTCCTGACCCGGGAGGGCGAGCTGCGTTCGGCCGTGGAGCCGTACCAGTCCCTGACCGCCCGCGAGCAGGAGGTCCTGCGTCTGCTGGCCGAGGGCCTTTCGGCCCGGGACGCGGCCAAGCGCCTGTTTGTCAGCCCCAAGACCGTGGAGAACCACCGCACCAACCTGATGCGCAAGCTGGGCCTCCAGAACACCGTGGAACTGGTGCGCTACGCCGCGCGCATCGGGCTCATCGACCTGGATTCCTGGTCCAACTGACCCCTCCGTAAACAACCGTTTGGGCAAACCGGGAGAAACCCCCAGATGAATTGGGAGGTCTCCCCATCGACAAAGCCCTCGTTTTCGCCGTAGTTCTGCACAAACTGGGGGTAGCCCTGGGAGGAGCCCTTGGCCTCTGGATTCCCGTCACCTTCAACGAGGGAGTCCATGGGAGCGAGGGTTTCCCCGAAACGCGGCCTGGTGGCCGCGGGCGATATCTCCGGGGTTTCGGAAGGCTTGCAGGCAAGGCAGGGTGTGTCCTGCCCAGGGCTTCCGGGACATGGCCGCTGTTCTTCCGGGATGCCCGTTACGGGGGGAAGGGCGGCGGGAGGGCCCTGCCCGTGGCCGGGCCTTGGCACTGGGAAAGTGAGTCTTCTAGCAAAGGAGAAGGGGAAATGACCAAGGCTGATCTGGTTGCGAAGTTGAAGGCGAAGGCGGGCCTCTCTTCCAAGGCCGCCGCTGAGCGGGCCCTGAACGGGATCATCGGCATCATGTTCAAGGCTCTGTCCAAGGGCGACAAGATCAAGCTGGCCGGCTTCGGCACCTTCGCCGTGAAGAAGCAGGCCGCCCGCACCGGCCGCAATCCGCAGACCGGCAAGCCCATCAAGATCTCGGCCCGCAAGGTCGTCAAGTTCACCGTGGGCAAGAAGCTGAAGAAGGCCGTGAATTAGTTGCCAGCGGATTGCTTTTTGGCTAACACAAGGTCTTGAGGGTCCGTCCCTCGGGACTAGGGGCGGGCCTCGGGCCCGCCCCTTTTTGTTCCGCGGGAAGGAGTCGTCCATGCACCGCATTCAGGCCATCGAGAAACTGCTCGGCATCAAGGATGTGGTCTACGAGCTGCTCGATTGGATCGAGCACGTCTCGGACGAGGATTTCGCCAAATACTGCTCCCTGGAAGCCCCCCTGCCCGAGGACCTGCTCCAGAAGCTGGAGAGCTTCCACCACCTGTCCTGCGATTTCGACGGACACTGCATCGAGATCCTGGAGCGCCTGAACCTGCTCTGCGGCTCCGCCGGGACCTGCGCGGAATAGTCGCGCCTGCGCACGGCGAGAAGCCCGGGCCGAGGCCCGGGCTTTTTTTGCGGGGTCAGCGCCGGGCCAGACCCTGTCCCGGGTCCGAGCGGCGCACCAGCCAGAGCATGGCCAGGGAGAGGCAGCCGAGCAGGGCGGTGAGCGCCAGGGCCCGGTCGAAATCCCCGGTGAACACGGCGTTGTAGATCTCCAGGGACACGGTGTTGGTCTTGCCCACGATATTGCCGCCGAGCATGAGGGTCACGCCCACCTCGCCCAGGGACCGGCCGAAGGCCAGGAACACCGCGGTGCACACGCTGCCCCGGATGTTCGGCAGGACCACGGCGAAGAAGGTGGCCAGCGGCGACTTGCCGAGCACGTAGGCCGCGTCCACCAGTTGCAGGGTTTCGGCGCGCACGGCCGTCTGTACGGGCTTCACGGCCAGGGGCAGCCCGGCCACGAAGGAGGCCAGGGCCACGCCCCAGAAGCTGAAGATCAGGTCCAGGCCCAGCCCGGACTGGAGCAGGCGCCCCAGGAGGCTGCGCCGGCCCAGGGCCAGGAGCAGCAGGAAGCCCGTGGCGATGGGCGGAAAGAACAGCGGCAGGGAGACGAGGAAGTCCAGGGCCGCGGTGAACCGGTTCCGCCGCCGCGCCAGGAGATAGCCCAGGAGCACCCCGGCCAGGGCAAAGGCCGGGACGCTCACCAGGGCCACCCGGAAGCTTAGCCACACGGGGCCCAGGACGCCCGGGTCCAGGACCGCGTTCCAGTCCATGGGCCTACAGGCCGTGCCGCGCCGCGATGTCCTTGGCGGCCTGCCCCTTGAGGAAGGCCGCGAACCGTTCCAGGGCCTTGGCGTGGGGCGCCCCGGTCAGGGGCTTGGCCACGATGAGGATGGGCTTGTAGGCGGCCTCGTCCACGGCCAGGACCCGGGCCACCTTGTCCTGGATGGCCAGGGCGTCGGTGCGGTTGATGAAGCCCGCGTCCACTTCGCCGCTGATCACGTAGGCCGAGACCTGGGGCACGGTGGCTACCACGATGAGCTTGTCCTGGAGCGCGGCGCGCAGGCCCGTGGAATCCAGACACTCGCCCGCAGCCCGGCCGTAGATGGCCTTCTGGGGATCGGGCATGGCCACGCGCTTGATCTCGGGCCGGGTCAGGTCCTTGAGCTCGCTGACCGGCGCGCCCTTGGCCACCACGAGCACGAGCACGCCCTTGCCGATCACGTATTCGCCGCTGAACGGCAGGTCCGTGCCGTCGAGGAAGCGCTTGTCCCCGAGCACGGCGTCCACCTTGCCGCTCTCCCGGGCCATGCCCGTGATCTGGCCCATGTTGCCGTAGATGCGCTCCAGTTCCACGCCGGTTTCCTTGGTGAAGGCCACGGCCAGGTCCTCGACCATCTGCTTGTACCCGGCCCCGGAGGCCAGGGTCAGGGTCTCGGCGGCCAGGGCCTGACCCGCGGCCAGGACCAGACAGAGGCACAGGGATGCCAGCAGCCGTTTCATGCGGTTCTCCTTGCGGTTTCCGTTGCGGGATGGGGAGGTTCCAGAGGCGCGGGCGGCGTCCCGGTCTCCAGCCGGGCGCGCAGCCGCGCCTGGTCCTGGACGAGCAGGGCGGTCTGGGCCGCCAGCCAGGAGGGATCGGCCCGGCCGGCGCGCAGGGCCAGCACGGCGTCGCCCACCGAGAGGGCGTCGGCCAGGTCGTGGGTCACGTAGAGCACCGGGATGTTCCAGGTGCGCTGGAGGCGCAGCAGTTCGGCGCGCAGGGTCAGGCGGTTCTCCATGTCCAGGGCCGAGAAGGGCTCGTCCAGGAGGAGCAGGCGCGGCCTGCGGGCAATGGCCTGGCAGAGGGCCGCCCGCTGGCGCTCCCCGCCGGAGAGGGTGGCGGGCATGCGCTCCCGGAGTGGCGCGATGCCGAAGGTCTCCAGCAGGCCGTCCACGTCGCTGTCCGGGTGGGCCGCGAAGGCCACGTTGCGGCGCACGGTCATGTGCGGGAACAGGCCGTATTCCTGGAACAGCAGCCCGGCCGAGCGGCGCTGCGGGGAGAGGCAGAGGCCGGTCACGGTGTCCAGCCAGCAGCGGCCGTCCACCCGGATGGTCCCGCGTTCCGGCCGCTCCAGCCCGGCCAGGCAGCGCAGCAGCCGGGTCTTGCCGGCCCCGGAGGGCCCGACGATGGCCAGCAGGCTCCCGGCCGGACAGCGGACCTCCACGTCCAGGCTGAACGAGCCCAGGCGCTTGACCAGGCGGGCCCGCAGCCCGTCCTCTCCGGCCGGGGCCGGGGCCGGGCGGTGTTCCGTCAGCACATCGGGGCCTGGGCCAGGCCGGTGAGCAGCTCGGCCAGCTCCCGGGGATGGGTGACCATGGGGCAGTGGCCGCTGTCCATCTCGCGCATCTGCCAGCCCAGGTCCCGGGCCCGGGCCGCCATGGCCCGGATGAACGGGCTGGCGGTCCGGCTGCAGGCGATGTAGGCGCAGGGCGTGCGCTGGGGATCGAAGTCGCCGGCGAAGGGCGCGCGGAAGGCCGAGGCCGGGAAGGTGGCCAGCCGGGAGGCGAAGTCCGGCCACTGCTCCTCCGGGATGCCGAAGACCGGCGGCGGCCAGGGCGAGACCAGCCCGTCCCCGCTGGTGTGTTTTTCGAGCAGGGCGGCGAAGGGCGCTCCGGCCTGGTCCAGGAAGGACTTGCCGGATTCCGGGAGCATGGCGTCGATGAACACGGCCTGGAGGATGCGCTCCGGGGCGCGCATGAGCACCCCGGCGCAGAGCAGGCCCGCGAAGCTGTTGCCGGCCAGGATGACCCGGCCCCGGGTGTGCAGGCGCAGGTAGGCCAGAAGTTCCTCGATCCATTCCGCGGGCCCTGTCTCCGGGCGCAGCCCGCGGCGCAGGTAGCCGCAGCCCGAGAGGGTCGGGGCGTGGACCCGGAAGCCCTCGGGCCGCAGGTGGGCGGCCAGGGCGTTCCAGACCCAGCCGCCCTGGAACGCGCCGTGCACCAGAACGATGTCGGTCATGCCTTTGTCCTCCCGCGGGCTTTTCCCGCAGGTTCTCTCTGGCACGGGCCGGATGTTCTGTCCAACGCGTCACTGGAACAGGATATTGCGTGATACTGCGCCCGGCCGGGGAGGGAATGGGCGGAGGGCAGAAGAAAAGGGCTTGCGCGGATTCACGCAAGCCCTTGTCGTTCCTGGTCGGGATGGCGCGATTTGAACGNNCTCTGCGTCCCGAACGCAGCGCTCTACCAGGCTGAGCCACATCCCGAAGCGAAGATGCGCTGTTTACCCGAAACGTTTTCAAAAGGCAAGGCCCGGGTCGCGACGTTTCCCCCGGCCCGTCCGCTATGTTATTATTTGTATTCCGGGGATCCCCGGGGACCTGGGGCGGGCGGGGATGTAATGGACAAGCGCCTGCAAATATGCCACCATTCTCCATGGTTCCGAGGGAGCATTCCCAACGGTGCCACAGCCTTTGGGAGAGAATCCGGCGCCGGTTCTTCCGGTGTACGCGAGACGATAAGGAGCCGCGCGTGATCAAGGTTCTGGTGTGCGACGATTCGGCCTTCATGCGCAAGGCCATCAGCAGCATGCTCGGGAAGGACCCCGAGATCGAGGTCGTGGCCACGGCCCGCGACGGTGAAGAGGGCCTGGAGTTCGTCCGGAAATACGACCCGGACGTGGTCACCATGGACATCGAGATGCCGCGCATGGACGGGCTCACGGCCCTGCGCCACATCATGATGGAGGCCCCCCGTCCGGTGCTCATGGTCAGCTCCCTGACCACCGAGGGAGCCGAGTCCACCCTCAAGGCCCTGGAACTGGGGGCCGTGGACTTCATCCCCAAGCAGCTCTCCAAGGTCTCCCTCGACATCATCAAGATCGAGGCCGACCTGATCAACAAGGTCAAGACCGTGGCCAAGCGCAAGCTGCGCCACATCGCCCCCCGGACCGGCGGCGCGGCCCGGGCCGCGGTCCACGCCCCGGTGGTCAAGCCCTCCGGCACCCTGGTCCGCGACGTGGTGGCCATCGGCGTGTCCACGGGCGGGCCCCCGGCTGTGCAGAAGATCCTCTCGGCCCTGCCCGCGGACTTCCCGGCGGGCATCGTCATCGCCCAGCACATGCCCCCGGCCTTCACCGGGCCCTTTGCCAAGCGCCTGGACGGGGTCTGCAAGATCAACGTCAAGGAGGCCGAGACCGGCGACAAGCTCACCCCGGGCTGGGCCTTCGTGGCTCCCGGCGGCAGGCACCTGGTCCTGGACCAGAAGGTCAGCCGCATCGATCTGGTCATCACCCCGGACCCCAAGGAAGCCCTGTACAAGCCCTCGGCCAACGTGCTGGTGGCCTCCACGGCCAACGCCGTGGGCCGCCGGGCCCTGGGCGTGATCCTCACCGGCATGGGCAGCGACGGCATGGAAGGGGTCAGGGTCCTCAAGGAAAAGGGCGGGCGCGCTCTGGCCCAGAGCGACGCCACCTGCGTGGTCTACGGCATGCCCAAGGCCATTGTGGACGCCGGGCTGGCCGATGAGATCGTGGACATCGACGACATGGCCGGGGCCATCCTCGGCAACCTCTACAAGTAGTCCCGGGTTCGGGGGCGGAGGCGTCCGATGCAGGAGTGCAAGAGCATCATTGAACGGTTGAGGATCGACGACAACGAGGTGCTGCGGGAGGCCGCCTTCGAGGCCGGCGAGGCCCGCTGCGAGGAGGCCGTGCCCCTGCTGGCGGGCCTGCTCCAGTCCTCCAACCTCGGGGTGCAGGAGGCCGCGGACAGGGCCCTGCGCTCCATCGGCGGCCGGAGCGTGATTCAGGCCGCCATTCCGCTCCTGCGCGTTGACGACGCCCCGGCCCGCAACCTGGCCATGGACATCCTGCGCGCCCTGGCGGCCCAGGACGTGGCCTCGCTCATCCCGCTCATCCGCGACACCGACCCGGACATCCGCATCTTCGCCGCCGACATCCTGGGGGCCACCGACAACCCCGCGGCCGTGCCCGTGCTCTGCGAGGCCCTGCTCAAGGACCCCGAGGTCAACGTGCGCTACCAGGCCGCGGTGAGCCTGGGCGCCCTGGCCCGGCCCGAGGCCGCGCCCTGTTTGAACAAGGCCATGGAGGACGAGGAGTGGGTCCAGTACTCGGTCATCGAGGCCCTCTCCAAGATCAAGCAGTCCAGTTCCGTGGGCGCCCTGGTCAAGGCCATGTCCCACACCTCGGACCTGGTCACCTCCATGATCATCGACGCCCTGGGCGAGATGGGCAACGTCAAGGCCGTGCCCATGCTCCTCAAGCGCCTGGAGGAGTCGCCCACGGCCCTGCGCAACAAGATCGTCAAGGCCGTGGTCCGCATCCTGGGCGGCAAGTCCCTGCAGCTGCTCTCCCCGGACGAGCGCGAGAACCTCAAGGTCTACATGCTCGTGGCCCTGGAGGACGAGGACCTGGAGGTCCAGGACGCGGCCATCCAGGGCCTGGCCTTTGCCGGAGGCGAGCGGGCCTCCGAGGCCGTGCTCAAGATCGCCAGCCGCCTGGACGCCGACCAGGACCAGGAGCGCCTCCAGCAGATCGTGCGGGCCCTGGCCCAGATCGGCCTGACCAGCGCGTTGCGCTCCGGGCTGCTCTCGGACAATCCGGACGAGGCCCGGGTGGCCGTGCTGAGCCTGGCCATTGTGGACGACCCGAGCGTGCCCCAGGTGCTCATCGACGCCTTCTGGAAGCACAGCCGCGACCTCCAGCGGCTGATCATCGAGACCCTGTCCAAGGTGGCCGGGCCGTCCAGCAAGGCCTTCTTCCTGGACGTGCTGGACCGCCACGAGGACGGCAAGGTCCTCAAGTCCGCGGCCTATGTCCTGGGCCAGAAGCTTCACCTGGAGGACGCCGCGGACAAGCTTTTCGCCCTGCTGGAGCACAAGTACGACGACGTCAAGGAGGCCGGGCTGGAGGCCTGCATCGCCATCGGCGGTCCGCACGTCAACGCCCGCTTCCAGGAGTTCTACGCGAGCGCCGAACCCATGAAGCGGCTCATGGCCGTGTACGCCTTCGGCCGCATGGGCCTGGCCGAGCACTGGGAGTCGCTCAAGAAGGCCCTGCACGACGAGGTGCCGGACATCCGCAAGGTTGCCCTGGAGGCCATCGCGGGCATGTGCTGGGAGTCGGACGCCTGGCTGCCGCTGCTGGAGGACCGGCTGCGCGACGAGAGCCGGGACGTGCGGCTCACGGCCATCGACCTCATGGGCCGCTGCTACGGCCGCGAGGTCATTCCCTTCCTGCTCACCGCCCTGGACGACGAGGACGACTGGGTCAAGGTCCGCGCCCTGGACGCCCTGGGCGCCCATCAGGAACGCGAGGCCGTGCCCCGGGTCGTGCCGCTGCTCCAGCATGCCAACCGGCTGGTGGTCATCAAGGCCGTGGAGGCCCTGGGCAACATCGGCGGGACCTCGGCCTTCCGGGCCCTGCTGGACATCTCCACCAGTGAGGACGAGCCGGAGCTGCAGCAGGCCGTGGAGGCCTCCATCGCCAAAGTCCAGGAAGCACACGAGGGGGAATAGGGGCCGATGTCTTCGCTTTTTTCCAAAACCATCACCCTGGGCAAGGAGCTCAAGGTCTCCGACGCCGAGTTCGCCCAGCTGCGCGACTTCATCTACCAGCAGTGCGGCATCTACGTGGCGGACAACCGCAAGTACCTGCTGGAGAACCGCCTGGCCAACCGGCTCAAGCACCTGAACCTGAAGAACTTCGCGGAGTACTACTACTATCTCCAGTACGACGCGGGCCGCAAGGAGGAGCTCAACCGGCTGTTCGAGGTGATCACCACCAACGAGACGAGCTTCTACCGCAACCCGCCGCAGCTCCAGGTCTTCCAGGACCAGATACTCTCCGACGTGCTCCAGGCCCTGCGCAAGAGCGGCCAGAGGAAGCTCCGGATCTGGTCCGCGGGCTGCTCCACGGGCGAAGAGCCCTACACCATGGCCATGATCATCGCCGAGGTGCTCAAGACCGAGCTGGCTTCCTGGGACGTGCGCATCACGGCCAACGACCTCTCCGAGCGGGTGCTCGAATCGGCCCGGCGCGGGGTCTACAACGAGTATACCCTGCGGACCACGCCCAAGGAGATCCTGGCGCGCTACTTCGACAAGCAGGACATGTTCTACAACGTGCGGCCCGAGCTCAAGAAGCTCATCCTGTTCCACCAGATCAACCTGAGCGACATGACCCAGGTCAAGCGGGTGGAGCGCTCCCAGATCATCTTCTGCCGCAACGTGATCATCTACTTCGACGACGACATGAAGAAGAAGGTCATCGGTTCGTTCTACGACAACCTGCTGCCGGGCGGGTATTTGATCATCGGCCACTCGGAGTCCCTGCACAACATCTCCAGGGCCTTCAAGCCGATCCATTATCCCGGCGCGATCATTTACAAAAAGGAGGAGTAGGGCAGCGGTTCGGCAACCTCAAGGCGGAAGAGGAGAACGGGTGGAAGCGAGGATACTGGCCGTGGCCAACCAGAAGGGCGGAGTGGGCAAGACCACCACGGCCCTGACTCTGGGAGCGGCCCTGGCCCGTCTGGGACGGCAGGTCCTGGTCATGGACCTGGACCCCCACGGCAACGCCTCGGTGCATTTGGCCTTCTACCCGGAGAACCTGGACTACACCGCCTATGACCTGTTCCACGCCGAGGAAGGAGACAGCGGGGTTTGGGAGCGCATCGTCAAGCGCCGCGAGGGCATGTGCTTCGACTTCGTGCCCGGACACATCCGGCTGTCGGAACTGGAGGTGGACCTCAAGGACCGCAGGAACAAGGGACTGATCCTTTCCGAGAGCCTGGCCCAGGTGCGCGGCCGCTACGACTACGTGCTCGTGGACTGCCCGCCCCATGTGGGCGTGCTCCTGGTCAACGCCCTGGTGGCCTCGGACCTGGTGATCATCCCGATCCAGACGGATTTTCTGGCGCTCTACGGCATCCGGCTCTTGTTCGACACCATCCGGCTGCTGAACAAGGTCCTGCCCCGGCCGGTGCGCTTCAAGGCCCTGGCCACCATGTTCGACAAGCGGGCCTCGGCCTGCAGAAGGATCCTGCGGCTCATGCGGGACAAGCTGGGAGAGAGGGTTTTCGACACGGTCATCAACCTGGACACGCGCTTCCGCGAGGCCTGCGCCCAGGGCCGGGTCATTTTCGAACTGGACCCGGAAACCCGGGGCGCCCTGGAATACACGCAACTGGCCAGGGAGATCGAAGAGCATGAAAACACCTGAGAACTATTTCATCGAGGACGTGAAGCTGCCGGGCGAGGAGCGCGGCGGGGATCTGTCCCAGGCCGAGCAGGCCTTCCTGGACAAGTACGTGGGCCTGGACCAGGACGGCGTGCTCTCGCGCACGCCCCGGGTGGACCCGCGCGGGGACGCGGTCCTGCCCGGATTCGCGGCCAAGGCCGGCGCTGCCGAGGACCAGGGCACGGACGCGGGCTTCGAAGCCCGGGTGCGCGAGATGGCCGAGGTCCAGCTGGTCAGCTTCGCCCTGGGCGAGCGGGAGTTCGCCCTGCCCATCATGGTCATCCAGGAAGTGATCAAGTTCGTGGCGCCCACCAAGCTGCCCACGGCCCCGGCCTTCATCGCCGGGATCATCAACCTGCGGGGCAAGGTCACGCCGCTCTTGCGCCTGCGCCGCCTCATGGGGCTCAAGACCGAGGCCGGCGCGGACCGCTTCATCGTCATCTGCCGCCACCGCGGGCTTCAGGTGGGCCTGATGATCCAGTCCGTGGCCACCATGTACCGGGCCCGGCACGACGACGTGGACTGGTCCGTGGCCGCGCACTTCGGGGACAGCGCGGAATTCCTCATGGGCCTGCTCAAGAACGGAGACAAGCTGGTGAGCATCTTGTCCATCGATAGCCTCGTGGAAGGGGTGTTGAGACGAGAAGGAGGCCCCGATGCCTAAACATATTCTGATTGTGGACGATTCCAAGACAGTGAGGAACCTTGTGGCCTTCATCATGAAGAAGGAGGGGTTCAAGGTGACCACTGCCGAGGACGGCCTGGACGGGCTGGAGAAGCTCTACGCGGCCGAGCAGGTGGACCTCATCGTTTCGGACGTGAACATGCCGCGCATGGACGGGCTCACCTTCATCAAGACCGTCCGGGAGCAGGAGACCTACCGGGACATCCCCATCGTGGTCCTCTCCACCGAAGGGCAAGACAAGGATATCCAGATCGGCCTGACCATCGGCGCGAACCTGTATATGGTCAAGCCTGCTCAGCCGGAGAAGTTGGTTCGCAACGTCAAGATGCTGTTGGGATAGACGCTTCGGGCCTAGGCCCGGAGCGATGGCCGTGCGCCGGGGGGCGCGGCGGCGCGCCCTGAAGGGGGGCTGATGAGCCAGGAATTCATGGATCCGGAAATTCTTGCGGATTTCTTCGTCGAAGCCAAGGAGCACCTCGAGACCATCGAGCCGAACCTCCTGGAGCTGGAGAAGAATCCTGCCAACCTGGGCCTCTTGAACGAGATTTTCCGGCCCATGCACTCGCTCAAGGGGGCCTCGGGCTTCCTCGGGCTGAACAAGATCAACAGCCTGGCCCACAAGGCCGAGAACATTTTGGACGAGCTGCGCCAGGGCAGCATGGCCGTGACCGCCGAGATCATGGACATCATCCTGGCCGCCACGGACGCCCTGCGCAACATGGTCGAGAGCCTGGAGACCAAGGGCAACGAGGGCGACGTGGACACCGCCCCAATCATCGCCCGCATCGAGGCCGCCCTGGCCGGAGGCGTGGCCCCGGAAGCCCCGGCCGCCCCGTCCGCTCCCGAGCCGGAGCCCGAGGTGGTCGCCGCCGAACCCGAGCCCGAGACCGCCGCCGTTGAGCTCGAACCCGAGGCCGAGGCCCCGGCCCAGGCCAATGGCCGCAGGCCCACGCTCCAGGTGGAGGCCAGCCCGGACTTCGACGCCACGCCCTACACCCTGACCACGGTGGGCGAGNNTGGTCAACGACATCTTCCGCTACTTCCACAATCTCAAGGGCAACAGCGGGATCATCGGGTTCCGCGAGCTGAACGCCCTGACCCACGAAGGCGAGACCCTGCTGAACAAGGTCCGCAAGGGCGAGATGGCCGCCAGCCAGAGCCTCATCGACCTGCTCCTGGCCGTGGTGGACTCCATCGAGGTCATGATCGGCAAGGTGGACGTGAAGACCGGCCGGGTCATTCCCGCGGACATCTCCGGGTTCGTGTCCCTGCTCCAGCAGGCCTCGGAGGGCGGCGAACTGCCCCAGNNGAGCCCGCTCCTGTCGAAGAGCCCGCTCCTGTCGAAGAGCCCGCTCCGGTCGAGGCGCCGGCCCCGGCCGAGGCGCCCGCAGCCCCGGCCGCCTCGGGCGACATGCCGGTCTACGATCCCGAGGACGTGGCCGTGTTCGAGTCCACGGTCAAGCAGCAGATCGACAACGTGAATTTCGCCCTGGAGACCCTGCGCAAGGACGCCTCCCAGACCGAGATCGTGGACGGCCTGTACCGCAGCCTGGTGACCTTCCAGAACTCGGCCGGGTACATGGGCCTGGACGGGGTGCGCGACTACGCCGAGCGCACGGCCAAGCTGGTGGACCAGGGCCGCAAGTCCGGCATCGGCTTCGAGATGATGCTCGACATCCTGGAGCAGGAATTCGCCATCCTGCGGGACATGGTGCTCAAGGACCTGGCCGCCATTGCCGCGTCCCAGCCTGCGGCCGCGCCCAAGGCGGAGCCCAAGCCCGAACCCAAACCTGAGCCCAAGCCGGAACCCAAGCCTGAGCCCAAGCCTGAGCCCAAGCCGGAACCCAAGCCCGCGCCCAAGCCCGCGCCCAAGCCGGTGGTTCCCAAGCCCGCGCCCAAGCCCGCGGCTCCCGAGTCCGGTCCGGCCATGCCGTCCATGGGCGGCGGCCAGGCCCCGGCCGGGACCGAGCCGGGCAAGCAGAAGGCCTCCACCACCATCCGGGTGGACCACCAGAAGCTCGACCACCTTATGAACCTCATCGGCGAGCTGATCATCAACCGCAACCGCTATTCCATGCTGGCCCGGGCCCTGGAGGAGGGGCAGCAGGAAGTGCACGTGGTGGCCCAGCA
Source organism: Desulfovibrio sp. UBA4079 (assembly GCA_002382645.1). GTDB lineage: Bacteria > Desulfobacterota > Desulfovibrionia > Desulfovibrionales > Desulfovibrionaceae > Aminidesulfovibrio. The sequence goes on along the minus strand of DFYP01000073.1, from coordinate 4,030 downwards.
GCTCACCGAGACCACCTACGCCATGGCCCGCATCTCCGACGACCTGCAGGACACCATCATGAAGGTCCGCATGGTCCCGGTGCAGACGGTCTTCTCCCGCTTCCCGCGCCTGGTGCGCGACCTCTCGCGCAAGAGCGGCAAGGAGGTGGAGCTCATCCTGGAAGGCGAGGAGACCGAGCTGGACAAGAGCGTGGTGGAGGAGATCGGCGACCCGCTGGTGCACCTTGTGCGCAACGCCGTGGACCACGGCCTGGAGCCGGAGCAGGATCGCACGGCGGCGGGCAAGAAGAGCACCGGGCACGTCTGGCTGCGGGCCTACCACAAGGGCAATTCCGTGGCCATCGAGGTGGAGGACGACGGCCGGGGCATCGACCCGGAGAAGATGCGCCAGGTGGCCGTGAAAAAGGGCCTCATGACCATGGAGGAGGCCCAGGCCCTTGCCGACCGCGAGGCCATCGAGCTCATTTTCGCCCCGGGCTTCTCCTCGGCCGAAAAGATCACGGACATCTCGGGCCGCGGCGTGGGCATGGACGTGGTCAAGACGAACATCAAGAACCTCAAGGGCAATGTCCAGACCCACTCCGAGGTGGGCAAGGGCACCCGCATCACCCTGACCCTGCCCCTGACCCTGGCGATCATCGACGCCCTCATGGTCCAGGTCAACGGCCACATCTACGCCATCCCCCTGGACGCCGTGTCCGAGACCACCAAGATCGAGACCGAGCGCCTGGCCGACGTGAACAAGCGCAAGGCCGTGACCCTGCGCGGCGAGGTCCTGGGCATCATGGAGCTCTCCCAGCTGCTCAAGCTCCCGGCCAACGAGGAGAACCGCGAGATCCTGCCCGTGGTGGTCATCCACGACAACGACCGGCGCCTGGGCCTCGTGGTGGACCGGCTCCTGGAGCGCCAGGAGATCGTCATCAAGCCCCTGGGCTTCTACCTGAACACCTTCGAGATCAAGGGCATCTCCGGAGCCACCATCATGGGCGACGGCTCGGTGGTGCTCATCCTGGACCCCCACGAGGTCTATACCCTGTCCACCCAGATGGAACGCTGAGGCGCAACGGCGCTGCAAAGAAAAGCCCGCCCGGGAAATCCGGGCGGGCTTTTTTCGTGGCGCGCGCGGGGATCAGCTGAAGAAGAGTTCCGCGGCCAGGGCCAGGAGCAGGGAGTGGAACAGCCAGGCCAGCAGGGCGCTCCCGAGCATGAGGCCCTTGAGCCGCATGGGCGAGCCGCTCTTGGCCACGGCCCACCAGAGCCCGGCGCAGAGGAGCATGAGCAGGACGGCCAGGGCCCAGAGCAGGCCCGTGGGCGAAACCAGCACCAGGGCCCGCAGCCCGGGCTCCAGGCTGAACAGGACCCAGGGCTGCGCCAGCAGGGCCGGCAGCACGGACAGGGCGGCCCAGCGCGCGGCCAGGCGCATGGAGAAGGCGTAGTAGTCCCGGCCGTAGTTGTCGCGGTCCCGGCGGTGCACCAGGAAGAGCAGGCCCATGGCGCCGGCCAGGGCCGGGGCCAGGGCTACGTACTGCACGAGGCAGGGCCAGAACGGCGAGCCCAGGCTGGGGACCAGGCCCGGGGCCGTGGCCGCCTCCGGCGTGAGCAGGAGCGCGAAGCCGCGCAGCGCGGGCAGGGACAGGAAGATGGCCGTGAGCGAGGAGAGTCCGGCCAGGAGCCCGAGGAGCAGGTGCGGCCCCTTGGGCAGGGACCAGCCGAAGCGGTACAGGCCGTGGAACGCCAGGACCGCGGCCAGGGCCCCGTAGAACGGGAACAGGGGCGAGCCCGGGGCGTGCAGCCGGGCCATGATCTCGGGGAAGCGCAGGGCGGCCAGCCCGGCCCCGGCCACGGCCACGATCAGGACCAGCGCCAGCAGCCCGAAGCCCATGACCGTGAGGTGCTGGGCGAACCTGTCCAGAAAGGCCTTGCGCTGGACCCGGCCGAGGATCTCGGCGGCAGCGGCCAGAAGCGGCACACCCAGGGCCGCCAAGCCGAGCACGTCGAAGAAGGCCGGGGCCAGGACGCTGGAGAGCATGGTCAACGCGCCGTGAAATTCCGTCATGGACAACAACTCCCTGGAAGAATCCCCCGAAGGGGGCCTGCGCGGCTGCCTGGGTTTTGCCCCAAAACCCGGAGCCTGGCAAGCCGGGGCGGCCTGCCCTGGCCGCCGGATTCCTTGCAAAATTTCCGGGCATGGCCTATGGGACTGGAAGAATGAAACCCCTTTGCTCCATATCCCTCGGGCCCCTGGCCCTGCTTCTGCTCCTGTTCCTGGCCGGATGCGCGGCCAAGTCCGAGCCGTCCGGCGAGAGCATGGAGTGGCGGGTCAAGAGCCTGGAGGAGAGCTTCCTCCAGTTCCAGGAGACCCAGCGCGGGACGCAGGACCGCGTCGCGGCCCTGGAGGCCCGCATGGAGGAGCGCTTCAAGCGCTTGGAGGCCGAGCTGGAGGAGGCCAAGCTCCAGCTGGCCCAGGCCCCGGCCACCCTGGAGCCGGTGACCCCGCCGCCCGTGGCCCGCAGCGCCGAGCCCCGGCCCTGGACCGCGCCGCCCACCAAGGCCCAGATTCCGCCCCCGGCCAAGGCCGAGAAGTCCAAGGCCAAGGCCGCTCCGGCCCCGGCGCCCGCCAAGGCGGCCCCGGTCAAGGAGTCCCAGGCGGCCTACGAGCGCGGCCTGAACCTGGTGCTGGCCGAGAAGCCCGTGGAGGGCCGCGAGGCGCTTCAGGACTTCCTCAAGCGCTATCCGAACGACGCCCTGGCGCCCAACGCCCATTACTGGATCGGCGAGACCTGGTACGCCCAGAAGGACTTCACCCAGGCCATCCTGACCTTCAAGGACGTGACCCAGAAGTATCCCCGGCACGACAAGGCGGCCGCGGCCCTGTACAAGATCGGCCTGGCCTACGAGGCCGTGGGTGACAAGGCCAACGCCGTGTTCTACTTGAAGGCCCTGCTGGACGAATATCCCCGCTCCGAGCAGGCCGCCCCGGCCAAGCTCAAGCTCAAGTCCCTCCAGGGCTGAGCCCTTCCGCCCCGTGAGCGCCGCCCAGGACAAGGAATTCTTCGCCTGTCTGGCCCTGCGGCACAGCCCCGGCCTGGGGCCGCGCCAGGCCCTGCCCCTGTTGGAGCACTATGGCTCGGCCTTTGCCGCCGTGCAGGACGCCGCCGGCTGGGGGCGTCTGGGCCTGCTGCGCGATCCTGACCTGTTGCGGGCCTTCCGGGCCGAGGCCTGGCGGCCGGACGCCGAGGAGGAGTTCCGCGCGGCCAAGGCCCTGGGCCAGGCCCGGCTGTGCTGGGGCGATGCGGACTATCCCGAGACCCTGCGCGGGATTCCGGACCCGCCCCTGGTCCTGTACCTTGCCGGGGACGCGAGCCTGCTCCGCAATCCGGCCGTGGCCGTGGTCGGAGCCCGGGAGTGCACCAACCTGGGCCTGACCTCGGCCGAGCGCATCAGCGCCGGGCTCTCGGCCCTGGGCCTCACCGTGGTCTCGGGCCTGGCCGTGGGCATCGACCGCCAGGCCCACCTGGGCGGGCTCTCGGGCCTGGGCTCATCCATCGCCGTGCTCGGCGCGGGCCTGGACCGGAACTATCCGCCGCAGAACGCCGATCTGCGCAAAGTCCTGGAGGAGCGCGGCCTGGTGGTCACCGAGTTCCCGCCCGGCACCCCGCCGCGGCCCGGCAATTTCCCGGTGCGCAACCGGCTCATCAGCGGCCTGTCCCTGGGCGTGGTGGTGGCCGAGGCCGCCAGCCGCAGCGGCAGCCTGATCNNGGCCCTGGAGCAGGGCCGCGAGGTCTTCGCCCTGCCCGGGCCCCTGGGCCAGCCCAGCTTTGTGGGCTGCCACGAGCTCATCCGCCAGGGCGCCTGCCTGGTGGACAAGGCCGAGGACATCCTGGAGAGCCTGCGCTTCGCCCTGCGCCTGCGCCTGGAGGACCTGCGGCCCACGCCTCCGGACTTCCAGGCCCCGGACCTGCCCCCGGCCCGCTCCGAGGAGCCGCTGCGGCCCGCGCCGCGCAAGCCCCGGGGCAAGGCCAAGGCGACG
>DFYP01000100.1 GCA_002382645.1 Desulfovibrio sp. UBA4079 | reverse complement strand
CTCCGCGACGGCCGGGAGTACGTGCGCCTGAACCTGGCCGAGCTCTTTCTCCTGGCCGACCAGCGGCCCAAGGACATTCCGGCCCGTTTCGTGGTCCTGGGCCAGGTGCGCCAGGGCCGGCGGGCCAAGGCCGCGGGCCTGGCCCTGCTCAGCCGGGTGGCCGTGGTCTGCTGCCTGGCCGACGCCGTGTCCTGCTGCTTCCTGGCCGACCTGGGCCAGGCCCCCGAGGGCCAGTGGCTGGAGGTCTATGGGCGGCTGGAGCCGTTGACCGACCCCAAGCTGGCCAAGTCCCCGCCCCCCGGGCCCGAGGCCTCGGTGAGCGCCTGCAACGAACGGTATCGCATCGTGGTGGAGGCCGCCGAGCCCGTGGCCCCGCCGGAGATGCCCTACATCTTCGAGTTCCGGGACCGCGAACCGTTCGCCTGGTGATCCGGCCCCGGAACCCGGATCGCACACTCTGGCATTGCCCTTGCTTCAGACCGCTCCGAGCGCGGTACAATAAGGACGTTTTTTAACAAAAAGGTCACGCTATTTCTTGNNTTCTCTGCGGTGAGTGAGTGCTAACGTAGTGCATTCAATGGAATCTTCACGCCGAGCGGCAACTCGCGTCAGATTCGTCGCCAAAAGACAGGAAATACTTTTTTTGTAAAAAACTCCTGAGAATGTGCTCCCATGACAGGGTTCGGTTTTACACATCATTTCGGAGGGGTTTCATGAACGCTGCGGACACCGCATTCGTCCTCGTCGCCTCGGCCCTGGTGCTCTTCATGACGCCGGGCCTGGCCCTGTTCTACGGCGGTCTGGTCAGGAGCAAGAACGTGCTCTCCACCGTCATGCACAGCTTCATCATGATCGGCCTGGTTTCGGTGCTCTGGGCCGTGGCCGGGTACTCCCTGGCCTTCGGCAAGAGCCTGGGCGGCCTGTTCGGCGGCCTGGAGTACCTCTTCCTGAGCGGCGTGGGCATGGGCGTGGAGGGCAGCCCGGCCCCGACCATCCCGCACCTGGCCTTCATGATCTTCCAGTGCATGTTCGCGGTGATCACCCCGGCGCTCATCTCCGGGGCCTTTGCCGAGCGCATGAAGTTCGCGGGCTTCCTGGTCTTCTCCGCGCTCTGGCTGCTCCTGGTCTACTGTCCCATGGCCTATTGGGTCTGGGGCGGCGGCTGGATGCAGCAGATGGGCGCCCTGGACTTCGCTGGCGGCGCGGTGGTGCACATGAGCTCCGGCTCCGCGGCCCTGGTGGTGGCCATCATGCTCGGCCGGCGCAAGGGCTACGGCCACACCCCGTTCATTCCCCACAACCTGCCCATGACCGTGCTCGGCGCGGGCATCCTCTGGTTCGGCTGGTTCGGCTTCAACGCCGGTTCGGCCCTGGCCGCCAACGAGGTGGCCGCCAACGCCTTCGTGACCACCCACATGGCCACGGCCGCGGCCTCCCTGGTCTGGATCTTCGTGGAATGGCTGCACGGCGGCAAGCCCACCACCCTGGGCGCGGCCTCCGGCGCGGTGGCGGGTCTCGTGGCCATCACCCCGGGCGCGGGCTTCGTGACCCCGGCGGCCTCCCTGATCATCGGCGCGCTGGCCGGCGCGGTCTGCTTCGGCGGCATCCTGCTCAAGAACAAGTTCAAGTACGACGACGCCCTGGACGTGGTCGGCGTGCACGGCGTGGGCGGCACCCTGGGGGCCCTGCTCACCGGCGTGTTCGCCAGCGTGAACGCCGAGGGCCTGCTGGCTGGCAATCCCAAGCAGCTTTGGATACAGTTGGTTTCCGTGCTGGCCACCTGGGCCTTCTGCGGAGCCATGACGGCCGTGCTGTTCAAGGCCGTGGACGCCACCATCGGCATGCGCGCGAGCGACGAGGACGAGGTCAAGGGCCTGGACATCTCCCAGCACAGCGAAACGGGGTACCAGCCGTAAGCCGGCTGGCCCGCACTCCAACGAGGATACGCCCATGAAGAAGATCGAGATCATCACCAGGACCTTCAAGCTGGACGAGGTCAAGGACGCCCTGGCCCAGCTCGGCGTCAAGGGCATGACCGTCACCGAGGTCAAGGGCTTCGGCCGCNNGGCCGCCAGGGCGGGCACCGCGAGGTCTACCGCGGGGCCGAGTACCAGGTGGACTTCGTGGCCAAGGTCAAGATCGAAGTGGTGGTGGAGGCCGGCCGCGTGGCCGAGGTGGTGGAGGCGGCGCGCAAGGCCGCCCTCACCGGACAGGTGGGCGACGGCAAGATCTTCGTCTCGCCCATTGAGGAAGTGGTCCGCATCCGCACGGGCGAGACCGGCGAAGCGGCCATCTAGGCCCGCCGCCGGATGGACCGGAAGCCCGCCGCCTCCCGGGCGGCACTGGGCTTGCGCGCCGCGCGCGGAGCCCTGTTCGAAACGGCCCGGGCCGGGAATCTCGAGGGATTCCCGGCCCGGCTTTCGGCTGCCACGGACCGCTATTTCGCGGACCGGCTGGCCGAGATGGCGGCCGCGGACCAGGCCCCGGCCAAGCGGCCCTTCGCGCTCCTGGCCGTGGGCGGTTACGGCCGCGGCGAGCTCTGCCCGTACTCGGACATCGACCTGCTCGTCCTCTTCCCCAAGCGCATTCCCGCGGAGGCCCAAGCCCTCACCAAGGCCCTGCTCTTTCCCCTCTGGGACCTGGGCCTGGACCTGGGGCACGGGGTGCGGGCCATCGGCGACTGCCTGAGCCTGGCCAAGTCCGACCCCCAGGTCCTGGCCTCGCTCCTGGACGCCCGCTTTCTGGCCGGGGACCCGGGCCCCTGGCAGGACTTCCAGAAGGCCTTCGGCAACAAGATCGGCGCGCGCCAGGCCCGGGCCTTCGCCCTCTGGCTCCAGGAGCAGAACGCCCTGCGCGAGAGCCAGTTCGGCGACGGCTCCGGGCTGCTGGAGCCGGACCTGAAGAACGGCCTGGGCGGCCTGCGCGGCATCCACCACATGCGCTGGATGGAGCGGGCCTTTGCCCTGGCCGGGCAGCGGCTGGAGGTCTTCAGCGCCGAGGAGCGCATCGCGCTGGAGGAGGCCCAGACCTTTCTGCTCCACACCCGCACGGCCCTGCACCTGGCCGCGGGCCGTCACGCCGACACCCTGATCTTCGAGCACCAACCCCGGGTGGCCGAGGCCCTGGGCTTCAGCGGTCCGAGGCCCGGCCTGGCCGTGGAGCTGTTCCTCTCGGCCCTGCACCGGGCCATGACCCGGGTCAAGAGCATGCGCCAGGCCATGGGNNTGGGCCGGGCCTGCTGCCAGGAGCGGCCCGAGCCCCGGAAGCCCCTGGCCCCGGGGCTGCTCACCGGGCCTGCGGGCCTGGAGTTCCAGGACCCCGGCGGCCTGGTCCGGACCCCCGGGCTGGCCCTGGAGATCTTCCTGGCCTCGGCGCGCAGCGGCCGCCCCGTGTCCTGGGAGGCCCTGCGGGCCGTGCGCGCGGCCCTGCCCGCCCTGGGCCCGGCCCTGGCCGACCGGCCCGAAACCCTGGCCAGCCTGGTGGACCTGTTCCTGGCCGACACCCGTTCGGGCCAGCGGGCCTCCCAGGTCCTGGCCGAGACCGGCCTGCTGGCGGCGATCCTGCCGGAGTTCGGCCAGGCCGCGGATCTGGTCCAGTTCGACGACTACCACCTCCATCCCCTGGGGCGGCACACCCTGGAGTGCGTGCGCATCCTGGCCCGCTTCCTGGTCCTGGGCAGCGGGGGGAACCAGGACGGCGCCGAGGCTCCGGGCGGCTGCCGCTGGTGTCTGGAGGCCTCGGCCCGGGTGGATTCGCCCGCCACGCTCCTGCTGGCCGGGCTGTGCCACGACCTGGCCAAGCCCCTGCCCGGGGACCACTCGGAGCAGGGCGTGGACCTGGCCCGGAATCTTCTCCGCCGCTTCGGCCAGCCCGAGGAGGTCATCGGGGACGTGGCCTTCCTGGTGCGCCGCCATCTGTTCCTGCCGATCACGGCCACGCGCCGGGACCTGTCCCAGGAGGGCGTGCTCTCCGGCGCGGCCGGGATCATCGGCACGGCCCGCCGCCTGGACATGCTGGCCCTGCTCGCGGTGGCCGACAGCCTGGCCACCGGGCCCCGGGCCTGGAACAACTGGACCGCGGCCCTGTTCGCGGAATTCTATTTCAAGACCCGCAAGCTGCTCACCGAGGGGCCCCTGTCCGAGCCCGACGCCACCCGCCGCATCGTGGAGACCCGCGACCGGGTCCGGGCCCTCTGCGCCGGGCGCTTCGAGAGCGCCTTTGTGGAACGCTGCCTGGACGCCATGCCGGCCCGGGCCCTCCAGATTTTGGACCCCGAGACCGTGGTCCGGCACGTGGCCCTGGCCGGACGCCTGGACGAGGCCCTGGAGGAGGACCGGCGGCGCAAGCCCTCGGGCAAGGGCGGTGTGGGGGTCTGCCTGGTGGAGGTCCGGCCCACGAATGTGGCCGGGTGCTGGGAGCTCACCGTGGCCGCCCTGGACCGGCCCGGGCTGTTCGCCACCCTGGCCGGGGTGCTCAGCCTGCACGGGCTGAACGTCTATTCCGCGGAGCTGTTCACCTGGACCAGCGGCGCGGCCCTGGACCTGTTCGTGGTCTCGGACCCGCCGGACAGCCTGTTCCCGGACGAGGCCTGGGCCCGCATCCAGCGCAGCGCCCACTACGCCCTCACCGGCAAGCTGGAGCTGGAAAGCCGCCTGGCCGAGCGCCGCAACTCCCCGCTGGCCAAGGCCGCGTCCGGACCGCGCTACCGCCCGGCCGTGAGCGTGGACAACGCCGAGAGCGACTTCTTCACGCGCATCGAGGTCAAGGCCGGGGACCGGCTGGGGCTTTTGCACGACATCGCCCGGGCCCTGCACCGCCTGGGCCTGGACATCCAGCTGGCGCGCATCGCCACCTCTGGCGGCCGGATCGCGGACGTGTTCTACGTGCGCGACGCCCAGGGCAACGGCAAGGTCGAGGAGCCGGAGCGGCTGCGCGAGGTGGAACAGGCCCTGCTGACGGCTGGCGAGCCTTGAGGGGCTTGGGACGAGATGATAATTCGTTTCACGAATATTGACATTTAGGAGCCGGGGTGTAGGATGCACCCTCCAAAGGGAGGGGGGGCTATGGCGGCGCTCGTCATGGAGTTCCGGCGCAGGACCGGCAGGGAACTGGGTGACAACATCTGGCACTGGTGCCGCGGCTGCCGCTTCCTGCCCGAGCCGGGCGACGGCGTGGAGGTGCGGCGGCTGGAACCCGGGGACGTGCCCGAGGAGGGCGATCTCTGCGAGGAGTGCGCGACCCTGGGGGAATCCATGGGCTGCGGGCTCATCCTCCTGGAGGAGTGAGCGCGGCGGAAGAACAGAGGCGGGGCCTTGCGGCCCCGCCTTTTTCATTTGCTCTCGCGGGCGTTGTACCAGCCGCTGGCCCGGGTCAGCAGGTCCTGCATCCGGCCCACCAGGGCGTGGGGGTCGGCCAGGTAGCCGTCCAGGAGCAGGGCGGACTCGAAGAGCTGCTGGCTGGCCAGCTCCAGGAAGGGGTCGGCCGGATTCTCCCGGAACACGTGGAGCAGGTTGCGCACCAGCGGGTGGTCCGGGTTCACCTCCAGGACCTTCTGGGGGATGCTCGTGTCCCGGTTCATGACCCGCAGGATCTTGTCCATGGACGAGGTCACCCGGCCGTCGGGGTTGGCCAGGCAGACCGGGCTCTCGGACAGGCGCTGGGAGGCCCGCACCGTGGTCACGCGGGAGCCGAGGATCTCCTGGATGCGCGCCAGCAGTCCGGGGAGGGCCTCGGCGTCCTTCTTGGTCATCTTCTTGGCCTTCTTGGACTCGGCCGCGTCCGGGAAGGCCTCCAGGTCCTCGGCCTTGGCGTGCTCGGCCGCCACCAGCTTGAATTCCTTGTACTCCCGCAGGGCCTCCATGACGAACTCGTCCACGGGCTCGAAGAGGTACAGCACCTCCAGGCCCTTGCGCCGGAAGATCTCCAGGTGCGGCGAGAGGTTGGCGGCCTCGCGGCTGGGCGCGAAGGCGTAGTACACGGCCTTCTGGCCCTCGCGGACCCGGCCCGCGTACTCCTCCAGGGAGACCAGGCCCTCGGCGTCCTCGCAGCGCGAGGAGTTGAAGCGCAGCAGGGCGGCGAACTTCTCGCGGTTCACGAAGTCCGTGGACCCGGCCTTGAACAGGCGGCCGTGAGTCCGCCAGAACCGGGCGTAGCGCTCCGGGTCGTCCTTGGCCAGCTTGTCCAGCTCGCTGAGCACCTGCTTGGTCAGGGTGGAGTGGATCTTGCGGATCACCGCGTTGTCCTGGAGCGTCTCGCGGGAGATGTTCAGGGGCAGGTCCTCGGCGTCCACCACGCCCTGCACAAAGGACAGGTATTCGGGCAGCACGTCCTTGTTGCGGCGCTGGATGAGCACCCGGCGGGCGTAGAGTTCCTGGCCCCAGTCCTCGCGGCCCAGGCCCAGGGCGTCGTTGCCGCGGGACGGCACGAAGAGCAGGGCGTTGAACTGCACGGGCGCGTCCACCGCGATGTGCATGGTCCGCAGGGGTTCGTCCTCGTCGAAGGTCAGGAAGGAGTAGAACTCCTTGTACTGCTCCGGGGTCACCTGGAACTTGGGCTCGCGCCAGAGGGCCGGAACCGTGTTCACGCGCTCGCCATTGAGCAGGATGGGGAAGGACAGGAAGTTGGAGTGGCGCGTGATGATTTCCTTGACCAGGTCCGGGTCGGTGAACTGCGGGGCCAGGTCGGGCTTGAGCTTGAGCAGCACGCGGGTGCCGCGCGGCACCTCGCCCTCGGCCTCGCGGATGGTGTAGGCGCCGCGGCCGTCCGAGGTCCAGACCTGGGCCTTGGCCCCGGGCCGGAAGCTCTGGGTGGTCACCTCCACGCTGTCGGCCACCATGTACACGGAATAGAAGCCCACGCCGAAGCGGCCGATGAGGCTGTCCAGGCCAGCGCCCTTGGCCTCGGCCGCGCGGCGGGCGAATTCCGCGGACCCGGAATGGGCGATGGTGCCGATGTTGGCGATGATCTCGTCGCGGGTCATGCCGATGCCGGAGTCGCTCACGGCCAGCGTCCCGGCGTCCTTGTCCAGGTCGATGCGGATCTCCAGGGGCCGGTCGTCGCCGGCGTCCCGGGCGCCGCTTTCGAAGCGCTGTTTGTCCAGGGCGTCGGAGGCGTTGGACAACAGCTCGCGCAGGAAGATCTCCTTGTTGGTGTACAGGGAGTGCACCAGGATATCGAGGAGCTGCTTGATTTCCGCCTTGAACTCGAAGGTCGTTTCCGCACTCATGGTCGTTCTCCTTGCAACGCGCAAAGCCGCCGGGCGGGGCCCGGCGGGAGGGGGGAATCCGGTGTCATGGAGGGGGCCGGAAGGCCCGCTGGCGGGGAAATCCGCCCTGCTTTCAGGTAGTCACGCCCTTGATCTTGTCAAGGAGGAAGCGCTCCATCTCGCGGCGGTCCTTGCGCAGCCGGACCAGCTCGGCCTCCAGGATCTGGAGCTTGCCCTTGAGGTCGGCGTTCTCGGCGCGCAGGCAGTCCAGGTCCCCGGCATGGCAGGAGAGGCGTTCGGCGGCCTCGGTGAGGCTCTCCTTGAGCAGGCCCAGGTCCTCGGAGGGCAGGGCCGGGGCGGACAGGCCGCCGCCCAGGGCCTCCTTGAGCCCCTGAGCCAGGGAGCGGGCCATTTCCAGGCCCATGCCCGCGGCCAGGCGCAGGGCCTGGTCCATGGCCGCCTCCTGGGGCGCGGCCGGGACGGGTCCCGCGGGCAGCGGACCCACGGCCTGGGCGTTCAGGGGATAGTCGCGGGCCAGTTCGGCCATGACTTCTTCAGAGGAGTGTCCGGACTTGAGCAGGGCGGCGATGCGGCCGAAGGCCTCCACGGCCTCGGGCTGGAAGCGCTTGAGCCGCCCCCGGCCGAAGCTCGGGAGATACTGGGAGAAGCGGTTTTTCCAATAGTGCAGGGTGGATTCGGGCACATCCAGCTGCCGCGCGATCTCGGCCACGGACAAGAGACGTTTCTCCGTCACCGCTGCCCCCTCCCTGTTTTCCGTTTGGAATGCTATACATGAAGGAGCCTCCTGGCACAAGGCGGGCGTCCGCGCGGCCGCCCGCCCGGCCGGGGATGTTTTGTAATACGAAAAAATTATTGACAGCTATTTTTGAAAAAGAATAAATTAAGCCTGTCGATTTTCTAAATGTAAAAAGGGAGCCCGCGCATGAAGACAGCCCTGGACCTCACGGACCGCCGCCTGGCCGCGGCCCTGGCCGAGGACGGACAGGCCTCTGCCGGGGAGCTGGCCGAGCGGCTCGGGGTCAGCGGACCCACGGTGCGCTCCCGGCTCAAGAACCTGCTGCGCTCGGGCCTGGTCCGGGTGGCCGGGCTCATCGACCCATTCCGGGTCAAGGGCCTGACCGTGGCCCTGGTGGGCCTGTCGCTCACCAGCCACAAGCAGCTGGACGAGAAGCTGGAGCAGATCGCGGCCCTGCCCAACGTGAACTGGGCGGCCGTGGTCACGGGCCGCTACGACATCCTGGTGGAGATCGTGATCTCCGACGACATGGCCGATCTCTACGCCTTCCTGGACCAGGACCTGTCCCAGGTGGGCGGCATCGGCACCAGCGAGTCCTTTGTGGTCATGAAGGCCAAGCGCAAGTGGATTCCCCTGCCGCGGGGGGCGCGCACCTGGTTCACGGCATCGTAAAAAACCAAAGTCTATCCAAGGAGCACGTTCATGATCATCGGCATCCCCAAGGAGATCAAGAAGCTGGAGAACCGGGTGGCCATGACCCCCGGCGCGGTGGAGTCCCTGGTCCGGCGGGGCCACAGCGTGGTGGTGGAGGCCGGCGCCGGCCTGGGCAGCGGGCTCAGCGACGCCGAATACATGGCCGCCGGCGCCCGCATGGTCACGGCCGCCGAGGCCTGGGCCGCGGAAATGGTCATCAAGGTCAAGGAGCCCATGGCCCCGGAGTACCAGTTCCTGCGGCCCGACCTGCTCCTGTTCACCTATCTCCACCTGGCCGCCGACCGGGCCCAGACCGACGCCCTGCTCAAGGCCAAGACCACGGCCATCGCCTACGAGACCGTGCAGAAGGCCGACGGCAGCCTGCCCCTGCTCACGCCCATGAGCGAGGTGGCCGGACGCATGGCCACCCAGGTGGGCGCGCACTATCTGGAGAAGACCCAGGGCGGCCGCGGCGTGCTCCTGGGCGGCGTGCCCGGCGTGCCGCCGTCCTTCGTGCTCATCCTGGGCGGCGGCGTGGTCGGCACCAACGCGGCCAAGGTGGCCGTGGGCATGGGCGCGCGCGTCCTGATCATGGACCTCTCGCACTCCCGGCTCCAGTACCTGGACGACATCTACCACGGCCGGATCATCACCATGGCCTCCACCGAGCCGAACATCCGCGAGGCCGTGCGCCGGGCCGACCTGGTGGTGGGCGCCGTGCTCATCCCCGGAGCCAAGGCCCCGCGTCTGGTGACCCGGGACATGCTCGCCACCATGAAGGAGGGCTCGGTGATCGTGGACGTGGCCGTGGACCAGGGCGGCTGCGTGGAGACCATCAAGGCCACCACCCATGACCAGCCCACCTACGTGGTGGACGGCGTGGTCCACTACGGCGTGGCCAACATGCCCGGCGCCGTGCCGCGCACCTCGACCTTCGCCCTGGTGAACCAGACCCTGCCCTACGCCATGAAGCTGGCGGACAAGGGCGTGGCCGCCCTGCGCGAGGATGCGAGCCTGCTGCCCGGCCTGAACACCTACAAGGGCAAGCTCACCTGCCTGGCGGTGGGCGAGGCCTTCGGCCTGCCGGCAATCACGCCCGCGGCAGCGCTCGCGTAGCGCCAGCCTCCTGCGACGAAAAAAACGCGGCGGCGGACCGGAGCTCCGGTCCGCCGCCGCGGCTGTTTCCTGCGGCTGCTCAGCCGCGCCGTTTTTCCCAGAGCCTCATGTCGCGCATGCGTTTGCGCCGCTCCCGCTGCAGGGCCTTGCAGACCAGGGGCATGTCCGGCGGATAGCCCCACTTGGTCCGGTACTCCTCGGGGGTCAGCCCGAACTTGGCCAAATGCCGCCGGGTGAGCACGCGGAACGGCTTGCCCGACTCCAGGCAAAGGATGGAGCGCTCCCGCACGGCCGTGCGCGGGTCCGGGGCGTCCTGGGCCGGGGCCAGGACACCCGGCTCGCTCAGGGCCTTGAGGCCCCGGGACAGGCCGCGGATCAGTTCCAGGGTTTCCTCGGCGCTCATGGCCCGCACCCGGGCCTGGGCCGCCGCCAGGTCAATGGCCGCTTTCAGGTGGAATTCCATGCGGTTCGTCCTCCACAGGAAAGGCGTTATACACGTGCTGACCCTGGAGTTGTCAAAAGCATTTTCAGCGCGCCCCGTCGGAGTTTCCCTGGGACGAAGGCCCTGGAGCCAGGACTGGCGCTGGTTTCCTGCCGGTGGCGGGCGGATGAAAAAAAGTGAGGCGCAACTGAGGGATTGCCTTTCGGCCCAGGGGGCTTATCTCAAGAGAGAGCCCCGCGCGCCTTCCTTGAACTCCAGCAGCGCAGGGGCTAGGGTGGGAACATGGCCAAGCGAATAGACCCGGAACTGCTCTACGTGGAATGCTCCCAGTGCGGGCATCCCCTGCTCTGGGGCGCCGGAGACACCACCCGCATCCTGCGGGGCGCGGGCATCGACCTGTCCTCCCTGGACGAGCGGTGCATGATCGTGTCCGAGGGCTGCCCGCACTGCGCGCCCGGGGAGAAGATCTTCTCCACCCACGTGGTGCGGCTGGCCCAGGAGCGGCCTGCGCAGCGTCTTGGCCCGGGCACCAACTAGCTGGCCGCCCCGCTGGCCGCCGAACAGTCCTTTTCCGCAAGCCATTCAAAAAAACGCGCGGGCGCGGCGCGAAGCAAACCCACGGCCGGCGCGTGGCTCCCCAGGCGCACGGCAGTGCGTTTTTCAAGCAACGCGGCTGTTGCGGACGTTCAACGGGCTGCTAGCCGCCAATGGCGGACATGGGCGTGCCGCAGACTCCCGACCCCTTGGCGCGGGCCAGCAGGATGTCGTGGCCCAGCGGCTTGCGCGCGCTGGCCAGGAGGATGACCTTGTGCACGGCCTCGGGCCCCAGGCGCGGGTGGCGCAGGAGCCCCTTGAGCCGGTAGACCCGGTCCGAGAACAGGCAGGTGCGCAGGCGGCCGTCGGCGGTGAGCCGTAGCCGGTTGCAGGTGCCGCAGAAGTGGTCGGTCAGGGGCGAGATGAGCCCGAAGCGGCCGCGGGCCCCGGCCACGGAGAAGACCCGGGCCGGGCCGTCGTCGGACCCGCCGCGGGGCAGGGGGGTGAGCTCGGCCAGGCCGCGGGCCTGCTCCAGGATCTCCGCCGCGGTCCAGACCGCCTCGGGCCGCCAGTCCGAACCGCCCATGGGCATGAACTCGATGAACCGCACGTCCACCGGATGGACGCGCAGGAAGTCCAGGAACGCACCCAATTCCCTGTCGTTGATCCCCTTCATGGCCACGGCGTTGATCTTCACGGAAAAGCCCTGGTCCACGGCCTTGAGGATGTTCTCGCGCACCGTGCCGAACAGATCCAGGCCGGTGACGCGCGCGAAGGTCGCGGGATCGAGGGTGTCCAGGGAGATGTTCAGGCGCTCGAGCCCGTGCTGGCGCAGGTAGCCCAGGTGCGGGGCCAGGAGCGTGGCGTTGGTGGTGATGCGCACGTCCAGGCCCGGGAAGCGCTCCAGCACCCCGGCCACGAACTCCGGGAAGCCCTTGCGGGCAAAGGGCTCGCCGCCGGTGAACCGGACCTTGTTGATGCCCAGGCCCTGGGCAATGCCGAGGATCTCGAAGAGCTCCTCGTAGCGCAGGATCGCGGCGTGCGGAATGAACTCCTTGTCCTGCGACGAGCAGTACAGACAGCGGAGGTTGCAGCGGTCCGTGACGCTGATCCGCAGGTAGTTCACGGTGCGCTGGCGCGCGTCGGTCAGGGTCACTTCTTTTTTTCCAGTCCTGCGGCGGCCTTTTCCACCGAGGCCACGAAGCCCTTGCGGGCCTTGGCGATCTTGGCGGCCAGCGGTTTGTCCGAAAGGGCCAGGATCTGGGCCGCCAGCCAGGCGGCGTTGCGCGCCCCGGCCGAGTCCAGGGCCACGGTGGCCACCGGGAAGCCCGGGGGCATCATCACCGTGGAGAGCAGGGCGTCCATGCCGCCCAGGGCCGAGGCCGAGAGCGGCACGCCGATGACCGGCTTGGCCGTCTTGGCGGCCACGGCCCCGGCCAGGTGCGCGGCCATGCCCGCGGCGCAGATGTAGACCTGGCAACCCTTCTTTTCCAGATCGGCCACCAGCTTGGCGGTGCGCTCCGGGGTGCGGTGCGCGCTGGTGACCGTGAAGACATGCCCGATGCCCAGTTCATCGAGGACCTGGACGCAGGGGCGCATCTTGTCCTCGTCGGAAATGCTGCCCATGAACACGGCGACTTTGGTCATATCCTCTCCTTTCAGCCCGTGATCCGTTTGAGGCCCTTGGCGCCGATGTCGCGGCGGTAGTAGCAGTCGTCGAAGCGGATGCGCTCCACAGCCTGGTAGGCGGTCTTCTGGGCCTGGGCCAGGTCCGCGCCCAGGGCCGTGACGCCGAGCACCCGGCCGCCGCTGGTCAGGGCCCGTCCGTCCACCAGCCGGGTGCCGGCCTGGAAGACCTTGACCCCGGGGATGGCCTCGGCCTCGGCAATGCCCGTGATCTCCATGCCCTTGGGGTAGGAGCCGGGATAGCCCTTGGCGGCCATGACCACGCACAGGGAGGTCTCGTCCTTGCGCCGGACCTCGGTCTTCTTGAGCCGGCCCTGGACGCAGGCCAGCATGATTTCGGCCAGGTCCGAGTCCAGGCGCATGAGCAGGGGCTGGCACTCGGGGTCGCCGAAGCGCACGTTGTACTCCAGGACCATGACCCCGGCCGGGGTGAACATGAGCCCGGCGTAGAGCACGCCCTTGAACGGTTCGCCCTTGTTGGCCAGGTTCTTGAGGATGGGCCGGATGACCAGCTCGGCGATCTCGCCGTACCGGGATTTGGGCAGGATCGGGGCCGGGCTGTATGCGCCCATGCCGCCGGTGTTCGGGCCGGTGTCGCCCTCGCCCACGGCCTTGTGGTCCTGGGCCGAGGGCAGCACGGCGTAGTCCTCGCCGTCGCAGAAGGCCATGAACGAGGCCTCCTCGCCCTGGAGCGCCTCCTCGATGACCACGCGGTCCCCGGCCGAGCCGAAGGCCTTCTTGAGCATCATGGCTTCCAGGGTCTCCAGGGCCTCGGCCTCGGTCTTGGCCACGACCACGCCCTTGCCCGCGGCCAGGCCGTCGGCCTTGATCACCAGGGGGACGCCGCGCTCCAGGACAAAGGCCCGGGCCCGCTCGAACTCGTCGAAGACCGCGAACGGGGCCGTGGGCACGCCGGATTCGCGCATGACCGTCTTGGAAAAGGCCTTGCTCCCCTCCAGGTTGGCGGCAAAGGCGTTGGGCCCGAAGCAGGGGATGCCCTCCTTGTCCAGGGCGTTCTGCAGGCCCAGGACCAGGGGCAGCTCGGGCCCGGCCACCACGAGATCGACCTTCCTGTCCTTGGCCAGGGAGACCAGGGCGGGCAGGTCCGAGTCGCTGACCGGGATGTTGGTCCCTTCCAGGGCCGTGCCGCCGTTGCCGGGAGCGATGAGCAGTTCCGAAACCAGGGGGCTCTGGCCCAGTTTCCAGGCCAGGGCGTGTTCCCGGCCCCCGGAGCCGACGATGAGGACGCGCATTCTGTCACCTCGCAAGCGAAAAATCTCCTTCGGTGTAGTGGAAAGGGGCAAAGTTGGCAAGGCGAGGCGCGGTCAGCGGGGCTCGGCGGGCAGGTCCCAGGCCCGGCGCACGCAGGCCCGCACGGCCCGGATGAGCGGGTCCCCGGCCCGGCGGGCCAGATAGGCCAGATGCACCGGGATGGTCAGGCTCCGGCCCTGCCAGATGCGGGCCTCGCCGCGCGAAACCATGTCCAGGGCCCGGTCCTCGCGCAAAAAGCTCGCGCCCTTGTTGGCCCGGAGCAGGGTCGCGATCATGTCCTCGTCGTCCACGGCCAGGACCCGGTTGGGGACCACCCCGCAGTCTTCCAGGAAGGCCGCGATGGTCTGGTGGAACGGGCAGGTGGGCGGGGTCCAGAGCCAGCCCTGGGCGGCCACCTCGGCCAGAGGCAGGGTGCAGCACTCCTCGCTCCAGGCCGCGGGCAGGGTCAGGACCAGCCGGGGCAGGGTCAGGAGCTCCACCTGCACCGAGGGATGCGGGCTCGGGCCGTAGATGTAGCCCGCGTCCAGGCGGCCGGTCTCCAGGTCCGGGCGGATCTCGCCGGAGTTGGCCTTGAACAGCTCCAGCTCGATGCCGGGATGCTCCTGGTGCACCTCCTGGGCCACCCGGAAGATGCGCAGATACTCGGGGTCCGTGTTGTGGCCCAGGCGGAACGGGCCGCTCAGCCTGCCGCTCACGGCCTGGGCCTGGTGCAGGAAGTCCTCGGCGCTCTTGAGCGTGGCCTCGGCCCGCTCCCTGAGCTGGAGTCCGGCCGGGGTCGGCTCCATGCCCCGGGGCGTGCGCAGGAACAGGGCCAGGCCCAGTTCCTCTTCCAGGGCCTTGATCTGGGCGCTCACCGCGGGCTGGCTCAGGAACAGGCGTTCGGCCGCGCGCGAGAGGTTGCCCTCCTGGGCCACGGCCACAAAGGTTTTGAGCTGGTAAAGTTCCACGCCTCTTCCCTTAGCCCGGACCGCGCTGCCGGGACAATCAAAAAAACCGAAGGCTCTGTTCAGAAGATGCGATTGGCCTCGGGCCGCGCCAACGGGCTAGGTTCGGACCATACCAGGAGGTCCGAAGTGAGCGTTGCGTCCGATTGTCTGCTCTTTGCCCGTTTCCTGCTCTGCCCCGAGGACTCCGGGGCCCAGGGCTACGTGCGCCAGCTCTGCGGCTCGCGCTGCGCGGCCCTGCTCAAGACCGCGTTCTGGACCCTGGCCGCCGTGGCCTGCGGGCTCGGTCTGGGCAGCCTGCGCTAGCGGAAGCGCTCCCGGGCCTTCTTGAAGCCCGGCCGGGCGCGCTCGATGACCTCCTCGCCGATGCAGAAGGCCAGCCGGAAATAGCCCGGCGTGCCGAAGCCCCGGCCGGGCACGGCCAGGATGAGCTCGTCGGCCAGGGCCTGGCAAAAGGCCACGTCGTCCCCGCCCGGGGCCTGGGGGAAGAAGTAGAACGCGCCCTTGGGCATGGCGAACTCGTAGCCCGCGTCGCGCAGCACGTCGGCCATGCAGTCCCGGCGCTTGCGGTAGATATCCACGTCCACCTGGGAGCCCAGGGCCTTGAGCAGAAGCTTCTGGGCCAGGGCCGGGGCGTTGACGAAGCCCAGGATGCGGTTGGCCAGGATGATCCCGCTGACCAGCTCCTCGCGGCCGGGCATGACCGGGTTCACCAGGGCGTAACCCACGCGCGCGCCGGCCAGGGACAGGTTCTTGGAGAACGAGCTGACCACCACCGTGTACTCGTAGAGGGGCAGGAGCGAGGGCACCTCGGCCCCGTCAAAGGCCAGGAAGCGGTAGGGCTCGTCGGCCAGGAGGAAGATCGGCCGCGGCCGTCCCGCGCTGTGCTTCTTGAGCAGCGCGGCCAGGCCCGCCAGTTCTTCCTTGGTGTAGACCCGGCCCGTGGGGTTGTTGGGCGAGTTGATGAGCACGGCCCGGGTCTTGGGCGTGATGGACGCCTCCAAGGCCGCCAGGTCCAGGCTGAAATCCGCGGGATGGCTCGCCACGGGCTTGAGCACGCCGCCGTGGTTCTCCACGTAGAAGCCGTATTCCACGAAATAGGGCGCCGGGCAGATGATCTCGTCCCCGGGCTCGAGCACGGCCCGGTAGAAGGCGTTGATGGCCCCGGCCGCGCCGCAGGTGATCACCAGACAGTCCGGCGGCACCTCCAGGCCCTGTTCCCTGGAGACCTCCTTGGCCAGGGCCTGGCGCACGTGGGGGTAGCCGAAGTTGGGCATGTAGCCGAAGGCGAAGGGCTGGCCCGCCTCCTCGGCCAGGTCACGCAGCCCCTGGCAGACCGCCACGGGCGGGGGCAGGTCCGGGTTGCCCAGGCTGAAGTCGCAGACCGCGGCCTCGCCGTGCTTTTTCTTGAGCTCGATGCCGGCCTCGAACATGCGCCGGATCCACGAGGAACGTTCCAGATAGCCCTGGACCTGCGACGACAAGACGCCCATCTTCAACTCCTTTGCGGGGCGGGCCCTGGGCCGCGTCCCGGATGTGTGCGCGGGAGGCCGCAGCCTATGCCAAAACCCGGCGGATGAAAAGGGAGGCGGGTTGAGCCTTGCCCGGGCTTGGGGTAGGGGAGGGGCATGGATTCACAGACCGTGCTCCGGGGAATGGTGAGGTTCCTGCTCGGGCTGCGCTACCGGGTGGAGGTGCGCGGCCTGGAGGAGGTGCGCGCCCGGGGCACGCGCAAGATCCTGTTTCTGCCCAACCACCCGGCCCTCATCGACCCGCTCATCGTGCTGGCGGCCCTGCACAAGGATTTCCGGCCCCGGCCCCTGGCCAACGCCGCGCGCACGGACCTGCCGGTCATCGGCTGGCTGGCGCGCAAGGTCGGCACGGTGCTCATCCCGGACCTCTCCGCGCCCGGGCGGGCCGAGATGAAGGCCGTGGCCCAGGGCCTGGCCCTGGTGCGCGAGACCCTGGAAGCCGGGGACAACGTGCTGCTCTATCCGGGCGGCAGGCTGGCCCGGGGCCCCGAGGAGCGGCTCGGCGGCAAGGGGGCCGTGGAGCGGCTGCTCAAGGCCGTGCCGGACGTACGGGTGGTGCTCATCCGCCAGCGCGGGCTCTGGGGCAGCAGCTTCAGCTGGGGCCTGGGCCGGGAGCCGCAGCTGCTGCGCAGCCTGCCCCGGCAGCTGGCCGCCCTGGCCCTGGGCGGCGTCCTGGCCGTGCCCCGCAGGCAGGTGACCCTGGAGCTCTTCGAGCCGCGGGACTTCCCGCGCGAGGCGGGCAAGGCCGAGATGAACGCCTATCTCGAGGACTTCTACAACGCCACGCCCAACCCCGTGGTGCGTACGCCCTATTTCCTGTGGCAGCGGAGGCTTTCGTGAGACGCTTCGCCTGGGCGCTCCTGCTCCTGCTGCTCCTGGCCCCGGCCCACACCCTGCAGGCCCAGGGCGGCAAGCGCCACGTGCTCTACATCAATTCCTACCACAACGGCTATGCCTGGTCCGACGACATCCTCTCCGGCATCCGCGCCCGGCTGGCCGAGAGCGGCTACGACATCACGCTCCAGATCGAGTACCTGGACGCCAAGCTCTTCGACGTGGAGCGGCTCACCGCGGCCTACAAGGAGCTTTTCCGGCAGAAGTTCGCGGGCATCCATTTCCCGGTGATCCTGGTCTCGGACAACGACGCCTTCAACTTCGTCATGGCCGTGCGCGACGAGATCTTCGGCGGTGTGCCCGTGGTTTTCTGCGGGGTCAACGAGCAG
Source organism: Desulfovibrio sp. UBA4079 (assembly GCA_002382645.1). Classification (GTDB taxonomy): domain Bacteria; phylum Desulfobacterota; class Desulfovibrionia; order Desulfovibrionales; family Desulfovibrionaceae; genus Aminidesulfovibrio. The sequence goes on along the minus strand of DFYP01000100.1, from coordinate 10,070 downwards.
GAGCGGCTGCCCAAGAACCTGCACAACGCCGCCGGGGTGGTGGAGAACATCGACGCCGAGGCCTGCCTGCGCATGGCCATGCGCCTGCACCCGGGCCGGAACAAGGTCCTGGTGGTGGGCGACCGCTCGACCACGGGCATGTCCATCAGGGCCCAGGTGGAGCAGGCCGTGCCCCCGCTCCAGGGCGAGCTTTCGTTCACCTTCGTCTCGGAGAACAACCTGACCCATCTCCTGGACCTGGTGCGCAAGGCCCCGGACGACACCCTGGTCTATTTCATCCCCATGTACCAGGACGTGTCCGGCCAGTTCTTCTCCACGCCCGAGATCCTCTCGCGCATGTCGGCCCAGACCAAGGCGCCCATCTACAGCAACTGGGAGTTCCTCCTGGGCCACGGCATCGTGGGCGGGCACCTGCTGCGCGGCGAGGACCACGGCTGGCAGGCCGCGGAGCTGGCCGTGCGCGTGCTCCGGGGCGAGAATCCCGACGACCTGGGCATCGACAAGAAGGTCTACGGCCGGTTCATGTTCGACTACAACCTCCTGGAGCGCTTCAAGCTCCGGCGCGACGACCTGCCCGAGGGCAGCATCGTGATCAACGAGCCGCGGGCCTTCTACGAACTCGACAAGCAGGTCTTCTGGACCCTCATGGTCAGCTTCGTGATCCTGGGCCTGGTGCTCGTGTCGCTCATCAACAACATCAAGCGCCGCAAGATCATCGAGCGCCGCATCAAGGACCAGCTGGCCTTTCTCCAGCTCCTCATCGACACCATCCCCCTGCCCATCTTCTACAAGGGCCGCGATGGCCAGTACCACGGCTGGAACGCGGCCTTTGAGCGCTGGTTCGGCCTGACCCGTGGGGAGCAGCGCGCCGGCGAGGCCGTGGGCGCCCCGCTGGTGCAGCTGGACGAGGGCCCGGGAGCGCCCGAGATCGCGCCGGGCCAGGTGCGCAGCGAGGAGCGCCGCCTGCTCTCGGCGGACGGCGCGCGCCACGACGTGATTCTGCACCAGGCCGCCTATGCCGGGGCCCGGGGCGGGGAGAGCGGGCTTCTGGGCGTGGTCTATGACATCAGCCCGCTGCGCCGGGCCGAGGAGGACCTGCGGGCCGCCGAGGAGAAGTACCGGGGCATCTTCGAGAACTCGCCCCTGGGCATCTTCCGGGCCGAGCCCGGCGGGGCCTATCTGGAGGTGAACCAGGCCCTGGCCGTGCTGTTCGGCTACGCCGACCTGGAGGAGTTCCGCTCCACGGGCCTGAATCTTCTGGAGGTCCTGCGCGACGACCCCGAACGGGCCGCCGAACTCTCGGCCGTGCTCAAGCGAGGCCGCGGGGTGGTGCGCTTCGAGACCCGGCTGCCGCGCAAGGACGGCCGGCACATCACGGCCACGGTGAACATCCGGCCGGTGCTCGGCGAAGACGGCGGCCTGCGCCACTTCGAGGGCATGGTCGAGGACGTGACCTTCAAGGCCAGCCTGGAACGCCAGCTCCAGCAGTCCCAGAAGATGGAGGCCATCGGCACCCTGGCCGGGGGCATCGCCCACGACTTCAACAACATCCTGACCTCCATCCTCAACTCCACGGAGCTGGCCCTCCTGGACCTGCCCGAGAAGGTCCCGGCCCGGGTGGACCTGGAGCGGGTGGTCCGCGCGGCCCACCGGGGCAGCTCCCTGGTGAAGCAGATCCTGACCTTTTCGCGGCCCTCCCAGGAGGGCTTCCGGGCCACGGACCTGGCCGCGGTCATCCGCGAGGCCGTGGGCCTGGTGCGCGCCTCCATGCCCCGGAACATCGTGGTGGTGGAGCAGCTGGAGGCCAAGAATCCCTACAGCTACGCCGATCCGGTCCAGATCCAGCAGATCGTGCTCAACTGTGTGACCAACGCCTTCCAGGCCCTGCGCGAGATCGGCGGTCGCATCGAGATCGGGCTCACCGAGGAGGACCTGGACCAGGAGCGGGCCAAGGTCCTCAGCGTGCAGCCCGGCCGCTACATCCGGCTGTCCATCGCGGACAACGGCCCGGGCATCGCCCAGGACATCCGGGACAAGATCTTCGATCCCTTCTTCACCACCAAGGACAAGACCGAGGGCACGGGCCTGGGCCTGGCCGTGGCCCACGGCATCGTCCAGGTGCACAAGGGCGCCATCCGGGTCAGCAGCAGGCCCTTCGAGCGCACGGCCTTCGACATCTACCTGCCCTGCTTCGAGGACTCCGGGGAGCGCCCGGCCGAGGACAGCGCCGCGGCCCCGGGCCAGGGCGAGCGCATCCTGTTCGTGGAGGACGACGAGGACCAGCTGGAGACCATCCCCCGGGTGCTCACCCGGCTGGGCTACGCGGTCACGGCCCATCGCGGCGCGGCTGCGGCCCTGGAGACCCTGGCCGCCCGGCCGGACGGCTTCGACTGCCTGGTCACGGACTACGACATGCCCGAGATCAACGGCCTGCGCCTGGCCGAGGAGGCCGCGCGCCTGGCCCCGGGGCTGCCGGTGATCCTGGTCTCGGGCCGCAAGCGGGCCGCCGAGGCCCAGGGCGAATCCGCGCACATCAGCAAACTCGTGCTCAAGCCCTATGACGGCGGGCAGATCACCCGGGCCATCCGGGAGGTCCTGTCCGGACAGGGTCCGGAGGAACGGCCGTGAAGATCCTGGTCATCGACGACGACGCCGACATCCGCGCCACCATGGAAAGCCTGGCCGTGCGCATGGAATTGACCTGCGACACCGCGGCCAGCCTGGGCGAGGGCCTGGCCAAGGCCCGCTGCGGGGGCTTCGACGTGGTCTTCCTGGACGTGCGCCTGCCCGACGGCAACGGCCTGGACGCCCTGCCCGTGCTCAAGGGCCTGCCCGCGTCGCCGGAGGTCATCATCCTCACCGGCCAGGGCGATCCGGACGGCGCGGAGCTGGCCATCCACGGCGGGGTCTGGGACTACCTGGTGAAGCCCTCGCCCCTGCGCGAGACCATGCTCTCGCTCAAGCGCGCCCTGCAGTACCGCCAGGAGAAGAACCGGGCCCAGAGCCCCCGGCCCATCCAGCTCTCCAGCCTGGTGGGCACCGCGCCGCGCATGCGCCAGTGCTTCGAGCTGGCGGCCCAGGCCGCCGGGTCCCCGGCCAGCGTGCTCATCACCGGCGAGACCGGCACGGGCAAGGAGCTTTTCGCCCGGGCCATCCACGACAACAGCCCGCGCGCGGGCCGGCCCTTCGTGGTGGTGGACTGCGCCAGCCTCACCGAGACCCTGGTGGAGAGCACGCTCTTCGGCCACCGCAAGGGGGCCTTCACCGGCGCGGACTGCGACCGCGACGGCCTGGTCAAGCTGTCCGACGGCGGCACGCTCTGCCTGGACGAGGTGGGTGAGCTGCCCGTGTCCGTGCAGAAGTCCTTCCTGCGCGTGCTCCAGGAGCGGCGCTTCCGGCCCGTGGGTGCGGCCCACGAGGTGGAGAGCGATTTCCGGCTCATCGCCGCCACCAACCGCGACCTGGAGGAGATGGTGGCCCGGGGGGCCTTCCGCCAGGACCTGCTGTTCCGCATCAAGACCATCCACCTGGTCCTGCCGCCCCTGCGCGAACGGGCCGAGGACATCCGGCTCCTGGCCCAGCGGCGGCTGGAGGACCTGGCCCGGGCCGCGGGCCGGCCGGCCAAGGTCATGGACTCGGAGTTCCTCATGATCATCTCGGCCTATTCCTGGCCGGGCAACGTGCGCGAACTGAACAACGTGCTCGAGCGGGCCATGGTGGCCGCGGGCGACGAGCCCACCCTGTTCGCCCTGCACCTGCCCCAGGAGGTGCGCATCGCCGTGGCCCGGGCCAACCTGACCCGGCGCGCCCCGGAGGAGGGCGAGGCGGCCTCGGCCCGCGCCGGGGAGGGGCCCCTGCCGTCGCTCAAGATCTTCAAGGAGGCCCGGGAGCGGGAGTACATCGAGCGCCTGCTGCGGGAATGCGGCCAGGACGTGGGCCGGATGATCGAGATCTCGGGCCTGTCCCGTTCGCATCTTTACGCCCTGCTCAAGAAGTACGCGCCCGGAGCCTGACCTTGGCATCGCCCATGCAGGGATCAGGGAAACCGGGCCCGGTCCGTTCCGGCCCCGGCATGGGAGAACGGCTATGGGCAGTGCGAACCGCCAAGCCTACCGCGTTTATGAAGCCGAGCAGCCGGGCCTTCCCGGTCCGAACATCCGCATCAGCGTGAGCGTCGAACGCGAGCCGGCGCTGCTTGAGGAAATCAGCCTGGGCCGCAGGCTCCTGCGCCTGGTGCGGCTGGTTCTGGAGACCGACGACCCTGGGCTGGCCCGGCGCAGCGCTGTGCGGCATTTTTTCTGATCCCCAAGCCTGTCCGATTTTTCGGACCACGAAGATTTCGTCTGAAAAAACAGACAGGCGTCAGGCCTTACCCTTCGTCATGTCACGACCTGTTTCCGGGCTGTGATCAATTTGACATCATTTTGGATTGATTCGATAATACATTTATTGGGCAGTACGGGCCCAAGCGTCCTGTTTTCCGGACGAACGGCCAGGCCCCGTGGGCGCGCACGTCCACGGAACCCTCTCATTTATCTGGAAATCCACAGGACAGGCAGGCCCGCCCAGTGCGGCACGGTTCTTGTTAGAGGGGCAGTGGTCCAGGCCGAGGTGCGCCCGGCCGGACCCGCAACACGCGCAACATGAGGAGCGTTCCGATGGCCAAGAAATCGATGAAGACCATGGACGGCAACACGGCCACGGCCCATGTGGCCTATGCCTTGAGCGACACCGCGGTCATCTATCCCATCACCCCGTCCTCGCCCATGGGCGAGACCGCCGATGAGTGGGCCGCCAAGGGCCGGATCAACGCCTTCGGCCAGGTGGTGGAGATCCGCGAGATGCAGTCCGAGGCCGGCGCGGCCGGAGCCGTGCACGGCTCCCTGGCGGCCGGGGCCCTGACCACCACGTTCACCGCCTCCCAGGGCCTGCTTCTCATGATCCCCAACATGTACAAGATCGCCGGCGAACTGCTCCCGGCCGTGTTCCACGTCTCGGCCCGGGCCCTGGCGGCCCACGCCCTGTCCATTTTCGGAGACCACGCCGACGTCATGGCCGCGCGCCAGACCGGCTTCGCCCTGCTCTGCTCCAACTCCGTGCAGGAAGCCATGGACATGGCCCTGGTGGCCCACCTGGCGGCCATCGAGTCCAGCGTGCCCTTCGTGCACTTCTTCGACGGCTTCCGCACCTCCCACGAGGTCCAGAAGATCGAGGTCATCGACCCCAAGGACATGGCCGGACTGGTCAACCGCGACAAGGTCGCGGCCTTCCGGGCCCGGGGCATGAACCCCGAGCATCCGGTGGTCCGGGGCACGGCCCAGAACCCGGACATCTACTTCCAGGGACGCGAGGCCGCCAACCCGTTCTACGACAAGGTCCCGGGCATCGTCACCGAGGCCATGGCCAAGGTCTCCGCCATCACGGGCCGGAGCTACAGCCTCTTCGACTACGTGGGCCACAAGAAGGCCGAGCACGTCATCGTGGCCATGGGCTCCGGCTGCGAGGCCATCGAGGAGACCATCGGCGTGCTCAACGCCAAGGGCGCCAAGCTGGGCCTGCTCAAGGTCCGGCTGTTCCGGCCCTTCGTCAAATCCGCCCTCCTGGCCGGGATTCCTCTCTCGGCCTCCACAGTCACGGTCCTGGACAGGACCAAGGAGCCCGGAGCCCCGGGCGATCCCCTGTACCTGGACGTCTGCACCGCGCTCCTGGAGGGCGGGCGGACGGTCCGGGTACTTGGGGGCCGCTACGGGCTGGGCTCCAAGGAATTCACCCCGGCCATGGTCAAGGCCGTGTTCGACAATATGGCCGCGAAAGAGCCCAAGACGCCCTTCACCGTGGGCATCGAGGACGACGTCACCGGCCGCTCCCTGCCCGTGGGCGAACCCCTGCAGACCACGGCCGAGGGCACGGTGCAGTGCAAGTTCTGGGGCCTGGGCTCGGACGGCACCGTGGGCGCCAACAAGAGCGCCATCAAGATCATCGGCGACAACACCGAGCTCTACGCCCAGGGCTACTTCGCCTACGACTCCAAGAAGTCCGGCGGCATCACCGTGTCGCACCTGCGCTTCGGCAAGCTCCCGATCAAGTCCACCTACCTGGTGAACACCGCGGACTTCGTGGCCTGCCACAAGTCCAACTACGTGCGGGTCTACGACGTGCTCGAGGGCATCAAGGACGGCGGCACCTTCCTCTTGAACTCCAACTGGACCCTGGCCGACATGGAGCAGCAGCTCCCGGGCCACGTGCGCCGCACCATCGCCGCCAAGAAGCTCAAGTTCTACAACATCGACGCCGTGAAGATCGCCGCGGGCGTGGGCCTGGGCGGCCGCATCAACATGATCATGCAGACCGCCTTCTTCAAGCTCTCCGGGGTGCTGCCCTTTGACCAGGCCGTGAGCCTGCTCAAGGAGTCCATCAAGAAGGAGTACGGCAAGAAGGGCGACAAGATCGTGAACATGAACATCGCGGCCGTGGATCAGTCCCTGGAGAATCTCCAGGAGATCAGCTATCCGGCCTCCTGGGCCAAGGCCAAGGACGAGGCCGTGGCCGCGCCGAGCGAACCGGCCTTCGTGACCAAGGTCATGAAGCCCATGCTGGCCCAGAAGGGCGACACCCTGCCGGTGAGCGCCTTCACCCCGGACGGCCTGTTCCCCGCGGGCACCTCCTGCTTCGAGAAGCGCGGCGTGGCCATCAACGTGCCGCAGTGGATTCCCGAGAACTGCATCCAGTGCAACCAGTGCGCCTTCGTCTGCCCCCACGCGGCCATCCGGCCGGTGCTCCTGGATGACGCCCAGAAGGCCAAGGCCCCGGCGACCTTCGCCGTGCTTCCGGCCCAGGGCAAGGAGCTCAAGGGCTACTCCTTCCGCGTGCAGGTGAACACGCTCGACTGCATGGGCTGCGGCAACTGCGCGGACATCTGCCCGGCCAAGGACAAGGCCCTGGTCATGAAGCCCATCGAGAGCCAGACCGGCGCCGAGGTGCCCAACTTCGACTTCGCCATGAGCCAGCCCGTGCGGGACAACCTGCTCAAGCGCGAGTCCCTCAAGGGCAGCCAGTTCCACCAGCCTCTGCTGGAGTTCTCCGGGGCCTGCGCCGGTTGCGGCGAGACGCCCTACGTCAAGGTCCTGACCCAGCTCTTCGGCGAGCGCATGGTCATCGCCAACGCCACGGGCTGCTCCTCCATCTGGGGCGCGTCCGCGCCGTCGAGCCCGTACTGCACCAACAAGGACGGCTTCGGCCCCGCCTGGGGCAACTCGCTGTTCGAGGACGCCGCGGAATTCGGCTTCGGCATGGCCCTGGGCCTGTTCCAGCGCCGGGCCCGGCTGGCCGACCTGGCGGGCCAGGCCGCGGCCGAGGCCAAGGGCGAGCTCAAGACGGCCCTCACCGGCTGGCTGGCCGGCAAGGACGATCCCGCGGCCTCGCGCGCCCACGGCGACGCCCTGAAGAAGCTCCTGCCCAAGGCCGCCAAGACCCCGGCCCTGGCAGAGCTGGCGGCCATGACCGACCTGCTCACCAAGAAGAGCGTCTGGATCTTCGGCGGCGACGGCTGGGCCTATGACATCGGCTACGGCGGCCTGGACCACGTCCTGGCCTCGGGCATGGACGTGAACGTCCTGGTCCTGGACACCGAGGTCTATTCCAACACCGGCGGCCAGTCCTCCAAGGCCACGCCGCTGGGCTCGGTGGCCAAGTTCGCGGCCGCGGGCAAGAAGACCGGCAAGAAGGACCTGGGCCGCATGGCCATGACCTACGGCTCCATCTACGTGGCCTCGGTGGCCATGGGCGCCAACAAGCAGCAGATGCTCAAGGCCTTCCTGGAGGCCGAGGCCTATCCGGGACCGTCGCTGATCATCTGCTACGCGCCGTGCATCAACCAGGGCATCAAGAAGGGCATGGGCAAGACCCAGGAGGAGCAGCGCCTCGCCGTGGCCTCCGGGTACTGGCCCCTGTACCGCTACAACCCGCTTCTGGCCGCGGAGGGCAAGAACCCCCTCGTGCTGGAATCCAAGGACCCCGACGGCAGCCTGCAGGAGTTCCTCTCCGGCGAGACCCGCTACGCCATGCTGGAGAAGGCCATGCCCGAGGCGTCCAAGGCGTTCCGCAAGCGCATCGAGGAGGACTACCGCCAGCGCTACGAGCTGCTGCGCTGGATGGCCGCCCCCGAGGCCCGCTTCATCGGAGGGGCTCCCGCCGAGGAGGGGCCGGGACTGGAGTCCTGCGCCGTGGCCAACGGAGCCGAACACGCCCGGTCCGGCAAGGCGGAGGAGCCTTGCGATGACGGCCGGGCCGGCAAATAGAGGGTAGGGCGGAGGAGGCCGCCACGGCGGCCTCCTCCCTTGTTCGCGGCAGGGCGACTGGGCTTTGACTCCAGGGGGGCTCCCGCGGGCGGATCATCAACCGTTTGGAGGAGCGTATGGAAAATTGGATTCAGGCTTATGATCCGCTGGGGAGCATTCTGCTCTCGGCGCTGGTTGCGGGCATCCCCCTGTACATCCTGTTCTTCATGCTGGCGGTGAAGCGCATGGCAGGCCACAAGGCCGCCTTCGCCGCCACCCTGGCGGCCGTGCTTCTGGCCATCGTCGCCTGGGGCATGCCCACCGGGCTGGCAGTGAACGCCACGCTCTATGGCGCGGCCTTCGGCATCTTCCCCATCGTCTGGATCGTCATCACGGCGATCTGGATCTACAACATGACCGTTGAGTCCGGGGAGTTCGAAATCATCAAGAGCTCCCTGGCAAGCATCACCGACGACCGCCGCCTCCAGGCCATCCTGGTGGCCTTCGCCTTCGGCTCGTTCATCGAGGGCACGGCGGGCTTCGGCACCCCGGTGGCCATCACCGCGGCCATGCTCGTGGGCCTGGGCTTCAACCCGCTCTACGCCGCGGGCATCTGCCTCATCGCCAACACCGCCCCGGTGGCCTTCGGCGCCATCGGCATCCCGATCGTGGTGGCGGCCAACGTCACCGGCCTGGACATGATGAAGATCAGCCAGATCTGCGGACGTCAGCTGCCGTTCCTGTCCCTGATCGTGCCCCTCTGGCTGGCCGTGACCATGAGCGGCTTCAAGCGGGCCATGGAAGTGCTCCCGGCCATCATCGTGGCCGGCGTGCTCTTCGCCGGGACCCAGTTCGTGTTCTCCAACTTCCACGGCCCGTACCTCCCGGACATCATGTCCGCCATCGTCACCATCCTGGGCCTGGGCGGCTTCCTCAAGGTCTGGAAGCCCAAGAACGTGTGGCACTTCCCGGATGAGGCCCCGTCCTGCGGCGGTCCCGTGAAGTGCGGCTACTCCGGCGGACAGGTCATTCGGGCCTGGACCCCGTACATCATCCTGGCCGTGATGGTCCTCCTCTGGGGCCTGGCCGACGTGAAGAAGTTCCTGGACGGCATCGTGGCCATCAAGATCAGCTGGCCCGCGCTGCACAACGTGGTCATGAAGACCGCCCCCATCGTGGCCAAGGACACCCCCTATGGCGCGGTGTACACCCTGAACCTGCTCTCCGCCGCGGGCACGGCCATCCTGTTCTCCGGCCTGCTCTCGATCCTGGTCATTCCCAACTACGGCTTCGGCAAGGCCATCAACTGCTTCGGCCGCACGGTCTACCAGCTGCGCTTCCCGATCCTGACCATCGCCATGATCCTGGGCCTGGCCTACATCATGAACTTCTCGGGCATGAGCTCGACCCTGGGTCTGGCCTTCACGGCCACCGGTTCGCTGTTCCCCTTCTTCGCCCCGATCCTGGGCTGGCTCGGCGTGTTCCTGACCGGTTCGGACACGTCCTCCAACGCCCTGTTCGGTGCGCTCCAGAAGACCACGGCGCAGCAGATCGGCGTGGACCCGGCCCTGTGCGTGGCGGCCAACTCCTCGGGCGGCGTCACCGGCAAGATGATCTCGCCCCAGAGCATCTCGGTGGCCACCGCGGCCTCCAACATGGTGGGCCACGAGGGTGACATCTTCCGCTTCACCCTGGGCCACTCCATCGCCATGGTCCTGGTGGTCTCCGTGATCACCATGCTCCAGGCTTACGTGTTCACCTGGATGCTACCGTAGGAAAACGACAACCCGGCGC
>DFYP01000051.1 GCA_002382645.1 Desulfovibrio sp. UBA4079 | reverse complement strand
TCCAGGCCGAGCTGGGCCAGGAGCCCGTCCACCGCGCCCTGGTCCGAGCCCTCCTGGGGGCCCTTGAGGGTGCTGCTGACCTTGTCCTTGGCCTCGGCCTCGATCTGCTCGAAATCCTTCTCCGGGGTCTGTTCGCGGGCCTGGATCATGAGCCCGGTGGACATGTACACGTCCAGCACGATGGCCTCGATCTTCTTGATGGTCTCGATGATGATCTTGATGCGCTGGCCGGTCAGGTCCTGGAAGGAGAGGGTGGTCATGATCCGCAGCAGGTCGCTGCCGAGGGTCTCGTTGATCCGGGAGAGCTGCCCGCGCTGCTCCTTGGTGACCCCGCCGGAGTCCAGGGCCTTGATGACCCCGCCCAGGGAGCTCTGGAGCTCCTGGAGCCGCTCCACGATCTCGATGATCTCCTCGGCGGCCTTTTCCGTGGTCCGGAGCACCGCGTCCAGCTGGTCCGAGGCCTTGTTGATGAGCTCGTCGGGGTCGCCCAGCACGGGCAGGGGCTTGCCCTGCTTGGCGGTCTTGATCTCTTTGTAGATGTTCTTGAGGCTCTCCTGGAGGTCGTCGTTGACCCGGCGGTAGAACTCGCCCTCGAGCAGGGCCTTGTTCAGGGTCCTGGAGAGCTCTTTCTCCACGGCCGCGACGATGGCTTCCTTGAGGTCCGCGGCCATCTGGCTGGAGACTTTTTCCAGCAACGAGGCAAGAAGGTCTTCCTGGGAGGTCATGGCTTCCTCGAGTGAAGTGGAGAGGGGGAAGGCGCGCGGAAGGAGGCTAGGCCCACTTCCGGTTGCGGATTTCCTCGCGCTGTTCCTGGAACACGAACTGGACGATGGCCTCCAGGTCGTGTTCGCGGATGAAGGTGAACTCGAAGCGCCGCAGGCCCCCTTCCTCGCCGCGCACGCGGCCCACGGCCGCGGCCAGGCGCAGGGGGTACTGGTTCAGGACCATGACCAGCTCCAGGACCTGATCCTCGGCCAGGGGCTCGGCGCAGGAGAAGCGCACCCCGGCCCCGGAGATCTCCTGGATGTCCAGGTCCAGGGGATAGTCCTGGCGCAGCTGGTCCTGGCGCTGGCCCACCAGGATCTGGTCGAGCTTGGCGTCCATTTCCAGGAGGAAGTCCATGAGACCCTCGGGCAGGCCCGCGGTGATCATCGGGGGCGCGGAGCCGTCGCGGCGGGGGGCGGTGCGGAAGCGCGGCGGAGTGTCCGCGGACTCGGCGAGGCAGGCCAGGCCCTTGAGCCGGGCGGCCACGCGGGAATAGGTGCGCTGTTCCTGTTCCATGGCCCCGCCTTTCAGTTCCGGCCGTTTTCGTCCAGGTCCACGGCCATGGCCTGCACCGGGCAGACCCGGGTGCACAGGCCGCAGGCCGAGCATTTGTCGATCTCGAAGAGCACCTTGCGGGTGCCCTTGTCCACCACCAGGGCCTTGGTCGGGCACATGGCCGTGCACAGGCCGCAGTGGATGCAGCAGTCCTCGTCCCGGAAGATCTTCTGGGCCACCGGGGTGATCCGGACGCTGTTCTCCTTCAGGTAGTTGACGCCCTTGTGGAAGTCGGTCTCCAGCCCGCTGATCTCCAGGGTCATGGTGCCGTCCTGGCGGGGGCTGATCTCGGCCTTGAGGATGTTGAAGGACAGGTCGAACAGCCGGGCCAGGTTGCAGACCACGGGCCGGCCGGAAACCTCGGGGGGGAAGGTGAGATAGACGATTTTGCGGAAGCCCTTCTGGACCTCGCCGTGGGGTTTTTCGCTCATATTTCCTCTATAGGTCAGGGGCCGGGTCTTGGCAACGCCCGGCCGCCGCTACTTCTTGGGATCGGCCAGGAACTGCTTGGCCCGGTTGGCCTCGGCCGTGCCCGGGTTCTTGTCGATGAGTTCCTGGAGGATGATCTTGCCCGGCTTTTCCTTGCCCAGCTTGTAGAACGAGATGCCCTGCTTGAGCATGGCCGAGCGGTACTTGGGGCTGTCCTTGTGCTTGTCGATGACGTCCTGGTAGGCCAGCACGGCCTTGGCGTAGTCGCCCATCTGGTAGTAGCACTCGCCCTGCCAGAACACGGCGTTGGGCACCAGGGCGTGCTTCTTGAACGTGGTGGTGAACTCGGCGAAGTCGCGGCGGGCCTCGTCGTACTTGCGCTCCTTGAAGGCGGTCAGGCCCTTGGCGTAGAGGGCGTCGGCCGGGTCCTGGGGCGCGGCCTCCACGTTGCCCGCGGACTCGGCGGCCGGGGCCGGGGAGGGCGTGGTCGCGGCGGTCTTGGCTCCCTTGCCCAGGTCCACGGCGAACTGGGTCTCCAGGGCCAGCTCCACGGCCTTGAGCCGCTCGTTGAGCTGGGCCATGTCCTGGCTGTTCTGGGCGCCCATGCGCATGTTCAGGGTGTCCAGCTGGCCCTTCATGGTCGCCACCTCGGTCTTGAGGCCCTCGACCTCGGCCCAGATGTCGGCCTGCTTGGCCTGCACCGGGGCGCTGCTCTTGCGGGCCTCCTCGCGGGCGATAGCGATCTGCTCTTCCAGCTGCTTGAAGAGCTCGCGGGCCTCCTGCATGGTCTGGCGATTGCGCTGGTCCAGGGTCTGGACGTCCTGGCGCGAGGCGCAGCCCGCGGACAGGGCCAGGGAGAGGATCAGGGCCGCCACGGCCAGGGATTTCGTGGTGCGCGTGTTCATGGAATCTTCTGCCCCCTTTTCTTTCCGAGGAGAAGATACGTCACTCCGCCCAAAAAGGGAACCAGCACACTGAGCTGGATCCAGGCCATCTTTTCCGCGGTGGAGGCGAATTCCCGGTGAAAGGCGTCCCAGATGGAGTAGAGGCTCACCAGGACGAACAGGCCCAGGCCGCCGAGCACCAGGGCCCACTGGGTCGTGGTCAGATCAGGCATGGGAAACATGGTCAACTCCGCTTGGTGCGTTTGTTGAGAAGAAGGATCAGGCCAAGGATCAGAAAGGCGGCGTAGAGCACCTGGGTCACGCTGAACGGGCCCAGCTCGCCCCGGAAGTCGGCCCGGAAGAACTCCACGCTGAAGCGGGCCAGGCAGAAGAGCACCAGAAACAGGCCCATGAGCTGCCCGGGCCGCTGGAGACGGTTGCGCATGAAGAGCAGGATGGCGAAGGCCGCCAACCCGGACAGGCTGTGGTAGGCCTGGGTGGGGTGCAGGGGCATGTTCAGGGGCTCGGCCAGGGAGCGCGGGTCCGTGAAGGTCACGGCCCAGGGCATGCCGCAGAGCTGGCCGTAGCAGCAGCCCGCCGAGAGGCAGCCCAGCCGGCCGACGGCCTCGCCCAGGGCCAGGCCCGGGGCCACGGCGTCCAGCCAGGGGAGCACGGGCAGGTGGTGCTTTCTGGTCTCGCGCCAGCCCAGGTAGGCGCCGAGCACGGCCCCGCCGGAAAAGACCATGCCGCCATTCCAGAACATGAGGATTTCCAGGGGATGCTCCAGGAAATGGGGCAGGTACAGGAGCACGTAGAGCAGCCGCGAACCCACGAGCGCGCCCACGAACACGGCGAAGGCCAGGTCCGGGATGCGCCGGGCGTCCAGTCCCTTGCGCCGGGCTTCCAGCCAGGTCCAGCCCATGGCTGAGACAAAGGCCAGGGCGATGAACACCCCGTAGGTGTGGATGGTGGCGAAGCCCAGGTCAACGAGAACCGGATGCATGGGGCTTCTTCTGGTAGAGGGACAGGATCAGGCAGAACGCGCCCAGGCTGATGCCGATGTCGGCCACGTTGAAGGCCGGCCAGTGCCACTGGCCCACGTAGAAATCCAGGAAATCGACCACCACGCCGAAGCGCAGGCGGTCGGCCAGGTTGCCCAGGGCTCCCCCCAGGATCAGGCCCAGGCCGGTGATCAGGAAGGTTTCCCGGTCCGATGCCCGGTGCAGGATGTGGAGCATGAGGGCCACGGCCGCCAGGTTCACCACGATGAGAAAGGCCGTCTGCCAGGTGATGTCCACCCGGTTCAGGAAGCCGAAGGCCGCGCCCCGGTTGGTGGCGTAGACCAGGTCGAAGAACCCCGAGATGATCGGCCGGGACTCCCAGAGCTCCAACCGGCTCATGACCAGCCACTTGCTCAAGAGGTCCAGGACCAGGATGGTTCCGGCCAGGGACAGGGACAGGGCGTAGCGGCGTTTCATGGGCTAGGCCAGGTCCTTGAGCACGGCGGCGCAGCGCGGGCAGAGGTCCGCGGGCCCGGCCGAGCCCAGTTCCTTGGTGAATTTCCAGCAGCGCTCGCACTTGCCGCCATGGGCCGCGTCCACGGCCACGGCCACGCTGTCCATGTCCGTGGACACAAAGGCGCCCTCCGGGGCCTGTTCCGTGGGGGCCAGGTCCACCTGGGAGACGATGAACAGCTCTTCCAGCTCCGCGGCGGAGAAGCCGTCGAGGGCCTTGCGCACGGGTTCGGGCGCAAAGAGGGTCAGGCGCGTGGTCAGGGAGTGGCCCACCTGTCCGGCCTGGCGCAGGGGCTCCACGGCCTTGGAGGCCTCGGCGCGCAGGGCCAGGATGGTGTTCCAGCGCTCCCGCTCGGCCGGGGCCAGGCCCGGGTCCAGGGGCTGGTGGCGCAGGGCGAACACGGTCTTCAGGCCCGGCCGCAGGGCCTCGGGCAGGGCCAGGAAGGCCTCCTCGGCCGTGAACGAGAGGATCGGGGCCATGTCCGTGAGCAGCACGAGCAGGGCCTGCCAGAGCACGGTCTGGGCCGAGCGCCGGGCCGTGCCGCCCGCCGCGTCGGCGTAGAGCCGGTCCTTGGTGATGTCCAGGTAGAAGGCCGAGAGGTCCGTGACGCAGAGGTTGTGCAGGGTGTGGTAGACCTTGTGGAACTCGTAGTCCGCAAAGGCCTGCTGCATGACCGTGTGGCGCTCGCGCAGGAGGTCCAGGGCGAAGCGGTCCACCGCGGGCATGTCCGCCGGGGCCACGGCCTGGGACGGGTCGAAGTCGTTCAGGTTGCCCAGGATGAACCGGCAGGTGTTGCGGATGCGGCGGTAGGCGTCCACCAGGCGCTTGAGGATCTCGTCCGAGACCCGCACGTCCTCCTGGTAGTTCACGGCCGAGGCCCAGAGCCGGAGCACCTCGGCCCCGTACTTGTCGATGATCTCCTGGGGCGCGACCACGTTGCCCACGGACTTGGACATCTTGCGGCCCTCGCCGTCCACCACGTAGCCGTGGGTCAGCACGGCCCGGTAGGGCGGGACCCCGCGGGTGCCCATGGAGGCCAAAAGCGAGCTGTGGAACCAGCCGCGATGCTGGTCCGAGCCCTCGAGGTAGAGGTCGGCCGGGAACGAGGTGTCGGAGCGCTTTTCCAGCACGGCCGAGAAGCTCGTGCCGGAGTCGAACCAGACGTCCAGGATGTCGGTCTCGCGNNCTCGAACCACCAGTCGCAGCCCGTGGGGTGCTTCTCGAACTTGTCCACCACGGAGCTGACCCAGTCCGCGCCGAACCAGGCCTCGTCGCAGTCCTTGCAGATGAGCGCCACGATGGGCACGCCCCAGTTGCGCTGGCGCGAGACGCACCAGTCGGGCCTGAACTCGATCATGTTGGCGATGCGCTCCTCGCCCCAGGTCGGGATCCAGCGCACCTGGTTGTGGATGGCCGCCAGGGTCTTTGCGCGCAGGTCATTGGCCTCCATGGAGATGAACCACTGGGTGGTGGCCCGGAAGATCACCGGCTCCTTGCAGCGCCAGCAGTGCGGGTAGGAGTGGCGGATCTTCTCGGAGAGCAGGAGACGGCCCATTTCCTGGAGCTTCTCGATGACCCGGGGGTTGGCCTCAAAGACCGTGAGCCCGCCGAAGAACTCCACCGTGGGCAGGAAGCGGCCGCCGTCGTCCAGGGGCGAGAGCACCTCCAGGCCGCAACGCAGGCCGGTTTCGTAGTCCTCGCGGCCGTGCCCAGGCGCCGTGTGCACCAGGCCCGTGCCCGCGTCCAGGGTCACGTAGTCGGCCAGGACCACGGGCGAGGGCCGGTCGTAGAACGGATGCCGGGCCGTGAGGCCCTCCAGCCGCGCGCCCGGGACCTCGGCCAGGACCTTGTGGCCGCTCCAGCCAAAGGCCTCGGCGCAGACCGGCACGAGCCGGGAGGCCAGGACGTAGAATTCCCCGGCGTGCTCCACCAGGGCGTAGTCGAATTCCGGATGCGCGGCCACGGCCATGTTGGACGGCAGGGTCCAGGGCGTGGTGGTCCAGATGGCCGCGAAGGTCCTGGCCGGATCGGCCATGGGGAAGACCTCGCGGAGCTTGGGGTCGGTGAGCGGGAAGCGCACGAACACCGAGTGCGAGGTGTGGTCCGCGTACTCCACCTCGGCCTCGGCCAGGGCCGTGCGGCAGGAGCAGCACCAGTGCACCGGCTTCTTGCCGCGATAGACCGAGCCCGCGGCCATGAACCGGCCCAGCTCGCGGGCCGTGGCCGCCTCGTAGACGGGGTCCATGGTCATGTACGGCTTGTCCCAGACCCCGAACACGCCCAGGCGCTTGAACTCGGCGCGCTGCACCGAGAGCCACTTGGCGGCGTATTCCCGGCAGAGCTTGCGGATCACGTGGGCGGGCAGTTCCTTCTTCTTTTTCTTGAGCTCCAGCTCGACCTTGTGCTCGATGGGCAGGCCGTGGCAGTCCCAGCCCGGCACGTAGCCGGCCTTGAACCCCTGCATGTTGCGGGACTTGACCACCATGTCCTTGAGCACCTTGTTCATGGCCGTGCCCATGTGGATGTTGCCGTTGGCGTAGGGCGGGCCGTCGTGGAGCACGTAGTCCGGGCGGCCCTGGTTGGCGGCGAGCATGAGGCCGTAGGCGTCCATCTCCTCCCAGCGCTTGAGCATGGCGGGCTCGCGCTCCTTGAGGTTGGCCTTCATGGGGAACGCGGTCTCGGGCAGCCGCAGGGTCGCTTTGTAATCGCTCATGGGGATGTCTGCCTCCGTGCAGGGACTGGCCCGGGGTTCCCGGGCGTCAAACAAGGCAAATTGGAACAAGGCGCTTCGGAAGTCAAGAACGCGGCCCGGGCCGCTGGACCGGGGCCTGGGTGGCGGGGCACGTTTTTGTGCCTACAAAACCGTCGCCCCCTCGGGACCGCCGGGGGAGTGTGCAAGGACCATTTTGATTTTATTGATCTTTTTCTCTGGCAGCGACTTGGCACGGGTCCTGCTTTCTCCAGGCAACTCCTCCACGCGTTCCTCCCACCTCCACGCAAAGGGGCCTTCGGGCCCCTTTCGCCGTTCCAGCACTGCGGATGGGAAAAATCATGTCCTGGTCCCGACCGCGGGTGTAGGGAATAGGATGAGCCCTCTCCCCGGGGTCCTGGAGACAGCCGAATGTCCAATAAAACCGCCATCCTCGTCGTGGACGACGAGCGCGTCAACCTGCGCCTGATCCAGGGCATGCTCAAGTCCTTCGGCCTGGACGTCCTCACGGCCCGGTCCGGGCCCGAGGCCCTCAAGGCGGCCCGCGGCCGCGATCTGGCCCTGATCCTTCTGGACATCATGATGCCGGACATGGACGGTTTCCAGGTGGCCGGAGCCCTGCGCGACGACCCGGCCACCCGGCACATCCCGATCATCTTCGTCACGGCCATGACCCGGGAGTCCGGGCACGTGTTCCGGGGCTACGAGCTGGGCGGCGTGGACTATCTGTTCAAGCCCGTGGACGCCGAGGTTTTGCGCTGCAAGGTGCGGGTCTTCGTGGAGCTGCACCGCCAGCGCCGGGCCCTGCAGGAGGCCTCCACGCGCCTGTCCCGGACCGTGGATGACCTCCAGGCCTCCAAGGCCGCCCTGGAGGCCTCGGAGATGCGCTACCGCACCGTGGCCGACTACAACTACGACTGGGAGTCCTGGATCGACTCCGAGGGGCGCGTCCTGTACGTGAGCCCGTCCTGCGAGCGCATCTCCGGCTTCCCGCCCCAGGCCTTTCAGGACGATCCGGCCTTTCTGGAGAACCTGGTGGAGCCCGGGGACCGCAAGATGGTCAGCCGGTTCCTGCGTTGTGCCCAGGGCGAGACCCTGGACTTCCGCATCCGGCACCAGAGCGGGGAGCAGCGCTGGATCAACCTGGTGCGCCGCGAGGTGCCCGGCCAGGAACAGGGCCGGTCCCTGGGCTGGCGCCTGTCTTTGCGCGACATCACGGCTCGCAAGGAGGCCGAACTCCAGCTCCGGCACATGGCCCTGCACGATCCGCTCACCGGCCTGGCCAACCGCACCCTGCTGCTGGACCGCGCCTCCCTGGCCCTGGAGCGGATCAAGCGCGGCAAGGGCGGCCTGGTGGGGCTCATCTTCCTGGACCTGGACCGGTTCAAGGCGGTCAACGACAGCCTGGGCCACGCCCGGGGCGACCTGCTCCTGGCCGAGGTGAGCCAGCGGCTGCTGCATTGTGTGCGCGGCATGGACCTGGTGGCCCGCTTCGGCGGGGACGAGTTCCTCCTGCTCCTGGAGCAGGTGGAGTCGCCGCGCGAGGCCATCCAGATCGTCAAACGGGTGCGCGACGCCATGCGCAAGCCCTTTCTGGTGGACGGCCACGAGCTGATCACCTCGGCCAGCCTGGGCCTGGCGCTCACCGCCGACGGCGCGGGCAACGCCGATGAGCTCATCCGCCACGCCAACATCGCCATGTACAAGGCCAAGGAATCCGGCCGCAACCGCTTCCACATGTTCAACGAGCGCATGCTGGCCGAGACCCTGGATGCCCTGCGCCTGGAGAACGACCTGCGCCGGGCCCTGCGGCGCGGGCAGTTCTTCCTGGTCTACCAGCCCATCGTCTCGTTGCGGGACGGGCGGCTCGCCGGCTTCGAGACCCTGGTGCGCTGGGCCCATCCCAAGCGCGGCCTGGTCTCCCCGGGCGAGTTCATCCCCGTGGCCGAGGAGACCGGCATGATCCTGGACCTGGGGCAGTGGGTCCTGGACCAGGCCTGCACGGTCATGAGCCGCTGGCAGAACGTCTACCGCGGGGCCCGGGACCTGAGCCTGTCGGTGAACGTCTCGGGCCGGCAGTTCGCCAAGTCCGGGCTGTCCGAGGACGTGCTGCGGGTGGTCGGGGACACGGGCCTGGACCCGGCGCGGCTCAAGCTGGAGATCACCGAGACGGCCATCATGGCCAGCCCGGGCAACTCCGTGCAGAAGCTCCAGCGCATGCGCCAGGACGGCATCCGCTTCAGCGTGGACGACTTCGGCACGGGCTATTCCTCGTTGGGTTATCTCCAGAAGTTCCCGCTGGACGATCTGAAGATCGACCTGTCCTTTGTGCGGGCCCTGGAAACGGCTCCGGAGAACCTGGAGATCGTGCGGAGCATCATCGGGCTGGCCCACAACCTGGGGCTTTCCGTGGTGGCCGAGGGCATCGAGACCGAGCGGCAGCGGGACATGCTCGCCGCCCTGAAATGCGAATACGGCCAGGGCTACCTCTTTGCCAAGCCCCTGTCCGAGGCCGAGGCCGAGGCGCGCCTGGACGGGGCCCACTGACTCAGCGCGACGGGGAATCCACGTAGAGATAGCGCTTGATCTTCTGGGTCGGGGTCTTCTCGAAGGGCTCGGGCTGCTCGATGATGCGTTGCAGCTTACAGAACGAGGAGACCTGGCTGTTGGCGTTCCGGCGCAGCTCCTCCAGGACCTCGGCGATGCGCTTCCGGGCCTCGGCCTCGGTGAGGCCGAGGACCCCGAAGCGGGCGTCCAGCAGGTCGTAGTCCAGGTGCACCCGGGCCGTGAGCTTGCCGCCCTGCTCGAAGACCAGGGACTCCAGCACGTGCGGCCACTGGCCCAGCACGGTTTCGATCTCCTCGGGGTAGATGTTCTCGCCGCTGGGGCCCACGATGACGTTTTTGAGCCGGCCGCGGATGGTCAGGTAGCCGTCGGCCGAGAGCACGCCCAGGTCGCCGGTGCGCAGCCAGCCGTCCGGGGTGAAGGTCTCCTCGGTGAGGGCCTGGGCCTTGTAGTAGCCGAGCATGACGTTGGGGCCGCGCACCTGGATTTCCCCCGGGGTCTGGGGGGCCGGGGAGGCGATGCGGATCTCGGTGCCGGGCAGGGCCGGGCCGCAGGAGCGCAGGCGCGTGCCCTCGGGCATGATTCCGGAGACCAGGGGCGAGCATTCGGTGAGGCCGTAGCCCACGCTGAACGGGAACCCGGCCTCGCGCAGGAAGGATTCCACCTCCGGGGCCAGGGCCGCCCCGCCGATGCACAGGCAGCGCAGGGCCCCGCCGAAGGTCTCCAGGAGTTTTTTGCCCGCGGCCTGGTAGAGCTTGCGGCGCACCGGGCCCAGCTTGAGCAGGGTGCGCAGGGCCAGGTTTTTGGTCAGGGCAGGGAGAATCTTGTTGCGGTAGATCTTCTCCATCACCAGGGGCACGCTCAGGACGAACGTGGGCCGGACCTTCTGCAGGGCGGGCAGGAGGATGGTCGGGGTCGGCGGCTTGGACAGGTAGTACACGGCCGCGCCCATGATCACGGGCAGGACCAGGCCCAGGGTGCATTCGTAGGTGTGCGACAGGGGCAGGATGGAGAGCAGGCGGTCCTGCTGCCCGATCTGGGCGATGTTGGCCGCGCCCACGGCGTTGGACACGATGTTCCTGTGGGTCAGCATGACCCCCTTGGAACTGCCCGTGGTGCCCGAGGTGTAGATGATCGCGGCCAGGTCGTCCTCGTCCGGCCCGTCGTCCCCGTCCGGCTCGTTCTGGCCCCGGTGGGCGGCGCGCCGGGCCGCGTCCTTGAGTTTGCCCAGCTCCTTCTTGCCCGCCTCCAGGACCTTGCGCAGCCGGTCCGAGGCCTTGCCCCCGGCCTCGGCGGCCTCGGGCTCCTCGGCGGTTTCGGGCTCCTCGCGTCCGGCGCGTTGGTGCACGGCCTCGCGCAGGCGGTGGATCTCCTTGGCCGCGCGCTGGACCAGGCCCCGGCGATGGGGCTTCTGGCCGTCGCCGTCGAGCACCGAGAGGTCGTCCAGGCAGAAGCGCACCCGCAGGACCTCGAACTCGCCGTCGTCCAGGCGGCAGGCCAGGCGGCTGGAGACGAACACGGCCGCGCATTCGGCGTGGCGCAGGATGTGGTGCACGGCGCTCTGATGGAAGTCCGGCAGGATGGGCACGGCCACGGCCCCGATCCGGGCGATGGCGAAGTAGGCCGCGCCCCACTGGGGCATGTTCTCGGAGAGGATGGCCACGCGGTCCCCGGCCTCCAGTCCGTGCTCCAGGAGCAGGGCGGCCACGGCCTGGACCTGTTCGCCGAGCTGGGCGTAGGTCTGCATCGGGCCGTCCACCAGGGACAGGGCGGGATTGGCGGCGTGGAGCTCCACGCTCTGTTCCAGGACCCGTTTCAGGGTGAGCTTGTCGGGCTGCATCCGGACCTCCTCTGTCCCCGGCCGTGGAGGCCGGACCCGACCTATAGCAAAGGTTTTCCGGAAGCGGAACCGTCCGGCAGAACCTTGGGGTCGCGGCGGTTTCGAGGCGCGAAAAAAGGCGGCGGGCCAGGCCCGCCGCCGCTTGCGTCCGTTCGGCCGGGTCCTACTTGCTGCGCATGAACGAGGCGATGCCCGCGATCTTTTTGGGCTCGCCCGGGGCCAGGTAGCGCACGATCATCTTGTCGTAGGCCGGGGAGGGGGTCACCTTGCCCATGTCGGCCAGGCTGGACGACGGGGTGTCCTTGGGGGCCTTGGGGATCAGGGTGCAGATGTAGATGCCCTGGTTGTCCACCATGTACAGCGAAATGCCGTTGGGATCGATGACCCCGGCCAGGGACACGGTCTTCTTGGGCGTGGCGATGGAGCCGGAGAACAGGGGGCCTTCCTGTTTGTCGATGGTGAAGACCGAGACGAAGCCCGTGAAATAGTTGGCCTCGCCGAAGCTGCTCGTGGTGGTTTCCTTGTTGAAGGCCTCGGTGGCGTCCATTTTCCAGGTGCCCACCAGGTTGGGGAAGCCCTCGGCCAGGGCCACGGAGGCGCACAGGGCCAGGACGGCCGCCAGGACGATGGTGCCGAAAATCCGTTTCATGCCGTTCCTCCCATGATGTTGGGGTTTTGCACCAGTCTACCCCAAGAAGGAGACTGTGCAAAGGGGAAAGGGACGGGTTGGGTTCAGGCCGAGCCGCCCGCGCCTTCCGAGCCGGCCTTGCGGTCGCGGAAGGCCTGGGCGGGCCAGGGGAAGATGTCCCGGGCCTTTTCCAGGGCCGCGGCCTCCACGGCGTCGAACCAGCGGCGGAAGAGGTCCTTGAGCATCCGGCCGTCCTCGGTGAGTTCGAAGCCGGACTTGTTGCTGCCCCGGGTCTGCACCAGGCGCACGCCGAGCACGGTCTCGGTCTGCTTGAGTTTGCCCCAGGCGGCCCGGTAGGAGATGCCCATGGCCTCGGCCGCGCTCTTGAGCGAGCCGTGGCGCTCGATCTCCTCCAGGAGTTGGGCCCGGCCCGAGCCGAAGAACACGCCGTCCTCGGTGTCCAGCCAGAGATGCAGACGGATGGTGGGAATGGTTTCGCTCATGGGGTCCTCACGGCGTTTGCGTTCTTTTATGACAAATCGTGCATAATAACAATCCGCGCAGGACGCAAAAAAACGGCAGGTGGTCGCCTGCCGTTTTCATTGTCGCATCGTGGTCGGGATGAGAGGATTTGAACCTCCGGCCCCTTGAACCCCATTCAAGTGCGCTACCAGGCTGCGCTACATCCCGACGTTGCGAGGGAAGCTTGATACCCGTCGGCCCGGGGATTGTCAACCGCGTATCCGGGGCCGGCCGGGTTATAATCTGCCCCCTTCTCATTGACAGGGGCCGGTTCGCGGGGCAACCTCCATCATGCCAGCGTCCCAGAAGGTCATTCGGGCCGCAGCCGAGGAGGAACCATGGACGAGAAGACCGCCAAGGACATCAACCAGTTTCTCACCTTCACCCTGGGCCGCGAAATCTTCGCCCTGGACATCGGCACGGTGCGCGAGGTCCTGGAACTGACCACCATCACCCGGATTCCCCGGACCCCGCCGTTCATGCGCGGGGTCATCAACCTGCGCGGCCACGCCGTGCCCGTGGTGGACATGCGCCTCAAGCTCGGCATGAGCAAGGGCGAGGACACGGTGGATACCTGCATCATCATCGTGGAGATCGACTTCGAGGGCGAGCAGACCGTCATGGGCGCCCTGGTGGACTCGGTGCGCGAGGTCTTCGAGATGACCCCCGAGGCCATCGAGGCCGCCCCCAAGATGGGCGCGGCCGTGAACGCCGAATACATCCGGGGCATGGGCCGCCAGGACAACAACTTCATCATCATCCTGGACATCGGCAGGATCTTCTCGGCCGAGGAGCTGGCCATGGTGCGCGGCGCGGGCGCTCCCGAGAAGGCTCCCCAGGAAGTGGCCGCGTAGGCCGCCCAAAAGACCGCCCCGCAGGCCGTTCAAAAGCCGCGAGGGCAAGGCGCGAAAAAAACGCAAGGCCGATGCGTATCGCCAATACGCGAGGCTTTGCGTTTTTTGCTGCAACGCGGCCATCGCGAGATTTTCAACGGCCTGTCAGGCCTCGGGCTCCCACTGGGTCAGGGTGTCCCAGCGCACCTTGCCCTGGACCTTCTTGTATTTCCGCAGCAGCACGTAGAGGGCTCCCGCGCCTCCGTCCTTGGGCTGCGCCGTGCAGAACGCCAGCACGGCCCGGCGCAGGGGCTCGCGGGTGAGCCAGGTCTGGATTTCCTGCTTGAGCACGCTCTGGCCGCCCGGGGAGTTCTTGCCCCGGCCCGTGACCAGGAGCACGCAGCGCCGCCCCTGGAGATAGCTCTCGCGCAGGAAGAAGAGCAGGCTGTCGTAGGCCTGTTCGGTGTTGAGCCCGTGCAGGTCCAGGTGGGCCTCGCTGGAGAGCTTGCCGTTCTTGAGCAGCTGGAAGGTCTTCAGGTCCAGGCCGCGCACGAACCCGTGCATGTACTCCTCGCTGAACTCCAGCTCGAAGTCGATGTCCCCGCGCAGGAACCGGGCCAGGGCCTCCTCCTCGCGGTTCGCGGGGGCAGGGGGCTCCGCAGGAACGGGCCGAGTGGCCACCTGGCGGCCGGCCTCCTCGTGCATCCGGTCCACGCCCTGCATGGCGTTCTGGAACAGGTCCTCCTCCTCGCCCTCCGGTTCGGGCCGGGGCAGGGGTTCCGGCGCCTTGGCCGGGGCTGCGGTCTGGACGGACCTGCCGGCCTTGAGCGCGGCCTTCACCGAGCGCGCGGTGATGGGCACGGGCTTGTCCTCGGCAGGGGCGAGGTTCAGGTCCTTCAGGTCGGAGAGGGATTTCAGGCGCTTGCTCATGGCGGCTCCGGCGTGCGTTTCCTTGATGATGGGGCCGGGGCGGCCCGGCGTCAAGGGCCGGATGGCCTTGACAACAGCCCGGTCGTCCCCATTCTCCTGACTGCGGTCCGCGGCCTGGACTTCGGGCCCGGGCTTCTGTACAACCGGCAGGCCGCGGCCGGACCGCGGCCATCCTTGCAGCCAACGGGGAAGCGCATGCTCACGATCGAAGATCTGCACGTGAAAATCGGCGAGCGGGAGGTCCTCAAGGGGATCAACCTGCACATCAAGGAGGGCGAGACCTTCATCCTGTTCGGGCCCAACGGCTCGGGCAAGACCTCGCTGCTCATGACCCTCATGGGCTTTTCCGGCTACACCGTCACCGGCGGCCGGATCATCTTCCGGGGCCAGGACGTGACCCAGGCCCCGTCGTTCGAGCGCGCGCGCCTGGGCCTGGGCATGAGCTTCCAGCGGCCGCCCACCATCCACGGCCTGAAGACCCGGCACCTGGTGCAGATGTGCGCCCGGGGCCGCCAGGTGGACCCCGAGGCCCTGGCCGGCAAGGTCAACTTCACCGAGTTCCTGGACCGGGACATCAACGCGGGCTTTTCCGGCGGCGAGATCAAGCGCTCGGAGCTCCTCCAGCTCATGGCCCAGAACCCCAAGCTCGTGCTTTTCGACGAGCCCGAGTCCGGCGTGGACCTGGAGAACATGCAGCTCATCGGCAAGGTGGTGCGCTCGCTCCTGTCCGGCGAGCTCTCGCCCCGGGCCGAGCTGTCCATGAAGGAGCAGAAGTCGCGCACCGCGCGCTCCGGGCTGATCATCACCCACACCGGCTACATCCTGGACTACGTCAACGCCGACCGCGGCCAGGTGCTCTACAACGGACACCTCTGCTGCGAGGCGCGGCCCCGGGACATCCTCGAGCACATCCGTTCCTACGGCTACCAGGAATGCGTGCGCTGCCTGAACTGACGGAGTACTCCATGAGCAAAGTCGATCTTTCCCAGTTCACCTTCAAGGGCCTGGAACGGCCCGTGATCGAGGACCTGCGCACCATGTCCGCGGCGGACAAGGAGCAGCTCATCATGTCCGGCGTGGACGTGGACGAGACGGACCGCAGCGCCTCGTTCCTGCACATGGACCACTCCAACGTGCATTGTGAATCCAATGATCCCAACGTCGAGATCATGGACATCAAGAAGGCCTTGGCCAAGTACGACGGGCTGCCGGACTACTTCTGGAAGCTCATCGACAAGGACAAGGACGAGTTCACCCGGGCCGCGGCCGAGAACCTCCACGGCGGCTACTTCATCCGCACCACGAAGGGCGTGAAGATCGAGAAGCCGGTGCAGTCCTGCCTGTTCATCAAGGCCGACAAGGCCGGGCAGAACGTGCACAACATCGTGGTGGTGGAGGAGGACTCCGAGGTCCACATCATCACCGGCTGCCTGGTGGCCGACTCGCACAACGCGGGCGCGCACCTGGGCATCTCCGAATTCTACGTGAAGAAGGGCGGCAAGCTGACCTTCACCATGATCCACAACTGGGGCGAGAACGTCACGGTGCGGCCCCGGTCCTACGGCCTGGTGGAGGAGGGCGGCGCGTACCTGAGCAACTACGTGCTCATGAAGCCGGTCAAGGACCTCCAGATGTACCCGACCATCCGGTTGGCCGGGCGCGGAGCCGTGGCCCGCTTCAATTCCGTGGTGGTGGCCCCGGAGGGCTCGCACCTGAACATGGGCAACCGGGTGATCATGGACGCCCCCGAGACCCGGGCCGAGATCATTTCCCGGACCATCACCACCGGCGGCACACTCATCGTGCCCGGCCACATCCAGGCCAACGCCGTGCCCGCGCGCGGCCACCTGGAGTGCAAGGGCCTGATCCTGGGCAAGGGCGTGATCCACGCCATTCCCGAGCTGGAAGGCCGGGTGGCCGGGGTGGAGCTGTCCCACGAGGCCGCGGTGGGCAAGATCGCCCAGGAGGAGATCGAGTACCTCATGGCCCGCGGCATGGACGAGGAGGAGGCCACCTCCACCATCGTGCGCGGGTTCCTCAACGTGGAGATCATGGGCCTGCCCGCGAAGCTCCAGGAGACCATCCAGAAGACCATTGCCGAGTCCGAGAAGGACATGTTCTAGGGATTTTGGCGGGGTATTGCTCTGTTCCACGGCCCGGGTCCGCCCGGGCCGTGTTGTTCCAAGAGGTGGCTGTGCCGGGATACAAGGGACACATGGCCGGGGCGCTCTGCGCCGCCGCCCTGCTGGGGGCCGGGCTCTGGTTCCTGGGGCTCCTGCCCCGGGACTGGCTGACCCTGGCCGGGCTCATCGGTTTTTGCCTGGCGGGCGCGCTGTTTCCGGACATCGACACCAAGTCCAAGGGCCAGTACCTGTTCTACGCCGTGCTCCTGGTGGTGGACCTGGGCCTGCTCTGGCAGCGGAGCTACGAGTGGGCCGCCTATGTGGGGCTGGCCGCCATCATTCCGGGCGTGACCCCGCACCGGGGCTGGACCCATTCGGTCTGGGCCATGCTCCTGGTCCCGGCCCCGATCCTGGTGGTGCCCGTGTTTCTCTACGGCCGGGACTTCGGGGACTTCCTGCCATACGCCCTGGCCTGCTGGCTGGGCTACTTCTCCCACCTCCTTCTGGACGGCGAACTCCTGTCCCGCAAGCGGGGCTGACAGCCGCGGCTGCGGCTGTTCCAGCGCTGTTCCGGCGCGTGTTCTTCGTATTTTATCCATTGTCCTATCCTTGCCCAAGGGAAAGGCGGGCGTTATTCCGGCAGGTTGTCTGAATTTTTGCAATGCACTTGAATCATTCACTTCTAGATTATTTCTAAAGTAATTCTAGAAGAAAATTCCGGGGATTTCAGGGCGGTTCAAAGGAACGATACCAGGTTCTGAGGTCGATTTGCGGGCAGGCGGGAAAAGGAGGAGATCGATTCGTCTATGTGCGGATCAGGCCCGGAGCAGGGCCTCCAGCCGGGCCAGGGTGGCGCCCATCTCGAAGCGCTCCAGGACCCTCTGGCGTCCGGCCGCGCCCAGGCGCGTGCGTAGGTCCGGGTCCTGGATCAGGGCGGCCAGGCTCTGGGCCAGGGCCGGAACCTCGGCGGCCGGGGTGAGCAGGCCGGTGCGGCCGTGCTCGACCACCTCGGGGATGTTGCTCACGCTGAAGGCGGCCACGGGCAGGCGCAGGGCCATGGCCTCGGTGAGCACGTAGCCGAAGCCCTCCCAGAGCGAGGGCAGGGCCAGGATGTCGAGGCTCAGGTAGAAGGCCTTCATGTCCTGGACAAAGCCCAGGAATTCCACGCGATCTTCCAGGTTCAGGTCCCGGGCCTGTTGGCGCAGTCCAGCCTCCAGCTCCCCGGTCCCGGCCAGGAGCACCCGGAAGTTCAGGCCCTGGTCCCGCAGCTGGGCCGCGGCCTGGAGCAGGTAGGTCTGGCCCTTCTGTTCGGTGAGCCGTCCGGCGCTGCCGATGAGGACCTCGCCGGGCCGCCGCTCCCTGAGGGGCGTGCCGGGCTGGGCGTCCAGGGCGGCCACGTCCAGGCCGTTGTAGAGCACAAAGGTGCGTTCCCGGGGCAGCAGGTCCGGGTTCCCGGCCAGGACCATGTTCCGGGTGTGCTCGGAATTGCAGATGAGCCCGGTGAGCACGCAACGGAACAGGAAGCGGTTGAAGGCCGTGTCCCGGGTGGGCAGGGCGATGCCCCGGCGGAAAAAGATGCGCGGCACCCCGGCCAGCCGGGCCGCCAGGCCCCCGGCCTTGAGGTCCGAGGGCAGGGCCAGGATCGCGGCGCGCACCCGCTGTTTCCGGAAAAATCCCGCCAGCCGGAGCAGGGTGAGGGGATTGAGGAAGCTCAGGTTGCCCAGGGGCAGCTCCAGGAGCGGAATTTCCGGATGGCCGCGCAGCCGCTGGGCCAGGGCCGAGCCCCGGTTGACCACGCAGCAGACCCGCCAGCCCCGCTTGGCCAGGAGCAGGGCGTGGTCCAGGAACCACTTCTCCCCGCCGCCCCAGGCCCGGTTGGAATTGAACAGGCAGACCGCGTCGCGGGGGGGCTCGGTGTTCGGGGTTCGGGGCATGGACGGTCCGGTTGGGGTTGGTCGCGCCCGGGCTTCCAAGGGCGCATGCGGCATTGCTCTCATAGGAAGAATTTCATACAAGCGCAAGAAGGACGCCCGAATTCGGGGAAGAGGCAGGATGAACGGGTTCGACGAACTGGCCAGCATGCTTTCCCAGGAAGTGCTCACCGAGATGGCCGAGAACTTCTTCGGGACCCGCAGCCGTCTGGACGCCCTGCTGGACGGGTTCCAGAACCTGGTGCGCCAGTTCCGCCAGATCCAGACCCAGACCCAGGCCCGCTTCTCGGTGCTCCATTTCCTGCTCCTGCGCGGGGCCGAGGCCGAGAACTTCTACCGGGCCCTGGGCGCGGACCCCGGCCTGGTCTCCTTTGCCCCGCCCGAGCTGGTCCTGCCCAGTTCGGGCCCGGCCTTTGGCCTGACCCGCAAGGGCCGCTACGCCAAGACCGTGCAGGCGGCCTACGCCGAGGCGGCCACTGAGGCCCACGGCTACATGCACGGCCACTCCTACGTGGACCACAAGGACCGCGGCCGCCGCAAGCTTTCCATTCATTACAAGCAATTGCAGGAGCTGTGCAGCCAGATCAACGCCAGCGTGCACAAGGTGAACGAGAACCTGAGCCCCTCCGGGGTCATGCAGTACATGAAGACCTTCAACCCCGAGAACGTCTCCCGCGAGAACATCGCCGGGGCCTCGGACAACGGCTACGCCGAGAGCCTGGACAAGAGCATGCGCTTCCAGCCCGTGGACTTCGCCGGGCTGGGGCTGCGGGAGCTGCCGGAACTGCCCCCGGCCAAGGAGGCCGAGGCCCCCATCCACGAGTTTTGCGGCCGCCTGGCCGGGGAGCGGCCCGCCGAGGTGGACGATCTGCTCCGGGACCTGGACGCGGCCTATGACGCCGTGCGCCGGACCCGCGGAAAATAAGGAGTGACCATGACCACGCGCTGTCTCGTCTGCGTCCTGCTGCTGGCCCTGATGCTGCCCTGCGGACCCGCCCTGGCCCAGCAGGCCGGGGCCAAGGCCGTGGAGACCGGGCAGAAGCCCGAGGCCAAGGCCGATCAGAAGGCGGCCAAGGCCGAGAACAAGACCGAGGCCAAGGCCGAGAAGAAGCGGGAGGTTCCGGACAAGGAGCGCGTGCCCGTGTTCGTGGAGACCGTGGGCGAGGACCCCTTGGGCCAGCGCCTGGCCCTGGAGCTGCGCGAGGCCCTGCGCACCTCGGCCGGATTCAAGCTGGCCAAGGCCGGGGACAAGGCCCTGCGCGTCCGGCTCCTGGCCGTGCCGGAGTTCAGGGACCGGCCCCAGCTGGGCTCGGCCTTTGCCGTGACCTGGCTCTTTTCCGAGGGCGGCAACGTCCTGTCCTATTACCTGGAATCGGAACTGGGGCTTCTGGACGAGACCCGGCTCAAGGCCGAGGCCCAGACGCTCATCGCCCGCACCGACGAGCTGGCCGGGCGGTTCGCCTATCTGTTCGCGGAGTGAGGCGTCCTAGATCAGCTTGATGGCCTTGAGTTCGCGCACCAGGCTGTCCTTGATGTCGGCCTTGGCCACAAAGGCGTCGGCCTGGCCCTGGAAAAAGGACTGGCACACGTTTTTGGGGTCGGAAAAAGCCGAGATCATCACCAGCTTGAAGGACTCCAGGGGATTCTTTCCGCGCCGGCTTTCCAGTTCGCGCATGCGCCGGACCACCTCGTGGCCGTCCATGCCGGGCATCTTGATGTCCATGAACACGGCCTGGAAGGGCTGGCCCGCGTCGTAGCATTCGGCGAACCGGGCCAGGGCGTCCTCGCCGCTGCCCGCCAGGACGCATTCCCCGTAGGCCGCCAGTTTCTTGCTCAGGAGCAGGGCCACCCGTTCGTCGTCGTCCACCACCAGAAAGCGCATATCAACCTGCCTTGAAGTCGGGGGAGTATCGATTCGTATATTACTCCCGGGCAGAATTTTCTGTCAATGAGATTGCCTGCGTCAGGGCACGTGCGCGCAGTTCCCTGAGCCGGCGGCCGGATTCCGGGCCCAGGCCGCGGAGGTCGGCGGGCAGGCGCACGTCCAGGATGCGGCGCTGTTCGGCCAGGGCCTGGNNGGAAGTCCAGGCCGTGGTCCGCGCGCACGACCTCCAGCAGGGGTTCCAGGAGCGTCCCGGCCCGCATGAGCAGGTCCACCCGGGTGCCGGGCCGCAGCTCCGGGTAGCGGGCCGCGGTCATGTGCAGCCGGGCGGCCTTTTCCCCGGCCTTCACGAAATCTTCGGGCAGCCGCAGGCGGCTTCCCAGGGCCCGGGCCAGCTTGGCCCCGGCGGCCTCGTGGCCGTGGTGCCGGGGCCAGAGCTCCGGCGGGGTGGCGGCCTTGCCCAGGTCGTGGCACAGCCCCATCCAGGCCTGNNCCCCGGCCAGCCGGTCGAGCACCGCCAGGGTGTGCTCGAACACGTCCGTGCTGTGGGCGGGCTCTGGCCCTGCGGGCACGCCCCGGCAGCGCGCCGGTTCCGGGAACCAGGGCTCCAGGCAGCCGGTTTCGGCCAGGAGCGCCAGAAAGCGCGCGGGCCGCGGCCCGGCCAGGGCTTTCAGCAGCTCCCGGCCCACGCGCTCG
>DFYP01000089.1 GCA_002382645.1 Desulfovibrio sp. UBA4079 | reverse complement strand
GCTACGCGCCCTGGAGCGCGGCCCGGGCCAGGACCGAGCTGTCCCTGGCCCTGACCCGGCTCTGGCGCGCAGGCGTGCCGGTGATCCGCCTGGGCCTGGCCCCGGAGCCCGGGCTGTCCGGCCGCGTCCTGGCCGGGCCCGCGCATCCGGCCCAGGGCCAGCAGGCCCGCTCCCTGGCCTTGCTGGATTGTTTGCGGCGGCAGATCGTCCGCCTGGGCCGCAGGCCGCAAGGCCTGGAAGTGCCGGTGGGCAGCCAGGGCGAATTCTGGGGCCATGGCGGCTGCCTGGAGCGGGCTTACGCCCGGCTGGGCCTGCCCAGGGAGCGGGTCACGGCCTCTGGGGACGGTTTCTTCCGCCTGGTGTGAAATGCGCCCTGGTTCGCCTTTTCATCCGTGGGAAAAAAGTGTAACATCAATAAAACACGGCGCGAGCCGCCGAGGAAACCCTGGAATGAAGAAAATCGTCTTGCTTTTCGCCGCCTTGATCGCAGCCGCCAGCATTACCGCCTGTACCCAGGAAACCCAGAACAAGATCACCCGGGGCCTCCAGAACTGGACCGGTGTGGACGGCGTGCTCGAGGTCTATGCCGGCAACGCCGTGGCCAAGCGCTTCCTCAAGATCGACAAGCTCTCCACGGCCGAGGCCACGGGCAAGGGCGGGGAGGCCCGGGCCTACCGCTTCGGCTACGGTGTGCTGGACGTGAACCTGAACGGGGTGGCCGACCCGGACGAGAAGAAAGTCTATTTCGAGGTGAGCGAGTTCGCCACCTACGTCTTTTACGAGAACCCCAACCCCGCCAAGTAGGCACGTGCGCGAGATGATCCGGGCGGCGCGGGCCGCCACCATGACCGGACCGGTCCTTGAGGACGCGGCCCTGATCCACGACGGGGAGACCGTCCTGGCGGTGGGCCCCTTTTCCGATCTGGGCCCGGGCTTCGAGGGCCCGGTGCGCGACCTGGGGGACGCGACCCTGGCCCCGGCCGTGGTCAACGCCCACACCCACCTGGAGCTCAGCCACCTGGGCGGCAAGACCCGCGAGGGGGAGGGCTTCCTGGGCTGGGTGGAACACCTCCTGAGCCTGCCCCTGTACGAACCCGACGAGGCCCGCGTCCGCGAGGAACTGGCCGGGCTCAAAGCCTGGGGCGTGGGGCTCGTGGCGGACATATCCACCCGCAACGCAGCCAGAATGGCCGGGATTCTCGAAGATTCCGGCCTTTTTTTTGTGTCCTTCCTGGAGACCATCGGCGACGGCGCCCCGCCGTCTCCGGCCGGGGCCGGACCCCGCGGCCTGCGCTCCCTGGCCGGGCACAGCCTGTACACCACCGACGAGCCGGTGCTCCGAGCGGCCAAGGCCGCCACCGAGGCCCGGAACCTGCCGTTCTCCCTGCACCTGGCCGAGCACGCCGAGGAAGAGGCCGTGGTGCGCGGCGGGGACTCCATGTTCCTTAGCCTGCTGCGCCAGCGGGGGCGGCTCAGGAACTACGTCTCGCCGGGGGTCAGTCCGGTGGCCCGGGCCGCGGCCCTGGGCCTCCTGGGCCCCGGCACCCTGGCCGTGCACTGTGTGCGCCTGGACGACGAGGACATCCGCCTGCTGGCCGATTCCGGGACCTTCGTCTGCCTCTGCCCGCGCTCCAACGCCTTCATCACCGGCGGCCGGGCCCCCTGGGAACGCCTGCTGGCGGCCGGGATTCCGCTCTGCCTGGGCACGGACAGCCTGGCCTCCAACCGCGACCTGAACCCCTGGAACGAGGCCCGCTATCTCCTGGCGCGCTTCCAGGGCGAACTCGGCCTGGAGGATGTGTTGGCCATGCTCACCGTGCATCCGGCCCGGGCCCTCAAGATGGACCACCTCCTGGGCACGCTGGAGCCGGGCAAGGCCGCCCGTTTCAGCGTGGTGCCCGGGGATATCGAAGCGTTGACGCGCAGGCCCCACGGCCCGCGCAAGGGAGCGTAGCCTATGCAGTGGCGGCACAAGGATCTTTTGGACGTGTCCCAGCTCTCCCTGGACGAGGCCCGCTTCGTCCTAGACACGGCCCGCTACTTCCAGGAGATCAACTCCCGGCCCGTGAAAAAGGTGCCCACCTTGAAGGGCCGTAGCGTGGTGCTGTTCTTCGCCGAGCCGAGCACGCGCACCAAGACCTCCTTCGACGTGGCCGGCAAGCGGCTCTCGGCCGACACCTTCGCCCTGGCCAAGAGCGGCTCCAGCCTGTCCAAGGGCGAGAGCCTCAAGGACACGGCCCTGACCCTCCAGGCCATGAACCCGGACGCCATCGTCATCCGGCACTCCTCCAGCGGAGCCGCGCAGTTCCTGGCCGAGCGCCTGGAGTGCAGCGTGATCAACGCCGGCGACGGCCGCCACGCCCATCCCACCCAGGCCTTGCTGGACGCCTTCACCCTGGCCCAGCGCTGGGGCGACCTCAAGGGCCGCACGGTGCTCATCCTGGGCGACATCGCCCACAGCCGGGTGGCCCGCTCCAACGTCCTGCTCCTGAACCTCCTGGGCGCGCGGGTGCGGCTCTGCGGCCCCCGCACGCTCCTGCCTCCCGGGGTGGAAGACTGGGAGGCCGAGGTCTTCTCGGACCTGCCCAAGGCCGTGCGCGGCGCGGACGCGGTCATGTGCCTGCGGCTCCAGCTGGAGCGCATGCAGGCCGGACTCCTGCCGGACCTGCGCGAGTACGCCCGGACCTACGGCCTGGGCGAGCGGCACATGGCCCTGGCCGCCTCCGAGGCCCTGGTCCTGCACCCCGGGCCGATCAACCGGGGCGTGGAGATCGCCTCGGCCCTGGCCGATTCGGGCCGCAGCGTCATCCTGGACCAGGTGGCCGCGGGCGTGGCCGTGCGCATGGCCCTGTTGTTCCTCTATCTGACCCGCAAGCCCGCGGAGTAGGAGGCGTCATGTCCGCAGTGCAACTGGTGGTGCGCAACGCGCTCTGGGGCAAGAAGAAGGTCGACGTGCTCGTGGCCCGCGGCCGCATCGCGGCGCTGGCGCCCGCGGTGCGCAAGACCCGGGTGGACGGGGCCGAGGAGTTCGACGCCGGGGGCCTCGCGCTTCTGCCGAGCCTCACCGACTGCCACACCCACCTGCGCGAGCCCGGCTTCGAGTACAAGGAGGACATCGCCTCGGGCCTCGACGCCGCGCTCCACGGCGGGTTCTCCAACGTCATGTGCATGGCCAACACGAGCCCGGTGAACGACAACGCCACGGTCACCGAGCTCATGCTGGAAAAGGCCAGGAGCGCGCATCCGGGCGGGCCCCGGCTGTACCCCGTGGGCGCGCTTTCGCGCGGGCTCAAGGCCGAGGAGCTGGCGCCCCTGGCCGAGCTGGCCCAGGCCGGCTGCGTGGCCTTTTCCAACGACGGCCTGCCCGTGCCCAGCGCCGAGTTTTTCCGCCGGGCCATGGAGTACGCCTGGGACCAGGGCCGCCGGGTCATCGACCACTGCGAGGAGCCGAGCATGAACCCGGGCGCGGGCATGAACGAGGGCCCGGTCTCGGGGCGGCAGGGCATGACCGCCCAGCCGGACGTGGCCGAGGCCGCCCAGGTGGCCCGCGACATCCTCCTGGCCGACTACCTGAAGATCCCCGTGCACCTGGCGCACATCTCCTGCCGCCGCTCCGTGGAGCTCATCGCCTGGGCCAAGGAGCGCGGCGCGCCGGTGACGGCCGAGACCTGCCCGCACTACCTCCTGCTCACCGAGGAGCGCGCCGCGAACTACGACACCGCGGCCAAGGTCAACCCGCCCCTGCGCACGGGCGAGGACGTGGAGGCCCTGCTTGCGGCCCTCAACAGCGGGGTCATCGACATCCTGGTCACGGACCACGCCCCGCACGCGGCCCACGAGAAGGAAGTGGAGTTCGACCGCGCGCCCTGCGGCATCTCGGGCCTGGACACGGCGCTCTCGCTCACCTGGGACCTGGTGGAGAAGAAGCGGCTTTCCCGGGAGGCCTTTCTGCGGGCCTGGACCACGGGCCCCTGCGGGATCTTCGGCCTGCCGGTGAACCGCTTCCAGGTGGGCGATCCCGCGGACTTCCTGCTCTTCGATCCCGCGGCCCGCTGGGAGGTCACGCCCGAGAGCCTGCGCTCCAAGGGCAAGAACACGCCGTTTCTCGGCAGCCGCCTGCGGGGCAGGGTGGCGGCGCATTTTCTTGGCGGGAAAAAAAAGGTATGAGGGGCTTCGCCCCCGGGCGCTGAGAAGCACGCAACGTTGAACGACCCCGCCAGGGGCCGGAGGAATGCATGAGCCAGCCGTTCAAGGACGCCGTCGGGTACTGCAAGACCATCATGCGCAACGGCTACGACGCCTACGTCATCAACGCCCGGCTCCAGGAGCTGACCCTGGAGGCCGACGCCCGGGAGCACGAGGTCGACATCTGCACCGAGGCGGGCCTGGACGAGCTGCGCCGCCTCTTCCCCAAGATCAAGGAGTCCAAGGACCCCGGGGTGGTGGGTGTGCTCAAGGAGGCCGGAGCCGCGCACTTCTTCTACCGCGCCGACGTGGACGACGGCTCCCACCCCGAGGAGACCGTGGCCAAGCTCACCCCGCGGCTGCTCAAGGCCCTGGAGCACAAGGGCGAGATCCCGGTGTCCTCGGTCTGCCCGTACATCCCGGCGGCCAAGGACATCCTGGAGGACCTGGCCGAGTTCGGCGAGGGCGAACTGCGCTTCAAGGGCATCCCGGACGAGACCCTCAAGCGCGACTATCTCCTGGCCGTGCGGGCCCTGCGCCTGGCCGCCAACTACAACCTGGCCGTGGAGGCCAACACCTGGATGGCCATCGTGCGCGGCGCGCGCCGCGTGCTGGACTACGTCTCGGTCACCGACGTCACCGACGAGTGGCGCAAGGTGGAGCCCGAGAACATGTGGTACTTCGTCAAGCTGCTGTTCGACTGCCAGATCCTCCACGGGCTCATCCCGGAGCTGGCCGCCCTCTCCCGGGTCAAGCAGACCAAGAGCCCCGAGGCTGGGGAGGAGGACGTGCTGACCCACACCATCGACGTCATGCGCCGCTACCCCGAGGAGCTGCCCTACGACTGGTACGGCGTGGTGGCCTGCATGTTCCACGACGTGGGCAAGCTCTACACCGCGGAGTGGTTCGACAACCAGTGGCACTTCCTCCAGCACCACCGCGTGGGCGCCAAGGTCACGCGCAAGATCCTCATGCGCCTGCGCTTCCCCCTGGAGGAGGTGGACTTGCTCTGCGACCTGGTGCGCAACCACATGCGGCCGCACTTCATGCTCACGGACAAGGGCATCCGGCGGTTCAAGGCCTTTGACGAGTACCCCCGGGTCATCGAGATGGTCCGCGCGGACATCAAGGCCCGCGGCGGCTCCTACCGGGAGTTCAACCACAACCTCAAGATGCTCGACCGCGCCGACGTGCCCGAGGAGGCCCTGGAGCCCCTGCTCAACGGCAACGAGATCATGAAGACCACGGGGCTCAAGCCGGGCCCGGCCGTGGGCGTGATCCGCGAGGCCCTGCTCAAGGCCCAGATCGCCGGGGACGTGTGCAGCGCCGATGACGCCAAGCGCTTCGTCAAGGCCTACAAGGAAAGCGAGAAGCTCCACTAGCGGGGCGCCGCGCCTGGCCCGGCCCGAGACGGCATGATCAACCTGCTGGACCTGACCCTTTCCGAGCTGGAGGCCTTCTGCGTGGAGGACCTCAGGGAGCCGCGTTTCCGCGCGGCCCAGGTCTGGCAGTGGATCTGGCAGAAGGAGGCCCGGGACATCTCGGCCATGACCAACCTGTCCCGGGCCCTGCGCGAGAAGCTGGCGGCCCGGGCCGAGGCGCGCTGGCCGGACGTCTCCCTGGTGCGCACGAGCAGCGACGGGACCATCAAGTTCCTCCTGGAGCTGGCCGACGGCAGGCTCATCGAGAGCGTGCTCATCCCGGGCGGCAAGCTCGAGCGCTACACCCTCTGCCTGTCCACCCAGGTGGGCTGCCCCATGGCCTGCACCTTCTGCAACACCGGGCTTATGGGCTTCGAGCGCAACCTGACCCAGGCCGAGATTCTGGGCCAGGTCCTGGTGGCCCGTGCGCACCTGGCCGCCACCGGGTCCGCGCCGCTGACCAACCTCGTGTTCATGGGCATGGGCGAGCCCCTGCTCAACCTGGACTGGCTGCTCAAGTCCCTGGCCACCTTGAACAGCGACACGGGCCTGAACCTGTCCTGGCGGCGGACCACGGTGTCCAGCGTGGGCCTGCCGAAAGGATTGGAAGTCCTCGGGGCCTCGGGCCTGGCCCTGCCGGCCATCTCCCTGCACGCGCCCAGCCAGGAGCTGCGCGCCCGGATCATGCCCAAGGCCGCCCAGGTGCCCCTGGACGAGCTCCTGGCCGCCCTGGACCGCTACCCCATGAAGCCGCGCGAGCGGATCACCTTCGAGTACCTCCTGCTCAAGGGGGTCAACGACTCCCCGGCCCACGCCCGCCAGCTGCACAAGCTTCTCTGCAACCGGCGCTGCAAGGTGAACCTCATCGCCTACAACGCCACCGAGGGCTCGCCCTACGAGGCCCCGGACCCCGAGGCCGTGCTGGCCTTCGAGAAGTTCCTCTGGGACAAGGGCATGACCGCCACCATCCGCCGGAGCATGGGCACGGACATCAAGGCCGCCTGCGGCCAGCTCAAGGCCGAAACCCTGCGCGGATAGACGCTTTTCCCATTGTGGACAAGCCGGGACGAAGCGTTTATGGGTATCGGTCTGGCCGCAAAGCCATATGGGGGGGCGGCCGGGGGGGGCTTTATGGAAGCGGGATATAATGTGGCCATTGTCGGGCTCGGTCGCGTGGGGACGTTTTTTCTGGAACGGCTGCTCAAGCACGCCAACGAGGGCATCCGCATCACCGCCGTGGTGGAGATGCGCGACACCCCGGGCAAGCTTCGGGCCCAGGAAGAGGGCATTCCGATCTACACCCTGGGAGAGCTGTCCGACCACAGCGAGAACCTGGACCTCATCTTCGAGCTCACCGGCAGCCTGAACGTGCGCGCCCAGCTCAAGAGTGATCTGGCCCTGGCCGGAAACAGCCGGACCATCGTGGTGCCCGAGACCGTGGCCCACGTCATCTCCTGCCTGCTGGGCGAGGGCTGCCTGCCGGACGTGCACCCGGATAAAGGATTCTAGCGTGCTCACTCCCGATTTCGCCAAGATGAACGGCCTGGTGCCGGCCATCGCCCAGGACGCCGCCAGCGGCGAGGTCCTGATGATGGCCTACATGAACGAGGACGCCTGGAAGCGCACCCTGGAGACCGGCGAGGCCCACTACTGGAGCCGCAGCCGCCAGGAGATCTGGCACAAGGGCGGCACCTCGGGCCACGTGCAGAAGATCCGGTCCATCCGCCTGGACTGCGACAACGATACCATTCTCCTGCTCATCGAGCAGGTGGGCGGCGCGGCCTGCCACACCGGCTTCCGCAGCTGCTTTTTCCGTGAACTCAAGAACGGACGGGTGAGCGACTGCTGCCCCAAGGTCTTCGACCCCAAGGAGGTCTACAAGTAGTGTCCGGCGAAAATCTGCTCAAACTCGGCATTCCCAAGGGCTCCCTCCAGGAGGCCACCATCAAGCTGTTCGAGAAGTCCGGCTGGAAGATCCGCATGCACGCCCGGAATTACTTCCCGGAGGTCGACGACAAGGAGATCAAGTGCAGCATGTGCCGGGCCCAGGAGATGTCCGTGTACGTGGAGTCCGGGGTCCTGGACGCCGGGCTCACCGGCAAGGACTGGATCCTGGAGAACAGCTCGGACGTGGTCGTGGTTTCCGACCTGGTCTATTCCAAGGTTTCCAGCCGGCCGGCCAAGTGGGTCCTGGCCGTCAATGGAACGTCGCCCTATAAGCGGCCCGAGGACCTGGCCGGCAAGAAGATCGCCACCGAGCTGGTGAACTTCACCAAGAACTACTTCGCCTCCATCAACGTGCCCGTGGACGTGTCCTTTTCCTGGGGCGCCACCGAGGCCAAGGTGGTCGAGGGGCTCTGCGACGCCATCGTGGAGGTCACCGAGACCGGCACCACCATCCGGGCCAACGGCCTGCGGATCATCGCCGAGCTCATGCAGACCAACACCCGGCTCATCGCCAACAAGAAGGCCTGGGAAGACCCCTGGAAGCGCCGCAAGATCGAGCACATGAACCTGCTGCTCCAGGGCGCCCTGCGGGCCGAGAAGATGGTCGGCCTCAAGATGAACATGCCCAAGGCCCAGATGGCCGGGGCCCAGAAGCTGCTGCCCAGCCTGACCTCGCCCACGGTGGCCGAGCTGGCCGACAGCCACTGGCTCTCCGTGGAGATCGTGGTGGAGGAGGCCGTGGTCCGCGACCTCATCCCGCAGCTCAAGGAGCTGGGAGCCGAGGGCATCATCGAATATCCCCTGAACAAGGTCATCTAGTCCCCTGCGGGAGGCCGGAAAACCCCCGGCCTCCCGCAGGGTTACGCTTTTTTCTCGCCGCCATCGACGCTACTTTACCGACATCCCGGGATATTTTCCGATAGTCTTCGTCGGCCATGCGTAACAGCCGATGATCATTCGGCTTTTCCTTGGTTTACAGGCCCAACTGGCCCTGCTATAACGCCCTCACCGACCTGAACCTCCGCCCGCATCCCGGGCGTACTCCTCCACCCATCCGGCACTGATCTTGCTTCTGAGGTACAGGTCTATTGGCGCAAGGCCGCTTCCCGATAATCGAGAACAGGAGATTGGTTTTGAAAGCACGAGTTCTACTGGACTTCCTTCTATCGCCGTTTCTGCTGCTCCTGGTGATCAGCATGGGCTGGACCCTGCACCAGAAGAACAGCGAGATCGCCATGCTTGAGGAAAAGCTGGTGGATTCCGAATACAAGGGCGAGGCCCGGCAGTTCCTGGCCAATGTGCCGGTGAGCCCCGGCGCGCCCAATCGCGAGGTGCAGCAGGTCACCGTGACCGCCTACAACCCCACCCCGGAGCAGACCGACGGCGACCCGCTCATGGCCGCCAGCATGCGCAAGGTCCGGGCCGGAACCGTGGCCGTGTCCCGGGACCTCTTCGACCAGGGCTGGGTCTTCGGCAAGAAGGTGCGCATCGAGGGCCTGGGCATCTTTGAGATCAACGACCTCATGAACCCCCGCCACACCAAGCGGGTGGACGTGTTCATGTGGGATGAGAAGCAGGCCCAGGCCTTTGGCAAGAAGCGCGTGAAGGTGGCGCTCCTGCACATCTGATCCCCGTTGCACAGCGAATCGCGCAAAAAAAGGGCNNCGCCCTTTTTTTGCGCGCGGAAAGCCCTAGTTCCCGGACAGGGAGCGGACCTTCTCCTCCAGGAACTCCACGATCTCGTCGGCCTCGCTCCAGGTGATCGAGGCCACGCTGGAGGCCTGTTCCCGGATCTGCTCCAGGTCCAGGCCCGTGACCTTGCGGATCATGAATTCGTCCACGTCGCCGCCCTCGCAGACCTTGCCGCAGCCGCCCAGGCTGCCCTGGAACTCCTGGCCCACGAAGATGGGCACGGCGATGCGCAGCATGCCGGCCCCGCATTCCTCCACCACGGGCTTGCCGCTCTCGCGCAACAGCCGGGCGAAATGCTCGCCCGCGCCGATGCAGACCGGGGAATGCCCCTCATTGCTGCCCCGGATGGCCGGGCAGAGATTGTTGGCCCAGTGTTCGTTGGCCGCCAGCGGATGCCCCTTGGCGTCGTTGATGGATGGGTTCAGTCCGAAGCGCGCATGGAGCTCGCGTCCCACGGCCAGCCATTGGCCCCTGTTCGGTTCGCCGTGCATGAAGTCCCCCTTTTTCTCCCCTCGGCCTTGTTCCCGGGGCATTCTCGGGATAGAATCCCCTCGTTCACGTGGCTTTTTTGACCCTAACCCGGCCCCTGGCCGGAGGCAAGCCGGTCGCGGCCCCCTCCGGGGCGGCCGGAGGAATCCATGGCCAGGAATTCCAGTCTACGCCAACGGTTCCGCCGTTTCAGCTTCGGGGTGCCCTGGAACCTCCTGCTGATCACCGCGGGGGCGCTCTGCGTGGCCTTCGCCATCAAGTCCCTGGCCGCGCCCTTCGGCCTGCTCACCGGAGGCATGTCCGGCCTGGGCCTGCTCTGCTACTACCTCATGCCGGCCATCTCCCCGGGCTGGTGGTACTTCCTGCTGAACATCCCGGTCTTCGCCCTGGGCTGGGTTTCGGTGAGCCGGAGGTTCATCCTGTACAGCCTCTACGGCATGGCCGCCGTGACCCTGTTCATCGAGCTGATCCACTACACGGTCCCGATCCGGGACATTTGGCTGGCGGTCATCGCCTGCGGGGCCTGCATGGGCCTGGGCACGGGCCTGGCCATGCGTTCCCTGGGCTCCACCGGCGGGGTGGACATCCTGGCCGTGCTCTGCAAGGAGCGCTACAACGTCTCCATCGGGACCTTCGACTTCTGGTTCAACGTGCTCGTCTTCGCCGTGGGCTTCGCCTTCCTGGAGCTGAACGCCATGCTCTATTCCCTGGCCATGACCCTGATCATCTCCCTGGTCACGGATTACTGTCTGAAGGTCTTCTCCGGCCGGATCATGGTCCTGGTCATCTCGGACAAGCCCCGGGAGGTGCTCGACGCGGTGCTCCGCCAGCTGGACCGCGGGGCCACGGTGCTCGCGGCCCGTGGCGGCTACACCGGCCAGGACAAGGAGGTGGTCCTGACCATGATCAACAGCGTCCAGGTCAAGCGCCTGGAGGAGCTGGTCTATTCCATCGATGAACGGGCCTTCACCATCATGGGCTCGGGCTTCCACGTGCTCGGCGAGGGCTTTTCGCCCCGCAAGGTCTATTAGGAGGTGGCTATGGAACGCGGCAATCCGGCGCGCGGGCCGCGCAGCGTGGTCCTGCTCTCGGACTTCGGCCTTACCGATCCCTACGTGGGCCAGATGCGCGGGACCATCGCCCGGCTGGCCCCCGAGGTCCAGATCCTGGACCTGACCCACGGGGTCACGCCCTTCAACCTGCCGCAGGCCGGGTATTTCCTGGCCGCCAGCGCGCCGCATTTCCCCGAGGACGCGG
This sequence comes from Desulfovibrio sp. UBA4079, assembly GCA_002382645.1. GTDB lineage: Bacteria > Desulfobacterota > Desulfovibrionia > Desulfovibrionales > Desulfovibrionaceae > Aminidesulfovibrio. The sequence continues at coordinate 5,221 of DFYP01000089.1, read as the reverse complement.
TCTTCGTGGCCGTGGTCGATCCCGGGGTGGGCACGGACCGCCGCATCGTGGCCGCGGAGCGCCGCCGCCAGATCTTCCTGGCCCCGGACAACGGGCTCCTGGACCTGGTGCTCCAGGGCGCGGAGCCGCTGCGGGTCTTTGACCTGACCCCGGACGCCATCACCCTGGGCCGGGCCTCGGCCACCTTCCAGGGCCGCGACGTGTTCGCCCCGCTGGCGGCCCGGCTGGCCCTGGGCGAGCCGCCGTCGGACCTGGGCACGGCCATGGACCCGGCCGGGCTGGTGCGCAGCTCCTGGGGCCGTCCCGTGTCCGAGAACGGCGGGGTCGAGGCCCAGGTCCTGCACGTGGACCGCTTCGGCAACTGCGTGCTCAACCTGCGCCAGGACCTTGCCCTGCCCTCGGGCGAGGCGCGTCTCGTCACGCCGCAGGCCCGGCCCCTGCGCCGGGTGCGGACCTACGCCGACCTGGCCGAGGGCCAGGTGGGGCTGCTCCTGGGCAGCCAGGGCTTTCTGGAGCTGGCCCAGTTCATGGGCTCCGCGGCGGACCTTCTGGGGCTGGAACCCGGCGCATCCGTGCGCCTGGCCTGGGGGGCGGCGTGCTCTACCTGAACCGCTTCCTCCTGGCGCTCTCCTTCCTGACCCGGCTGGGGCCCACGCGCCGGGCCGAGCCCGAGGACCTGGCCGGATGCCTGCCGTTCCTGCCCGTGGTGGGCCTGGTCCTGGGCCTGGCCGTGTGCCTGCCCTTCGGCCTGGGCCTGTTCGCGGGCAAGCCCTGGATCCAGGCCTGGCTGGCCGCGGCCCTGTCCCTGGCCCTGACCCGGGGCCTGCACCTGGACGGCCTGGCCGACGTGGCCGACGGGGTCACGGCCCACGCCGAGCCGGAGCGCTTCTGGCGCGTGGTCAAGGACAGCCACTGCGGGGCCTTCGGGGTCATGGCCCTGGTCCTGGGGCTCCTGGGCCAGGTGGTGGTGCTCCAGGCCCTGTTCGCCGCGGACCGGCCCTGGGCCGCGGCCTGGGTCTTCTGCGCCGGGCGCTGCGCGGCCGTGGGCCTGGGCTACGCCACCCGCGAGCTGGCCCGGCCCGGCCTGGGCGCGCTGTTCCTGGCCGGGGCCACCTTGGAGAACACCCTCGTGGCCCTGGGCTGCACCGTGCTGGCCGGATTCTTCCTGGCGCCGTTCTGGGGCCTGCTGGCCGCCCTGGTCCTGCCGCCCCTGGCGCTCTATCCGCTCTACCGCCTGGCCCGGCTGGTGGACGGGGTCAACGGCGATTTCCTGGGCGCGGCCGTGGTCCTGGGCGAACTGGCCGCGGGCCTGGGCCTGGTCCTGGCGCTCTGAGCGCGAAGAACAAAAAAACCGGGGAAGGGCCGCTGCCCTTCCCCGGTTTTCTCGTTTCTGGAACCGGGCTATTCGCCCATGCTGCGGGCCCGGGACTTCTTCTTGCCCGAGACCACGACCATGTTCCGGCCGTTGTGCTTGGCCGTGTACAGGGCCTGGTCGGCCTTGAGCACCAGGTCGTTCTCCTTCTGGAGGCTGCCCGCGGCCAGGGCCGCCACGCCGATGCTGGCCGTGACCCGGAAATCCTTGGCGGACAGGCCGAAGTCCGTGTCCTCGATGCGCTTGCGGATGCGCTCGGCCAGCTTCTGGGAGTCCTTCTCCGGGGTGTGCGGCAGGAGCACGGCGAATTCCTCGCCGCCGTAGCGCGCAGCCAGGTCCATGGAGCGCAGGCTGTCCTGGAGGATCTGGCCGATGCGGCGCAGGACCTCGTCCCCGGCCTGGTGGCCGAAGGTGTCGTTGACCTGCTTGAAGTGGTCCACGTCGAGCATGAGCAGGGACAGGGGCTGGCGGTAGCGCTGATGGCGCTTGAGCTCCTGCACTAGGCGCTCGTCGAAGCTGCGGCGGTTGTGGATGCGGGTCAGGCCGTCGTGGTCCGCGCGCATCTTGATCTCGCGGAAGACCAGGGCGTTGCGCAGGGCCAGGCCGAGATGGTTCACGGCCGCGTGCAGGGTCTGGATCTGGTCCTTGCCCAGGCGCACGGCCTGGTCGCTCTGCAGGGCCATGCAGCCGTAGTACTGGTCCCCGGCCTTGAGCGGCAGGGCCACGACCCGGCCCTGGGCCGGGCCGTCGGTCTCGAGCGCGGGGGTCTCCGGGCCGCAGACGTGGTGCACCCGGTAGGAGTCCGGCTTGCCGCCCATGCGCGCGGCGCTCTGCATCAGGAATTCGGCCCAGGACGCCTCGGCCTGGGGGCTCATGCGGCAGTCCAGGAAGATTTCGGCATCAACGTGTTCCTGCTCCGGCTCGCGCTGCCAGAACACGGCGTTCAGCTGGCGCACGGGCAGGAGCATGCGGAAGTCGTTCTTGGCGGACAGGAGCAGGCCGGCCGGGTCCATGGTCTCGGTGGCGCTGGACAGGACCTTGTTCAGGAACAGGAGCTGGTCGGTCTTGCGGGCCAGCAGCTCGCGCTCCAGGAAGATCTCCTCGGTCATGCGGTAGATGTCGGAATAGAGGCTGGTGACTTCCTTGGCGCGGAACAGGGCGTCCTGGACCTTGGCCCGGGTCAGCGGGGTGCGCACCACGGTGAGGAAGCCTTCTTCCAGGACCTCCTCGATCTCCACGGGCTTGTCCGAGTCCTCCTGGATGAGGATGCGCTGGGTCTGCTCCAGGCTGCGGAAGGCCTCCCGGTTCTGCTCCGGGATGGCGTTCCAGACGCGCCAGGGAATCCAGGCAGCCGAGGGCTTCTCGCCCTTGTCCAGCTCGCGGGCCCGGGGCAGGGCGTTGTTCTGGAAATTGCGCAGGAAAAACGCGGGGCCGGTGGCCTCCTGGATCTGGGCGCTCTCGGACTCGTTCAGCCCGAGGCCCCACATGAGTTCCGGTCGCTTGCCTCGCTTCATGCCTGGTCTCCTTACCGGGAAAATACTGCCGGACGGGTGTCCCGCAAGCGTATTCTGCAAGAACAGCGCCAAGGGCTCGGCACGAAAGATTCCTGGAAATCCAGCAGGATCGCCGGGCGGAGAGCGTCGGAAAATTGAACCGCCGGGGGGCGAAACCCTTTGACAAACCCACCCAAGTAGGATTTGAACCGGGCATGAACGGACAACGCCTGTTCGGCAGCCTGGACCCTTTTCTGGAGCCCGGCCCCGTGCTCGGCAGGAAGATGGCCAACGCCCAGTTTCTGCGCTTCCTGCTCACGGCCGATCCCTTTGACGAGTACCACTTCTTCCTGGCCGACCAGGGGTTGCGCGACGGCCTGGCCAGCCAGCTGGCCCGGCTCTTCCCGGACCTCTGGGCCTCGGGAAAGGTGCACCTGCCGGACCGGCGGATCCTGCCCCAGGCCCTGGCCGCCCAGGATTTCCACTGCTTCCACCAGTCCGACTGCATCCTGCACCAGGCCAGCCTGGCCCGGGTGCGCAACGCCTGTTCCCGCCGCCTGTTCCCCATCACCGGGCCCATCCACTCCCTGTCCTACGCCGACTATCCGGCGCGCTTCCTGGCCCATCTCTGGCCCGGGACCACGGCCCGGGACTGCATCGTGGCCACCTCGCGCACCGGCAAACAGGCCGTGGAGAACCAGTTCGCGAGCTTACGCCGGGACTACGGCCTCTCGGCCGAGGAGTATCCGGCGCCGACCCTGGCCCAGATCCCCCTGGGCGTGGACCCCGGGGAGTTCCAGGAGCCCTCGCGGGAGGCCCGCCAGGAGGCCCGCGCAGCCCTGGACCTGCCCCAGGGCCGGGTCCTGTCCCTGGTCTTCGGCCGGCTCTCGCACTATTCCAAGATGGACCTCCTGCCCCTGCTGCGGGCCTTTCAGAGCCTCTTCGCCCAGGGCGCGGACCGGGCCTCGGCCGGGCTGGTCCTGGCCGGCTGGGTGGAGGAGGGCGACGACTTTCCCGAGACCATCCGCGGGCTGGCCAAGAACATCGGCCTGGAACTGCACCTCTTCGCCCGGCCCGATGCCGAGCGCAAGGCCCGGCTCTACGAGGCCTGCGACCTGTTCGTGTCCATTGCCGACAACCCCCAGGAGACCTTCGGCCTGACGCTCCTGGAGGCCGCGGCCGCGGGCCTGCCCGTGGTGGCCTCGGACTACGACGGCTACAAGGACCTGGTGGTCCACGGCGAGACCGGCCTGCTCATCCCCTGCACGGGCCTGGCCGAAACCCCGGCCGCGGACCTCCTGGCCCCGGTGTTGCCGGACAACCAGTACCACCTCTACCTGGCCCAGGCCCTGGCCGTGGACGTGAACGGCCTGGCCCAGGCCCTGGAGTCCCTCACGGCCAACCCCCGGCTGCGGCTGGACATGGGCCGGGCCGGACGCCGCCGGGCCCTGGAGGAGTTCTCCTGGGCCTCGGTGATCCAGCGGTACCTGGACCTCTGGGAGGAGCTGCAGGCCCTTCCGGTGGACGAGGCCAAGGCCCGCAGCGCCCGGCACCCCCTGCACCCGGCCTTTGGCCCGCTGTTCGGCCACTATCCCACCCGGACCCTGGCCCCGGACGCGCGCCTGGTCGTCGGCCGCACGGGTCAGGTCTTCTACCGGGGCCTGGACTTCCCCCTGGTTTATGCCGGGCTGGAAGGACTGGTGGACGGCGAGGCTCTCAAGAAACTCGTGTTCCTGGCCCGCAAGCCCGTGGCCGCCGGGGAGATGCAGGCGCGCCTGGTGGAGCTCACCGGGATCAGCGCGGACCAGGCCGCCTTCCTGGTGCTCTGGGCCCTCAAGCACGACCTGCTGGAAACCGCGCCGTGAAGGATGTCCGGGCGGTCCGTCAGCACACCGCCCTGCAGCGGCGGGGGGGCGCGGCCCGCGTGGCCCGGCTCCTGCACGAACGCCTGCCCGGCCTGGGGCTCCCCTCGGAGCTGGGCTTCGAGACCGCCGAGGAGCCGGAGGCCTTGGCCACCCCGGCCCGGGAGGCCGGTCGCGACCTGTCCGGCCACACGCTCCTGCACCTGCACGCCACCCTGGACTGGACCGCGCTGTTGGCGGCCCTGCCCGCGGACCGGCCCCTGGTCCTGACCCTGCATGACGCCGGGCTGCTCACCGGCGGCTGCGCCTATCCCCTGGACTGCCCCGGGGCGGTGGAGGGCTGCCTGGAGCCCTGCCCGCGCCTGTTCCCCCAGGCCCGGGAGCGTCAGGCCGCCCAGCGGGCGGAACTGCGCCGCCTGAACCCGGCCCTGGCCGCGCCTTCGTCCTGGCTGGCCGGGCTGGCCCGCGCGGCCCTGCCCGGGATGTCCGTGACC